>CBFGSN010000033.1:0-22169 GCA_965651435.1 uncultured bacterium | reverse complement strand
AACTCTGATCGCCGAACTCCCGAAAAACCGCTTTGTTGGACAACCGTCTTTCGAGATTGTAGATTACCTTAAATGCCTTGAAAAAAGCATTCTTCGTTATGACGATCAGTTCAGAAGATTTCCGCAACACACTTTCGCGTTTTGCAAGCGGCGTAACGGTCGTCACGACCAAGGACGCCGCCGGAAATTTTTACGGCATTACGGTTTCGGCGTTCAGCTCGGTATCGCTGGACCCGCCTCTTATTTTGATCTGTATCGAAAACACCGCCGGCAGCATCGACGCACTCAACGCCTCGAAGATATTCGTCGTCAATATCCTCAACAGCGAACAGGCCGAACTTTCCGAACGCTTTGCTTCGCCCGCGGCTGACAAATTTGCCGAAACACCGCACGAGTTGAACATCGACGGCGTTCCGGTCATCGCGAACTGCCTCGCTAACATTCGGTGCACCGTCGTCGAAACTTACGAAGGCGGCGACCACACGATCTTTATCGCCCGCGTGGAAAAAACCGTTGTAAATGACGGTGACCCGCTGATCTATTTCCGCAGCGGCTATCACACGACCGGCGACCGTTGATCACGCCGTACCTTCCGCAAGTATCGCCTCCAGATCCGCGGCGTCCAATTTATAAGATTCGCCGCAGAATCCGCAGTCCATTACGGCGCCGCCGTCTTCCTTAAGCATCGATTCGACCTCTGCCCTTCCGAGCGAAGCGATAAGCGCGACGGCGCGTTCTTTTGAACAATTACATTTGAAAGCGATGTCGCGTTCGCCGAGTATCTCGAAATCGATGCCGCCGAGAGCGTTTTGTAAAAGCTCTTCGGGGCCGCCGCCGTTCTTTAATAGTTCGGTGACGTGCGGAGCGTGGCCAATGGAATCTTCGATCATCGTGACGAGATGTTCATTCGCACCGGGCAGCATCTGCAGCATCACGCCGCCCGAATGCGCAATGTACGGTTCCGAATTCTGCAGCAGAACACCGAGCAGAACAGCCGATGGTATCTGTTCCGATTTTGCGAGATAGAACGCGAAATCTTCGGCGATCTCGCCGGAAACGACCGGCACCGAGCCGATATACGGTTCGCGGTGAAGCCCGAGATCAAAGCCCGATTCGCGTATCACGTAAAAAGTTCCACCGCCGACGATGCCCGCGACGTCGAATTTCCCATTGGCGTTCGGTGCGGCGTCGGCTTCGGGCTGTTTGACATAGCCGCGGACGGTTCCGCCCGGAGTCGCTTCGGCAACAATGCCGCCGATCGGGCCGTCGGCGTCGATCTTCACGGTAAATCTGTCGAAATCTTTCTGCGTTGACGCAAGCAGCAGAGTTCCCGTAAGGACGCGGCCCAAAGCCGCTGTCGCCGTCGGCGAAGTGTTATGCCGGCGTGCCGCATCGCGTACGATGCCGGTCGAAACGGCTGAAAGAACGCGTATCGATCCGTCCGCCGCGGTCCCGTGAATAAGTTTGTCCATACCTCAAGTGTGTGAACCGGCAATGACGTTGTCAAATGGCCTGTGGAAAAAATAATTTTTGCGGTTAACGTTAAGTAATACATTAGGTTATACCGCATAGATTGTTGTTACAAAGACTCTTACCACAATATATTGTTGACATCGCCTGCGCCGTGCGTTATATTGGCGGATGTTGACGCCGCCCTATTTACACCTTCGTGACCGGTGATCCCGGACGGCGAATTTCTTTCAATGACCGGTCCAAAATGTTAAAATTGAATATAGACGTAAAGTAAGGAGACCAAATATGAGTGCTGTTCTCGAAAAGACGGAAAGCGGGGGATTTGCAGCTAAAAACACCGACACGAACGGGGCCGTTGGCTTCGAAATTCGGCCTTTGGGTTCAAATGCCGAAAAGGTCGTGGCGAAGCGCTATTCGCAAAAAGACGAGACAGGACAGCCTCTTGAAACTTGGACGGACATCGTCCGCCGCGTCGTCGGCCACGTTTCGACCGCCGAAACGGACCCGAAACGCCGCGATCTCTTTTACCGCGATATGTCGGCGATAATGCTGAACCGCGAATTCATTCCGAACACGCCTTGCCTCGTGAATGCCGGGCGGCCAAAAGGCCAGCTTGCCGCGTGTTTTGTGCTGAATGTGCCTGATTCGATCGAAGGCATTATGGAACACGCACAAAATGTCGCGATAATTCACCAAACGGGCGGCGGAACCGGAATGACGTACGAATTTTTGCGTCCCGCGGGTTCGATGGTAAATTCGACGCGCGGTGTCGCTTCCGGCCCGGTCAGCTTTATGAACATCGTCAACCAAACGACCGAGGTCGTGAAGCAGGGCGGTGTTCGCCGCGGTGCGAATATGGGAATTTTGAGCGTAAAGCATCCCGACATTCTTCGCTTTATTCACGCAAAGAACGATCAGAACAGCCTGACGAACTTTAATATTTCGGTGACCGTGACCGATTCGTTCATGGACGCGGTCGATGCGGGAACGTGGTTTCAGACGGAATTTGACGGCGAACCGTGGACACAGCCGGTTTTTGACGCGGCGACCGGTGCCGAATATGCCGTTTATCGGGACAAAGACGGAAAGGCCGTGACGTTTGCGGATAAACACGCATTCGAAGCCGCCGACCTGAGCCAATACACCATCGAAAAACCGCCGATGGACGGAATGATATTCGCTCCGGATGTGTGGAACCGCATCATCGCGTCTGCACATAAATACGCCGAACCGGGAATTATCTTCATTGATGAAGTGAACCGTCACAATCATATGATGAAATCGATGGGGCCGATATACGCATGCAATCCGTGCGGCGAACAACAACTTCATTTCAACAATTCGTGCAACCTCGGTTCGATCGATGTCGCAAAATTCTACATCGGCGAAGGAACGAACCCGGACGAAAATATCGACTGGAAACGGCTTGCGCGAACAACGCATCTTTCGACGCGTTTCCTGGATAATGTCGTCGATGCCGGACATTTTCCGCTGCCGGAAATTGATGATGTCGTAAAACGCACGCGGCCTGTCGGGCTCGGCATTATGGGCTTTGCGGATCTTTGTTTGAAACTGAAGATCGTTTACGGGAAGCAGGAATCGCTTGACCTTATGGAAAAAGTGATGGGCTTCGTCCGCCGCGAATCCTGGATCGCATCGATGAAGCTCGGCCAGGAAAAAGGCGTGTTCCCCGAACTCGAAGCTAACCGCGAAGCATATGCGAAATTTATTTATGACGAGATCGGGCTCCCGCGCGAAATGCCGCTGACGCCAAGGAATTACGAGGTAACGACGATCGCTCCGACCGGAACGATATCGCTCGTCGCCGAAACTTCGTCCGGCATCGAACCGAATTTTTCGTGGGCATATGTTCGACAGGACACGCTCGGAACGCGGACTTATGTCAATACGCTTGCTGCGAACGCTCTCGGCATCGACGTCGATCAGACGAACGAAGAATCGATCCGTGCGGCCGCCGAATATGTTGTCGAACACGAAGCAGAACTTCCCGCGGAATTCATTTCGGCGATGAAGATCAGCTCGATCGAACACGTAAAAGTTCTCGCGGCGGCACAAAAACACGTCGATAATTCGATATCGAAAACATGTAACGGAGCGGCCGATGACACGGTCGAATCGGTCGATGAACTTTATCATCTGGCGCGAAAACTCGGCTGCAAAGCCGTAAGCTATTACCGCGACGGCAGCCGCGATAACCAGGTCCTGAACACGATGAAAAAGGACGAAACGGTCAAAGGCCACGGCGATACCGTTATTGCCGAATCAAACGCCGACGCGTCTATTCACGAAACACTTGAAGCACAAAGGATCGACCGTCCGCGTGAACTTCAGGGTTCGACGTGGCGTATTCCGTTCGACACGCAGAATCTTTACGTTACGGTAAACCACGACGGTTCGCGGATCTTGGAAATTTTCGCCGCCGGTCCGATCAGCCAGGGCGTCGGGCTGCTTGCTTCAAAGATGCTTCGCGGCGGATTTGATGTGAACGAGGTCGCGCGTTCTCTGAATAAGGTTACCGGAACACACGCCGTTTGGTTCAATGAACGTCTTTTGACCTCGCCCGAACAGGCCGTTGCCGAATGCCTGATGCTGATCCATCGGCGACTTAATTCGCTGCCGGAATCCGAACGGCAGATCGCGAAAAGTAAAGAAGGTGAAATGGGAACGCTGATCGGCGAATGCCCGGAATGCCGCGGCCAGCTCGAACATGCATCGGGCTGTGATTTCTGCCGCGACTGCGGTTATTCGAAATGTAAGTAAGCCTATTTCCTGATGGAATTCATTCGCAGAGCGAACGCCGGATTCAGTGCGATCGCCTTCTGAAAGTGGCCGGCGGCAGCGTCGGCCATTCCTGCATTTTTCAGCCGTAAACCGACCATCCAATGGAAATACGGATCGTTCGGCGTCGCTCTGTCCGCCTGCAATTTGAAACCGGCGGCGTCGCTTTCGTGGCCGGCTTCTTCTGACGCGGACGCGAGCATATAATTCGCAAGCGGCAGGTTCGGGTTCACGCGGACAGCATCTTTCCAGGCGGCGATCGCCGCGTCCCTATTGCCGGACTGCCAAAGAGCTTCGCCTTTTTCTTCATATGCTGTCGCAAGGTCGGGGCGTTCGGCGATGGCTTTGTCGAGAGCCGTGACCGCCTCCGCGTAATTTCCGGTGCGGCTGAGCATTGCTCCGCGGTAATAGAGGCTGAGTGCTTTTGCCGTTCCCGATTCGTTTTCGGCGGCGTCACGAAGCGTTTCGACCGCCTTTTTCGTATCTCCCGAAAGGTATTCGAGCCACCCAAGCTTCGGCAGCGAATGCGTATTTGTGAAAAGTCCGGTTCGCTGTGCGCGGGATAGATATTCGATGCCCCGGTCGATATTTGCTTTATCGGCAGGAGAAAGCCATTGCGATGCGTCGGCTTCGGCAAGCGCGAGTTCATCGGGAATGCGGACAGATTCGTAAGCGGCTGTACCGATGGCTTCGTTGTAACGGATCCAACCGCTGTGTGCGTTCAGCCCGAGCCATAGTGCCGACAAAACGACGAACACCCAGCCCGCTGAGGTGATCTTGTTATTCGAACGAAGGTTGTACTTATGAAACGACAGCGATCTTGTCGTAAACAACCGCAGAACACGGAGCGCCAAAAACGTCGAAACGCCGGCGATGCCGAGAGCCATGAACATCGGCACAAGCTGATAAACATCCCAGACGGCGAAATAACTCAAAGCAAAAACGACCGCGCCGTATATTTCCTCGCTCCATGAAAGCGAGTAGTTTTTCGCGATCTTTTTCGGCTCGGTGACGGCCGGTTTGCCGAATCCGTAATACAGAGCTTCGTTCGGGCAAACGCTGACGCAGTCCATGCATTTCATACAGCCCGGATCGACGACCATTCCGTATTCGCGAACCTCCGCGTGGACGAGCACGTTCGAGGTGCAGACCGCCGTGCAGAATCCGCATTGCTCGCAGTCGTCGGTCACGCGAATGCGTCCGGGAGCCGTTTTTTCGGCAATTCCGAAAACTGCGCCGTATGGACACGCGTAGGTGCAGAAGCCTTTTGACCCGAGAAAATAGACGGTCATAAATCCGCATATGAAGAAGAAAGGTATTGCCACCGCAAGCGTCGGAAAGGTTATCCAGAAATCCTCGGTGAGCAGATGATTCGTGAATTCGGGAATAAGCGGCGTCGGCTGCGGGGCGAGGAATATGCGGAACAGCGTCGGCCATACGAACATATAGAACGCAACAAGCAGCGGCACATAGACCAAAAGCCGTGAACGAAAAGCCTTCGGTTTTATGCCGATCTTTTTCATCAGCCATCCGCAAAGATCCTGCAGAGCGACGACGTGGCACGCCCATCCGCAAACGAAGCGGCCGAAGATAAGCGTGACGAGGATCGCCGCCATAAAGAATATGAAACCGGCGTTGATGGCTCCGGTTTCGATGGTTCGCATCGCTTCCGACGGTTCGATCGGCGTCACGGTTCGGCCCGTCATTTTCCATTGAATAAAATGCACGGCCATCAAAAGCGTCAGGGCGATAAGCGCGGCCGCACGCCAGCGGCCCGCTTTTGAATGCGGCACACCGCGCCGGTCCAAGATCGGCAAGCTGACCGATCTTTTCTTTGATCTGTTTTCACCCGAACATTCGCTGCGCATATCAACGTTTTGGGAAACCCTTTCGGCGGAAAGAGGCAAAATTTCTTCTCATTTTAATTAAAACATACCGCCGTGACTAACTCATACCCGGCCGGCACATTTATGGCCACGAAAGCCGTTCAGGGACGGGCGTTCGCACAGTTTTGGTATCGTCTTGGTATTGACTACGCACCAATAGTGTTTTAAAATTCATCGCTATTCCAAATAATCCAATTTTGGCTGTCCTTCAGCTTAGCCGGGATTGCTGTTAACACGCGTAGTCGATAGGAGAATTAAAATGAAGAAGAAATTGCTGAGCGGTCGTCTTCCGATCGTATTATCAGTATTCGGGTTAGGTCTTTTGGCCGTACTCGCCGTTAGCTTTTGGGGGCAGAGAACGGAAGCCGGACGCCAGGGCGAAACGGGCCGCCTGGATAAACTTGTTGCATCTGGCGGCGGCGTTACAATGCACATTGACCTCATGAAGGCCGGTGCCAAAGCCGCTCCCTCAGACGTAAACTTCGCCGTCCAACCGGACACTTTTTTTACGGTAGTCACATTTAACGACGAACTTAGAGGCGCTCTGCCGAGCGCAATGACGCTTGAACCGCGTACGAACGCCAGACTTCCCGAACCGCTGAATTCGTCACTTAGCGGCCTTACGATCGAAAGCATGCCGTGGGGAAGCCAATACGAACTTATTATCCGTGATGCGAACAGCGGGTTCGAATATTTCGGTATCGAAGGACACCAGTACGAATATGACGGAGCCGGACGATCGCTCGGTATTTCGGGCGGCCGCCTCGTTCTGACCGAAGCCTTTGCCGGAGCCCTCGGTATCCCGAACGCAGCGGGCAAGGTGGTCGGCGATGTCTCGATCAACGCGAATATGCGAACCATCGAAAGCACGGTCGTTGATAACGGCCAGGTCATTTCGGACAAACTGCCTGCGGATCCGCTGAACGGAACCGTTCCCGGACCGGACGTAATGGTCGGTGACCTCAATGGACTCGCTCAATTCGGCGGACAGAACGGCGATTACGTCGGGCTCGCCGTTGGAACCGATTCATGCAATTTCGGAACTATCGATCTGCACTGGCATTCGCTTCCGAGCAACGATCATCCGGTGATCCCGCAGAATATGTACCGTATGAGCGGCGGAAGTGACAATGCGGAACGTTTCGAACAGATCGGCCAATCGAGCGTAAAACATGCGTTCCTTGCGTTGACACAGAACCTTTGCCAGCTTGGCTGCAATGGCACCGGCGGCAGCAGCCTCGGTTCCGGATGTTCGGATCCGTATGTTGCCAGTCTCAATGCCGGCCCGAGTCTCGGTTCGCGTGCCTGGATCAATCCGTTCACCGGATTTTTCCCGCGTGGCGATTCGTCTACGCCGCCAAACAATCACAGCGGCCACAACCACTCCGCCAACCCGGCAATGCACCGCATTTATACAAAGATCGCAGATCTGAATACGTCGCTGAACGCCGGCGCGACATATTATGCTGAGGCTCAGTACATTACGCCGCACGAATACACCTGGTGCGAAGCCAATCCGACGCAGTGTAACCAATACAACAACGTATCGTATCGTCGTTACAACGTATCGGGAACCGGAAGTCCGTTCAGCTTCTCACCGGCTCAATCAACACAGCGCGGAAAAGCGGCAGTTACGGCTTGGCCGGGAGCGACCTTGGTCCCGATCGAACCGGAACCGGGCGTTGACGGCATCGGCACGGTCGCGTATAGAGTTACGAATCCGTCATCCGGTGTTTGGCATTACGAATACGCCGTGTTCAATCAGAACATCGACCGCGCGATCCGGACATTTTCGATACCGGTCGGCAGCGGTGTGAGCATAACCAACATCGGTTTCCATGCGCCGCCACAACAGCCGGGCAACACGTTCGACGGCACATTCAACAACGAGGGCTTCAGCAATGCGCCGTGGTCATCCATAAATTCGGGCGGCACGCTCGAATGGAGCACGGAAACTTTTGCTCAAAACCCGAACGCGAACGCGATCCGCTGGGGAACAATGTATAATTTCCGTTTTGATTCGGATCAGCCGCCCGTCGAAGGAAGCGCCACGCTTGGTTTCTTTAAGACCGGTTCGCCGATAACCGTTTCAGTAATGGTTCCGAGCGGGGCGGTCACGGCGGCCTTCTCGGTTTCCGGCCGTGTTGCGAATGCGAACGGCGCCGGTATCAGAGGCGCTCGTGTGACCATTACGGATTCCGAAGGAAACTCCCGAACGGTGATAACCGGAACATTCGGCTATTACAACTTCGACAATGTAAGTGCCGGGGCGGACTACACGGTCTCCGCCGTCGCCAGAGGAATGACGTTCTCGTCACAAAATGTTGACGTATCAGGCAACATCACAGGCCTGAATTTCACTCCGGGAAGCGTGAACAGAAAGCGCTAACGGAGCAAATTCACCTCATTCTATGGAAGCCGTCCTAACCGACGGCTTCTTTTTTATGTTTATCGGGATCAATAGGCGCCGGTAGCGGCGCGTTCCATCCAGCGTTCCGGATGTTTGAGTTCGGTAAAGCCGAATTTTTCGTAGAGTCCGTGAGCATCGCGTGTCGCAAGAACCCAGCGGCGAAGATCCTGTAGCTCGGGATGACCGATCATCGCAGCCATGAGCTTTTTGCTAACTCCGCGGCCGCGGTATTCGTCTATTACAAAAACATCGCCGATATACGCGAACGTCGCTTTGTCGCTTACTACGCGGGCAAACGCGACCTGCCGTTCGCCGTCATAAACGCCGAAACATATCGAATTTTCGATCGCCGTTTTTGTTTGCTCGAGCGTGCGGTTCGCCGCCCAGTAAGATTCTTCGACCAAAAAGCGGTGAATGAGCTCAACGTCCAATCGGTTATTGTCTGTGCTGATCTCGAATTCATTAGGCATGGTCCGCGCTGCTGCTCAATTCGGCCTGACAGCTGTCAATCCGTCAACGAACTGAAAGTCCGAGAGATTGAATGTTAAGATCGTCAGGCCTGCGCTTATCGCCGAACTTGCAATAAGCGCGTCGGCGAGAAGCAATCCGTGAGAATTTGAATATTTATCAATTAAAGAAATAGCATGCTTCGCGATGCTCTCATTTATTGAAATTATAGGAAAAGATGCTAACAATCGTTTTATCGAGGCCTTTTCAGCTTTTGATTTCGAGCCTTGAAGACATCTATGTAAATGGTCGTATCAATGTAGGCTTCCAGATCCAAAACATAACGAATGATCTTATCGTTACCTTTGAATATCTCCGAGAAGATATTTGTATCAATAAGAAAAGCACTCAGGTGACTTTGCGGTTAGCTTCTCTGATCTTTCGAGCTATTTCCTGTGTCGATTCTTCCCTGTCGGACCAAATTCCCCGTACTTCTTCGAGAGCATCTCTGCGTCTTTTTAGCAGTTCATCTGAAATACCCGGGCGACTTTCGGAATACGGCTTCAGATCCTCCAGTAGCCGCTTGCTAAACTTAGAGTCATTCACACGAAAACTAACGAATATATTTTCCGGAATATCTATAACAACCTGTCCCATTTTGGAGCACCTCGCTGCGTCTATTCTAACATAGATCTAAGCGGCCGCCTCAAAACAGCGACCTTAGCCGTGCTTTCAACGCGGGTGTGGCGTCCTTCAAAAGCGGCCGCGTGACCATCCGCAGTTCGTCCATCAACGCCGGTTCGCCGCGGGCGATGTTTTCCGCAACGGTTATCGCGTTGGCTTTTACGGCGATGAATTCCTTTGGATCGGCGATCAGGTCAAGGCAGTGCGAATAAGCTTTCCCCTGCAGCCGTTTTGGGATCTCGACAAACTGCAGAAGGCGTGTGATGTTTCGCTTGACCGCGTTATGAAGGCCGTCGTGCTCCAACAGATCTATGAGCTTGTTCAGATACGGGCGAATGAGTTCGGGATGCTCTTCCGCACAGACGCTTATCGGCCAGGCAGCACGCTGCGTCGGCCGATATTCGCCCGCGAGAAATATTTTCATCAGCTCCGCAAAACGCTCGCGGTCGCCGCCGATATATTCGACGATCGCCATCGTATTCGCTCGGGAATGTTCCGCCGCGAGAGCGTCGCGAATGTTCATATTCGCTATTTGAGCTGATAAAAAGCCTTCATTCCCGGATACCGTCCTGATTCGCCGAGTTCTTCCTCGATCCGCAAAAGCTGATTGTATTTCGCGATGCGGTCGCTGCGGCAAAGACTTCCGGTTTTGATCTGGCCGGCGTTGGTCGCGACGGCGAGATCGGCGATGAACGTGTCTTCGGTTTCGCCGCTGCGGTGCGAAATAACGGCCGTCATATTGTTCGTCCGCGCGAGTTCGATGGCGTCAAGCGTTTCGGTCAGCGTTCCGATCTGGTTTACTTTGATCAGTATCGAATTCGCCGCACCTTCTTCGATGCCGCGTTCGAGGAAACGAACGTTCGTTACAAACAGGTCGTCGCCGACTAGCTGCACACGGTTGCCGACCTCGGCCGTCAAATGTTTCCAGCCTTCCCAATCGTTTTCGCCCATGCCGTCCTCGATCGAAATTATCGGATATTTATCGCACCAATCGATCCAGAAGGCCGCCATTTCCTCTGACGAAAGTTTGCGGTTATCGGATTTTTTGAAAACGTATTGGCCGTCGATGTAAAATTCGCTGGCAGCCGGATCAAGCGCAAGCATAACATTTTCGCCCGCTTTGTAACCGGCGATGTCGATGGCTTCGAGGATCGTTTCGATCGCCTCTTCGTTCGACTTCAGATTCGGAGCAAAACCGCCTTCGTCGCCAACGCTCGTCGAATAGCCGCGCGACTTGAGCACCGATCTCAGGTTGTGAAATATCTCCGCTCCCATTCGCAAACCTTCGCCGAATGACGACGCACCGACCGGCATCACCATAAATTCCTGAAAATCGACGTTGTTATCCGCATGCGCACCGCCGTTCAGGATATTCATCATCGGCACCGGCAGCGTTCGGGCGTTCGCTCCGCCGATGTATCGATAAAGCGGGATGCCCAGATATTCCGCGGCCGCGCGGGCCGAAGCCAGCGAAACCGCAAGCATCGCATTCGCTCCGAGGTTCGATTTATTGACCGTCCCGTCGAGTTCGAGCATCACTTCGTCTATCAGACGCTGGTCGAGAGCGTCGAGGCCTTCGACCATATCGGCGATCTTTGTGTTTACGTTCTCGACGGCTTTGAGAACGCCTTTGCCCATATAGCGGAGTTCGTCGCCGTCACGAAGTTCGACCGCTTCGTTCTCGCCGGTCGATGCACCGCTCGGCACGGCCGCACGGCCGCTGGTTCCGTCCTGCAGCAATACCTCTGCTTCGATAGTCGGGTTGCCGCGCGAATCCAATATTTCGCGCGCGTGGATCTGTTCGATCAAACTCATCAAAATAGTGTTCTCCTAGGGTCAGTTTGTCTGGTTTTCAGCCTGTTCTTCGCGGTTTTCCGCCATTCGCACTGTCAAAATCCTGCGTTTTACGACCTTTTCGGCCGTGAAAATATGTCCGTTATAGGCTATCGTGTCGCCTTCGGAAAGTATCCGTCCGGATTCCGCCAAAAGAAAGCCTGCGATGGTAGTGTAACTTTCCGACACCGGCAGATTCAACCCAAGCCGGCGGTTGATGTCACGCACGGCTGTTCCGCCGTCGATCATATAATCTCCGTTCGCCGTTTCGACGACTTGTTCGTTAACTTCCTCGTCGTGTTCGTCCGAAATTTCGCCGACGATCTCTTCGAGCAGGTCTTCCAGCGTAATGATACCTTCGATGCCGCCGTGTTCATCGACGACAAAGCCAAAATGGAATTTCTCTTTCTGCATCTGACGCAGGACGTCTTCGAGCCGGGCATTGTCAACGACATAAACCGGCTTTTGCAGAATGCGTTCAAGCCGGAACGCTTTCGGCCGAAGCAGATAACTCATTACGTCCTTGCTGTGAATGACGCCGGCGATATCGTCAAGCGATTCGCGATAAACGGGCAGCCGCGAATAACCGTTCTGGCGAAATGCGCGCGCGATCTCTTCGAGAGTGCAGGTAACCGGAATGGCAACGATCGCCGTTCGCGGAACCATCGCCTCTTTTACCGTCGTGTCTGAAAATTCGAAGACCTGATCGAGCAGACGGTGTTCCTCTTCCTTTAGAATACCGCTTTTTTGCGAAACGCTTATCAATCGGCGTATCTCATCTTCGCTATAGCTGGTGCCGTGTTCGCCGCCGCCTTCGAGTCCAAAAAGCCGCGCGGTGCGCGTTCCTGCCCAATCAAGCAAGCGGATCGGGTAATAAAATATCTTGTAAAAAAGCTGCAGCGGAACCGCGACAAAATACGAAACACGTTCGGCGATCTCAAGTGCAGCGGTTTTTGGCGCAAGTTCACCAAAAACAATATGCAGAAATGTGATCGTTGAAAACGCGACCGCGAATGAGATCGTATGAACGATCGCACCGCCCGCAAGAAATTCCGCACCCGTTGCCTGTGCAATATAAGCCAGCAGCGGTTCGATCAAACGGGCCACCGCCGGTTCGCCGACCCAGCCGAGCCCGAGCGACGAAAGCGTAATGCCCAGCTGCGTCGCCGAAATATACGCGTTCAGGTCGTGAAGCATTGCCAAAAGCCGTATCGACGCCGGATCGCCCTCTTCGGCCTTAGTTTCGATAAGCGAACGGCGAACGCCGACAAGCGCAAATTCCGCCGCAACGAAAAATCCGTTCGATGCAACGAGCAGCACGACGAGCAGCAGATTTAAACTTGTCCAAAAAAGATCGGGCGTTTCGACGACGGCATTTGATGCCTCGGCGAAAAGCAAAATGGGGAACAAACTAGCAGGGTCATCCATTGCGGATCAGAATTAAGCCGCGAACGGCTTTGCGAAAAATATCTCCTAAGAAAAAAATACCGCCGAAAATAAATTGTGCGGATCACGCGAATTATATCACAGATACGGCCGCCTTATTCAATACTTTCAGCGTCCCGGCGTATGATCTCGTCGATCATCATTCGGCATGAACCGCACCCGCGGCCGGCGTTGCATGCATCGCCTACACTTTCGAGCGTCGGTTCACTAAGCTCTTTGACCACGGCGGCAATTCGCTCTTCGGAAACGCCGAAACACGTGCAGATCAACGCTTTTTCGCCGGTGAATTCTTCGATAAGCCGCGAGCGGTGTTCGGCAAGCGCGGCGGCAAATGCTTCGACCGCCATCGCGAAACAACCCGAACGTTCCTCCGGGAATTCTCCGACGGCTTCGATAATGCGCCCAGCGATCTCTTCACTTCCGAAACCGTGTAGATGCTTCAGCTCCTTTCCCGCAAGGTATTCCGCCAGAACATCCGCGGCCGCGATCGAAAAACCGCAGCCGTTCGAACGGAATCCGGCATCTTCGATGACGTTTTCAGGCGAGATGCGCAGGAAAACACGCACCGCCGAACCGCAGTCGAAATTCGCCGCACCGGCCGAAACGTTCGCGGCCTCCGGTTCGCCTCCGCGGCGGATGCCGTTCAACCTTTCAGCGATCTTTTCCGGATATGCTTCGTGCATTTATTTCACCAATTTAGCCGAATACCGCCAAAGCCGCAAAGCCGTATGCCGAACGCCGCCTGCTTTTACAAAAGCGCCGATACCATTTAACATATCCAATAGATGCGTTTTATTTGGTTCTCCTTGCTGATCATTCTTTCGATGCTCATCGCGGGCTGCGGCGATCCGGCGGCTCCGGTTTCCGTCGGCGACAGGCCGATTTCCGTGAACAATGTCCCGCAGCCGGGCGTTCCGTCAAAACCGGTCGAAAACATGACCTGGACGGATTTTGACGGAAAGCGGACACGGCTCGGCGACCTGAAAGGAAAAGCGGTGATACTCGATTTTTGGGCGACCTACTGCAAACCGTGTATCCAGGAAATACCGCATTTGATGGAATTGCAGAATCAGTACGGGACAGACAATCTGGTCGTGGTCGGCCTGCACGTAGGCGGCGAGGACGACCGGCCATTGGTTCCGGAATTCGTTCGGCGGCTGTCTATCACGTACGAACTTGCGGAGCCCGAACCGGCTCTGACAAGTTACATTTTCGGCGGACAGAACGCGATTCCGCAGACCGCCGTGTTCGACCGTAACGGAAAGCTGATACGCAAGATCATCGGTTTTAGCGATGCGATAAAGCTGCAGCTCGACGACGCCGTTAAACAAGCCGTCGAAACGAAAAATTGACGTCTATGACACCGCAAAAACAACACGTTCAGGAGCCGATCGAACAGCGTTCGGCGGGAGGTGCTGTTTTTCGCGACGACGGCGGAAAGCTGCAGGTCGTGATAATTTTGACCGCGGCCGAGAAACGTTGGCAGATACCGAAAGGCATTATCGACCCGGGCGAAACATCCGAACAAGCGGCTGTTCGCGAAGTCCGCGAAGAATCCGGCGTCGATGCCGAGATCATCGACGGGATCGCGACGACCGATTATTGGTTCTCGTTCCCGATTGACGGCGTCCGGCGTCGGATACATAAATTCGTCGATTTTTACTTGATGCGTTACACGGGCGGCGATACCGCCGATCACGACGGCGAAGTCATCGAAGCACGTTGGGTCGATGTTGACGAAGCCCTTGCGATGCTCGAATTCGATCAGGAACGCAGCGTTGTTTCGGCCGGTGCCGAACGGATCATAACAGCACAGATCAAATTTCAATAGATGCGAGACATCAGTGTCGGAAACGGAAAATTAAGCGTTAATTTCGACGATAAATACCAGATCCGCGACATCTTTTTTCCCCACGTAGGACAGGAGAATCACACCGTTGGCTTCCCTTTTCGTCTCGGGGTTTGGGTGAACGGTGAATTTTCGTGGACCTTCGAAGAAGGCTGGTCGCGCGAACTCCGATACCTACCGGAAACACTCGTCACTGACGTTCACCTCGTGCACGAACGCCTGGGCGTCGAACTCCAATTCAACGATACGGTCGCCAGCCACGAAGACGTTTTCATCCGCCGGGTCATCGTCAAAAATCTCCGCGAAGAAGCTGCGGACATTCGCATCTTTCATCATCAGGATTTTCGAATATATGAGAATAACGTCGGCGATACGGTGTTCTATGATCCCGAATCGCATTCGATGATCCATTACAAAAAACACCGCTTCTTTCTGATGGCGACTTATCCGCGTTTCGATTCGTTCGCGACCGGACGCAAAGGTTTCGGCGATCAGGAAGGCACGTGGCGCGATGCCGAAGACGGCGAACTTCACGGCGGCACGATCACCGAAGGTTCGGTTGATTCGACGATCGGTTTGCGGCTGAACCTGGAGCCGAATGATCATTCCGTAATATTTTATTGGATCGCGGCCGGCACGGACTACACGGAAGTTTCGAAGCTGAACACCATCATTCTCGACCGCGGCCCGGACATTTATCTCGACCACACGGGCAATTACTGGCGGGTTTGGGTCAATCGCCGCCGGATAGAACTGCCCGATCTGCCGCCGGCCGTCGTCGATCTTTACAAACGCTCCCTTCTGATAATTCGAACGCAATCGGACCATGCCGGAGCTCTTATCGCCTCGAACGATTCGGATGTAACTGCCCGAGCGACGGATCATTACGCGTATCTCTGGCCGCGTGACGGCGCGTTCATCGCAAATGCTCTTGACCACGCAGGCTTCTCATATATCACGCGAAATTTTTTCGATATGTGCGGCCGCATCGTGAATGAGAACGGCTACTTCTTTCAAAAATACAATCCGGACGGAACCGTCGCGTCGGGCTGGCATTCGCTTTGGGATCCGCTTCGCGGCGAACGGCTCGTTCCGATACAGGAAGACGAAACGGCACTTGTCCTTTGGGCAATGTGGGAGCACTATGATCTTCTGCGCGATGTCGAATTCACGCATCACGTCTATCGAAACCTGATCCGAAGGGCGGGACATTTCCTGGCCGATTACCGCGACGAGCGAACCGGCTTGCCGCAGGCAGGATGGAATCTCTGGGAAGACCGACGCGGCGTGCATACGTTCACATGCTCGAGCGTCGTCGCCGGGCTTCGCGGAGCCGCGAAATTCGCACGGCTCTTTGCCGAAGATGACAACGCTGAAAAGTTCGACAAAGCGGCGGATGAGGTATGTTCCGCAATAGGAAGGCATCTTTACAGCGAAGAACTCGGCCGGTTTTACCGCTCAGCTCAGTTCGACGAGAACGGCGCGATGATGTCGGACGAAACGGTTGACGCGTCGCTGTTCGGTTTGTTCTACTTCGGATGCTTTTCGCCGGACGATCCGCGCATTGTCGGAACGATGTCGGCGATCGAAGAAAAACTGACGGTCGGCGGCGGCATCGCCCGCTTCGAAAATGACGGCTATATGCGAACCGATGCGAATATTCCCGGCAATCCCTGGTTCATCTGCACGCTGTGGTTAGCGGAATGGTACATCGCCCGGGCCAAAAATATGGATGAGATGAAACGCCCGCTCGAGGTCTTGGAGTGGGTTGCCGCGTCTGCTTTGCCGTCCGGGATTCTCGGCGAACAGTTCGACCCGACGACCGGCTCTCACCTTTCGGTGTCGCCGCTGACGTGGTCGCATTCGACATTTGTTTCGACGGCTCTCAGTTACCAGAGAAAAGTCCACGAACTTACACGGAGTTTTGAATGAGAAAAGCGAAGATACTCGCAACGATCGGGCCGTCATCCAATACACGGCCGGTCCTCGAGGAACTGATAAAAGCAGGCGTCAACGCCGTCCGCATAAATATGTCGCACGGAACGCGCGAAGAGCACGACGAAAGCATTAGGCTCGCACGCGAAACGGCTGCGGAGCTTGGCGTGTCGCTGTCGATACTCGTGGATCTTTCCGGCCCGAAGATACGCACCGGAACTCTGAAAAATGCCCAGCCTGTCCACCTCGCCGCAGGCGAAAAATTTACGATAACGAACCGTAATGTCGAAGGTTCAGCCGACGAAGTTTCGACAAATTTCGCCGAACTTCCCCATTCGGTAAAACCCGGTGCGCGGATCCTCCTCGATGACGGTGCGATCCAGCTCACTGTCGAATCCGTCAGCGAAACGGATGTCGTGACAACCGTCGCGGTCGGTGGAATCCTGAAAGAACGCAAAGGTATCAACTTGCCGAACACGCCGCTTCCGATACCTTCGCTAACGGAAAAAGATCATGCCGACCTGATCTGGGCGATGGAACGAAATGTCGATTACATCGCGTTGTCGTTCGTGCGGAAAGCACAGGACTGCTTCGATGTAAAAGAGATAATCAAAAAGCTCAACACACGCAAGATCGGACGCGCCCTTCTGGTGGCAAAGATCGAAAAAGCCGAGGCGATCGAAAACCTTGACGACATTATCGAAGCAACCGACGGCGTGATGGTCGCACGCGGCGACCTTGGCGTCGAAACGAGTGTCGAACATGTTCCGGTTTATCAAAAACGCATAATCGAACGAGCAGTCGCGAACGACAAGTTCGTCATCACGGCGACACAGATGCTGCAGTCGATGATCGACAGCCCGTCGCCGACGCGTGCCGAAGCCTCCGACGTCGCCAACGCCGTTTGGGACGGCAGCGATGCGCTTATGCTTTCCGCCGAAACGGCCGCCGGTTCATATCCGGTCGAGGTCGTAAAAACAATGGCACGCATCATCGATGCCGCCGAAACCGTAAAACCGACCGAACTTCGTAAGCCGATAAAATTCTCGCTTCCGCCGTCGGGCCGAACAAGCCAGGCTCTGTGCAAAGCCGCCGCATACGCCGCAAAGGAGATCGGCACCGAAAAGGTCGCCGTCTTTACGGAATCGGGCTTGATGGCACGGCGGATGTCCACCGTGCGTTCGGGGCTGCTCACATTCGCTCTGACCACGTCGCCGGATGCATATAACCAACTCGGACTCATCTGGGGCGCACAGCCTTTCCTGCACGAAGAAGCCTGGTCAACGACCGAAATGCTGAAGATCGGCGAGGCAACTCTCATGAATGCAAAGGTCGTGGAAGCGGACGAAACCATTGTGATGATGGCCGGCCGGCTTTCTGGACTCGGCCTGTCGAGTTCGGTGATCGTCTGGACGATCGGTTCGGATACGGCGCGGCGATAAGCTAAACCGTCGTTCCGAACAAGGCTCCGACCGCAGCGGTGAGTGCCATCGCAACCGCTCCCCAGAACAGGACGCGTATCGAACCGCGGAGCATACTCGCACCGCCTGCATTTGCGGCGACGGCTCCGAGAATCCCGAGAAACAAAAGCGCGGCCGCAGCGATCACCCAGACCAATGAGCTTCCGTGATAGATCAAGATCACGGCGATCGGCAAAAACGAACCGGCCGAAAAGCTCAACGCCGAAAAGACCGCCGCCTGTAGCGGCCGTGCCCGCATCTCGTCGATAATGCCGAGTTCGTCGCGGGCGTGAGCGGCCAGTGCGTCGTGCTCGGTCAACTGCTCCGCGACCTTTTTCGCAAGCTCTTCGTCCAGCCCGCGACCGCGGTAAATGTCGATCAGCTCCTGCATCTCGCTTTCCGGGTCGGCCTTCAGGCCCATCGCCTCCAGATCGAGATCTGCCTTTTCCGTATCGGCCTGCGAATACACAGACACATATTCACCTGCCGCCATAGAAAGTGCACCGGAAACAAGCCCCGCAAAACCCGCTAACAGCATCGAAGAATATTCTGCGTTCGCAGCCGCAAATCCGATGATCAAGCTCGATGTCGATACGATGCCGTCGTTCGCGCCCAAAACTGCGGCACGCAGTGCTCCGACGCGGTGAGACCTGTGATGTTCGCTTGAAGGCATATTATTTAACGCCAATCTGGCGGCTGATGGAACGGCGGGTCAACGTATTCATTCTCGGCCGTTCGGTCGCGATTCCCGTAGTAAAATGAAGGGTCGGGCGGCATCGCGGCACCGAGATACTCCGGTGCGAGGCCGTAAACCGGCTTCCAGTTCTCACCAAAGAAGAACCAGAACGCATAGACCGCAACGCCGGTTCCGATCGGCATATTCATCACACTGACAAATGCAGCGACGATCGCGGCGATCCGTGCCCACGGCCTTTTCTTGAAAATAGCGTAGCTCGCCAACGCCGGCGGAACGGTTGTTCATTAGTGATATTTCGACGGAAAATTTTCGCGGCCGTGTTTGAACGTTTTCGCCATCCACACAAGTTCGGTCAAAAATTCCGAGCAGATCTTGTCGTAGATCTCCTCTTTTATTTCGCCTGTCTCGTCGAATTTCGTTCCGATCTTCGGAAAGTTCAGATCGGTGAATGTCGGCGAAAGTCCGAGTTCGCGCACTACCGGCAGCAGATTTTCGATAACGCGCGTCCCGCCCCACATTTGTGCCGACACCGCCGCGAACGCCACCGGTTTGTGTATGTATTCTTTTAGCAGCAGGTCGAGAATGCTTTTCAAAATACCGGGATAACCGTGGTTGTATTCCGGAGTTACGATAACGAGGCCGTCGGCGTTCGTGACAGCGTCGCGCCATTCGGGAAAACTTTCCTTTATCTCCTGTCCGTAATCGTCCGCCGGCAAATGAAAATCCTGTGCGTCAAAGAAGACCGTCTCGATCTCCTCATGCGCCCGCATTTTCGCAAAAAGCCAACGCGCGGCCTTTTCGCTCTGCCGCCGCTTGCGGTTCGTTCCAAGTAGAAGCGGGATGAAAAGTTTTGATTCGGACATCGCTGTTAATTTGAGTATCCTTCTTCTAATCGACTCAATCGTAGTATTTGTTCAAAGCGAAGAATGTGCAAAATGTAAACCTTGTCTCGTCGTACCTCGTAGAAAATTCGACACGGAGGCTCTACGAGTTGTCGGTATGCAAATTGTTCAAGATCGGGAACGATTTGTCCGCTCAGCGGATGTTTCTCAAGCATCCTCACATGTTCGTAAATACGATCAACAATTCGATCCGCCGCAACTCTATTTTCCAAGCCGATGTAATCAGATATTTCTTTTAGGTCGTCCTTGGCGTTCCCTGTCCAAATTACAGTCGCCATTCTTTTATCATTTCTCCGACCTCTTCGTGAGTGTAAACATTGCCTTCGGCGATATCGCGTTCACCTCTCGCGATTCCTTCGAGAATGGCCATGCGTCGCTGCTGAAGTTCGAAAGATTCGACATCGATCAAATAAGCACTCGGCAATCCATGCTGCGTGATCATTATCGGTTCTTTGTCACGTTCGAGATCGGCGAATATCTCAGACGCATGACGCTTTAGTGTGGTTAGTAATTCTGTTCTCATAGAGTGATATTATAGTATCACTTTTTAAGAAGCAAGGCTTTTCCGCCCCCATGGAAATATCTGACTTATTCCGCTTCCAGAACGCGGGCGACGGTTTCTTTCTTCAGGCCTTTGCCTTTCCCTTTTCCGTTGCGGTTGTTGTAATCGCTTAGCGAGATCTGCGGATCGCGCCAGGCGTCCAGATGGCCGACCTGATGAACGCACTGGATCGTGCATGTCGGTGCGCACCATTTTTCGGTGATATATTCGCGGTCGATGTCTTCCTGCGTATATTCCAACAGCGGAATGCCCGGCGTTCCGCGTTGCTGCGAACACCAGTTCACCATTCCCATTTCGTCGATGTAAAGATAGCGTGCACCCGAACGGCAACGCCATTCGTACTCGCCGCCTTCGACCAGCGTGTCCTGAAACCAATTCCAGCGTGCATAGGAACGCGCGCCTTTCTTCTTGATCTCGTAATAGACCTCTTTTTCGCGGTCCGTCAGCCCTTTGTTCAGGCCGGATTCGTCGTGAATGACGCCGACCGTCGATGAAAAGCCGAGTTCGCGGGCCCGGTTCGCTATGATCAAAGCTTCTTCCGGATTCGCCACACCGCCGCCGACAACCGAATTTATATTGACCTTAAATTTCGCGTGATCGCGAAGGTTTACAAGCTTTGCGTCCAGAACCTTCAGGCTCTTTTTCGAAACGTCGTCGGGCGTCACATTGTCGATGGATATCTGCAGATAATCGAGTCCCGCTTCGTTAAGCTTTTGGATCTTTGCCGGCTGAAAATAATAGCCGTTCGATATCAACCCGGCGATCATTCCATGATGGCGGATGCGTGCGATAATGTCGTAGATCTGCGGGTGCAGCATCGGTTCGCCGCCGGATATAGTGATGACCGAAGACCCGAGTTCGGCGAGTTTGTCGATGCGTGCAAGCATTACGTCGATATCGACCGGATCGCTCGTTTTGTCGAATTCGTTGCAGTACGTACACGAAAGATTGCACCGACGCATCGGCACAATATGCACGAGCACCGGATGTTTTGTCGATGCGAAAGCACGAACCGTGTGCCGCACACCGCGTGTAAATCTGCTGAAACTGCTTGCCTTTGGCATTCCCGTAAATCTCCGTTCGGTAAACCCTTTATTATACGGACTCCATTTCGTCATTTCAAACTTCCGCGCCCACGTCCAGAGATCGTGATCCTTTGCTCTCCGCTCGGCCGTATTTCATGGATCAAGTGCATCAAACTGCAATTTGATCATCAAAGATCTTGTTTCGTTTCTGAGTGCAGACAAAAGCGCATGAAACACGCCTGAAACAAAGAAACAAATGGAACGGCTGAAACACGTGAAACAGATGAAATATGTGAAACGCGACATGTCGGTACCGCCTGCGGTAGCAGGTGGTTGAAGCCGCCAAAACTCCCCGCCTTGGTTGAGGCGGGGTGGCAGCCGCTTTGGGCTGACCGGGTGGTTGGTTCTGAAAAAGCGAAGTTCATAATTTTGATGGAAAGTAAACTATCTGCTACCGCAGACAGTACTGACCTGATCAGACCACTAAAAACTTACAGCTAAAAGCTAACAACTGTAATCCTCCGAAAGAGGAACACGAACCCGGTCACTCCGTTCCGGATAATAAAAGTAAACCATCTGCTACCGCAGACGGTACTGACCGGATGCATTATCACATTTCAACACACTCTGCGGAATGGTGATTTTTATGATATTCGGTGGTTTGAAAGATTTTATCGATCTGAACAGAAGAGCTAACCACCAAACGCACGAAAAGACACCCCAAAGAATCAATTATGAATTGCGAATCTCGAATGACGAAT
>CBFGSN010000032.1:0-22216 GCA_965651435.1 uncultured bacterium | reverse complement strand
AAGGCCGCGCTCATTTCGAACCGTTCATGATAAAAACGGTTCGGAAACCGGCGAAACTTCGCGAAGACGGCAATCTCGAACTGGTTCGGATGATGTCGCTGTTTGCCGTGAACGGGTTTTCGCTAACGACGAACGAGATCACCGACGATTGGCTCGAAGCAACACCGACCGAGGGCGAAGTGTCGAATTGGCTGAACCGCGTCGCGTCGCGTTTCGGCAAACCGTTCCCGAATGTCACGAAAGACACGGCAAAGCCGCTGGAACTCGCACGCATCTTAAGTTCATTCCTATACACGCCGGGCGTTGCCGACACGCTGATGAGCGATTCGGACGTAGCATATCAGCTTTCGTTCGATGACGCGGGCGAGATCCCGGCGGCACAGCGTGCAGATGTTGCAATGCTGATGCGTGACGGATATTTCAAACTTCACGGCGACCTGACGCTTAAGCCGAATATGCCATTCTCGCGTGCGATGATGCTTCGATTAATAAGCCAGATCTTTGCGAAGAAAGATTGGATGCCGACACTTCAGAGCGGTGAAACCAAACCGTCATCGGACGGAAAGCTCGTGATAAAGTCGGGTCGTTCCGAAAAAGCGTTGACGGTTCGTCCGGACGTGTTTCTTTTCCGAAAATTCGGCGACGAATTTTATCAGGTGAAAGAAGCCGCACTCGTCGGCGGCGAAAAGATAAATTACCAGCTTGACGACGCAGGCGCGGTAATTTATTTGGAAATAACGCCGTCGGACGAACCGACCGTTGCCGAGAAAATGTCGCCATTCACGAACTGGCGGACGACGCTTTCGGCGGCGACCGTCCGGGCGCGGCTTTCGCGGTACGTTCGCGGCATCGGAACACTCTATGACGTCAGCGTTTCGAAAAAAGGATATTCGCGTCGTGCTATCGAACTTGAGATAATCGGATCGAACGGAACCAAATACCTTAAGGGCGGAAGCATACGCTCGGCTCTCCGCCTTCGCGAACAACTGTTTGTGATAGATAAAAAATATTCGGGCGACCGCGTTTCCAGCTATACGTTCACCGGACGCGGCTGGGGACACGGCGTCGGAATGTGCCAATACGGTGCATACGGCCTGGCGAAAATGGGCGTGAAGGCAGAGGACATCATCAAGCATTATTACAGCGGAGTGGACGTCACGCGGGCGTATTGAGCAGGCGGATCCGTAGTAAAATGCTGAAAGAACAGCGTCCCGATATCACTCCTGAGGAACTTCTTGCGGAGATCGATCGCTGGTATCGGATCCGTCCCGACGCCGAGAACGGAGACGGACTCGGCCGCGTTGTCGATCCTTCGCGCTACTTTCGGTAGATAATCCTATGATCAGAGCCAATTCGACTCCGGCTTCACGCAGGTGTATCGATCGCGACCTGTCCCGGTCTTTCGCAATGAATCAAATACCAAAATCTGTTATATTCCTTTCGTGACGACACTCTCCGCTGCACTACTTTTATTTCTGGTCATGGATCCGCTGGGCAACATCCCGCTGTTCATGACGACGCTCAATAAGGTCGATCCCGCGCGTCAGCGAAAGGTCGTTGTACGGGAACTTATCATTGCGCTTATCGCGCTGGTCGCATTTCTGTTCCTCGGGCAATATCTGCTCAGCGTTCTGCACCTTACGGAAACGGCCCTTACGACAGCGGGCGGCATTATCCTTATGATAATCGCCCTAAAAATGATATTTCCGCGGCGTGATAATTCTCTGCAGGTCGATATCGAAGGCGAACCGTTCATCGTGCCGCTTGCCATACCGTATGTCGCCGGGCCGTCGGCGATGGCGACGGCATTGCTGATGATGAGCAGCGAACCGGAACGGTGGCCGGAGTGGCTTTTGGCAGTCGTCGCGGCGTGGTTCGTCTCCGCCGTTATCATCTATTTTGCGAGTTATTTCGCAAAGTTCCTCGGCGAAAAAGGCCTGATCGCGATCGAACGCCTGATGGGAATGCTGCTGATAACTGTCGCGGTCCAGATGCTGCTTAACGGCATCGCCGAATTTGTCGGACAATCACTTCACAAAGCAATATGAAAATTTTTCGCCTTTTACTGCTTGCGGCGTTGTTTATCTTGCCGGCAGCGGCCGCACCGGCCCAATCGACCGCGGCTGCGGCCGCTGAACTTGGTTCGCAAACCGCGAAGAACGGTTTTAAGAACGAAACAGAGATCGCGGCGAAATTCAACGATTGGAAAAACGACGCCGATGCGCAGGCGTGGCTTCGGACGATGGGTTACGAGGCGGCCGCCGTCAAAAGCGTTGCGGCGTCGAAACCGCACGGCGAAAAAGCCGACGTTGTCGTAAAGATCGTTTCCGCCAAAGGCGAAACGGCCGAAGGAATTTCGATAAAACTCGTCAGCAGCGACCGCGGATTCAATCAGATCGATAAGCGTTGGCTTTCGCATTATGCGCGGATGTGGAAGATGCCGGAAGACGTTGTTGCCGCACTGAAACTTTTCCTCGGCGAGGTTCCACCGAACGCAAAGTCGCGCCGGCCCGAACGAATGTACCTGAACGAGATCACAGCCGAACAGCGGCAGGCGGTCGTTGATTTTTTTGAGGCGAGCCGGCACACGATCGTCTCCGACCTATTCGAAGGCGACGGCACATATAAGGCGAATTGGATGATGGTCGCTCAAAAAAGCAACGGCACGAAGCGTTGGGTTTTGCGGCGTGTAAGCGAAGCCGCGGCATTCTTTTCGGACGGAAAGGTCGAGGTCACGCGGAACGGAAATTTAAAGATCGGCCGGATCACCGTTCAGCGAAAAGGCGGCGATGGCGGCCGCGAATCCGCACGAATGCTACAGTTCAAAATAAACCCGGCACTTCTTTTTGACACCAAATGAAACTCTCAGCAAATCAGGTAAAAGGCCTGCTGATCATTGCGCTCATCATTGCTGCCGCCGCAGCGGTACGTTATTATTTTTGATCAATCGACGGGCCGCGGACCCGGATCGAGCCCTTTGATATGGGCCTGATTTATGACACGAACATGCAGATCATCCTTTAGGCGGATCTGACATGACAATCGAGTGTGGTCGCCGATGTCGGATTTGGTTTGTAGAATATTCTTTTCGGCTTCCAGGATCGGGCCAGGATCACCCGAAAGGATCTCAACACGGCAAGTCGTACATCGGGCATTTCCGCCGCAGCGATGCAGAATATCAACTCCGTCGTCTTCCAACGCGAGCACGAGCTTTTTGCCCGCCTCTTCTTCGATCGTTCGTTTGCCTTCGGCAGTTTCGGCAGTTACAAATGGCATAAATTGTTCGGTTTATTTCCGTATTTCTTTTAGAATTTGCCACAACACCCGCGCGAAATCAAATCTTACGGCACGCGGATGGCCGCGTGTTTCCCGCCGGGCGCGGTGTCGCCTTTGTACAGGACTTTTTCCAGAAACAGCCCCGACGGTGGAGCTGTAAAGCGAGATCCGGCATCCGACCTGAATCGGATCAAACGGGAAAATGCGTCGAGCGACATTTTCCCGCGGCCGACCTCGGCGAGTGCTCCGACAATGCGGCGTATGACCATCGGCGGAAAGCGTTCGGCACCGATGCGAAAGCAGATCAGGCCGCCATCCGTAAAAATTTCCGAATGGAGAACGTTAACAACGGTGGAACGCGGCTTTTCGTCGCCCGTTTCGCAGAATGAGCCAAGGTCGTGTTTGCCGAAGAGCATCGCGGCGGCTTCAGCCATTGCGGCGGCGTCATGTTCGTCCTTTACCCACCACACGAAATTTTTGGCGAACGCGGTTCGCCGCGTCGCGAGCTGATAAATATAAGATCGGGCAACGACGTCGTGCCGGGCGTGAAAATCGTCCGGAACGTTCGCGACGCTTCGGACGTTGATGTCGGCGGGCAAAAGTTCGTTGAAACCTGCGAGTATCTTTCGCGGTGTAACATCGCCGCGAACGCTGGCAACTTTAAGATGAACAGTTTGGCTAAGTGCGTGAACGCCGGCTTCGGTCGGTTCCGCGCCGAATATCTCCGGTTTTGCCTCAAACAGACCGCGTGCCGCCGCGGCCATTTCGCCCTGGATCGTGCGTGCATTGTGTTCGATCGGCCATCCGCGGTACCGCGTTCCGTCATATTCGAGCTCGAGTTTCCAGGCGGGCATTATTTTCCGATCCTTACTTTCTCGCGTTCGCGGTTGATGGCAACATAAACGACCTCGGCTTCGGTAACCGTGACGATCTGTCCCGGATTGCTGAAGCGTTCGGCTTCGACGATCACATTCACATAGATGGACGTATTTCCTATCTTCGTTGTTTCGGCGTAAAAACTCACAAGGTCGCCCATGAACACCGGTTCGTGAAAGATGATCTCTTTCATCGCCACGGTGACGAAGCGGTCGTGCTTCGTTTTGCGGACGGCTTCGACCGCGCCGGCGACGTCGATATAGCTCAGGATCACGCCGCCGAAAACTGTGCCGTGGGCGTTCGTGTCGCGCGGCATCATCGTCAGGCGAATAGCTGCATCGCGTGTTTCAGAAACGGTCGTAACTTCTTTATTGTCCATTGTTTATGTGATCCTTTGTCCATTCGCACACGATATCGCGGAGTTCGTTCAGATAATCGTCGAAGAAATGCCCGCAGCTCGAGAATTCGATGACGGTCGTGTCAGCCGTCTTTTCGACTTCGGCGGCGAGTTTCCGGACGCTTTCCAGCGGCGTAAATTCATCTTCGTCACCGTGAATGAATAGTATAGGTTTGGCCAGGCCGATCATAAAATCGAAATCGCGGTATTTATCTATCGGCGTGCCGATGCTGATGAGCCGGACGACGCGGTCGTCATCGCGGCCGACCTGCATTCCGGTTCGTGCGCCGAATGAAAATCCGGCGAGCGTCACCGGTTCGCCCGGATAATTCTCGGCCAGGTAATCGAGTGCCGTTCTGACGTCCTCGACGCCGCCTTCGATCTCGCTGTGCGTTCCGGTCGACGCACCAACACCGCGAAAATTGAACCGAAGCGTTGTCAGGCCCGCATCGACGAGCCCTGCCGCCGCGCGAAAAACGACCTTGTTGTGCATAGTTCCGCCGCCGAGCGGATGCGGATGGCAGACGAGCCCGACGCCTTTGCTTTCGCCGGACGGCGTTTTTAATATCGCCTCAAGCTGTCCGTGCGGTGCCGGAATGAAGAGATTTCCTTTTGGATACATAGTGAGTTAATTCTAGAAACTGCCGCCGATAACCGCAAATCCGCATCACAGAACGCTCGTTCCTGCGTGCTCATCTAGATATTTGGCGCCGTTTCTGTTAATTTTTCATTGTTCGCATTTCCACGCATTTTGCTTTAACGATGAATGAAGAATTAGAACAAGAAGCACCGGAGCAAACCGATGCAGCCACGGAAAATACTGCATCCGAAGGCACGAAAAAGCTCACTTGGCGGCAGTATTTCGAAACCGAAGAAGCCACGCGGACCGTTTATCTCGTCTTCGCATTCATTGCGATATTGATGCTGATGAGCTTTCTGCAGTTTCAGACAGGCGCGATCTGCTGCGGCGATTGGGACGGTTATTATCATATCCGCTGGAGCTCGCTGCTTTGGGAAAGCTTTTCGAACGGCCATTGGCTGCCGACCTTTGAATGGCTTCCGCTGACGGTTCTGAATCCGGCGGATTACAACGACCATCATTTTCTTTTCCACCTGATGCAGATACCGTTTCTGTGGTTCCTTTCGCCGGTGATGGCGGCAAAAGTTTCGACGGTGGTCTTTTCGACGCTGGCGATCTTTTCGGTTTACTGGATACTGCATCGGTACAAGGTCGGCTATCCGCTGATCTGGCTTGCCGGCATTCTGACCTGCGCGAACATGTTCTATTACAGGATGAACATGGCAAAGGCTCCGCCGCTTACGATCATCATCACCGTTCTCGGCATTCATCTGTTGTTTCAGCGAAACTACAAATGGCTGTTTCCTTTGATGTTCGCATTCGTGTGGACGTACAGCCTGTTTCCGCTGCTCTGGATAGCCTCGGTCATATGGGTTGCCGTGATCGCGTGGAACGAACGGCGGTTCGAATGGGAACCGCTGGTTTATACGACGGCCGGAATGATAATCGGCAATGTTATAAATCCGTATTTTCCGAATAATCTTTCGCTTTTTTACGAACATTTCATCACGAAATTTAAGGTCGGGTCGGATTTTGTCGTTGCGGTTGGCGGCGAATGGTATCCGTACAGCGGGATGGAGCTTTTGACGAATCTACCGGTCGCAATGGGTGCGATGCTGATCGGCTACATTCTCTTTATGCCGCGCGGGAAGAAATTGCCCGAAAAAGCAACGTTCTTTCTCGTGTTCGCAAGCATCCTGCTGGCCGCGCAGTTCCGTTCAAAACGCTTTGCGGAATACTTTCCGCCGTTCGCCGTCCTTTTTGCAGCGTTTTCGTGGAATGCCTTTATGACCAGCCAGAAAACCGAGCTGCCAGAAGATTTCCGCCGCGACATCGAACCTTATCTCGATGCACCTAAAAAGACCGAAAAACAAGTCCTTTGGGACAACATAAAACTCGGTTTGGTGTGGGCGCTAGGCGTCGTTTTGATCATTACGTTCCTTGTCAATCTGATCGGGCTTCAGCGCCTCGGCATAGAATACGGCGGGCTGATCAACACCATAAAAACAAATGAATCGGGCGACCGATACCGCCGGGCGATGGAATGGGCAACCGGAAAGGATGAGAACGGTAATGACAATATTCCGGCCGGCGAGCGAATATTCAACTGCAGCTGGGACGATTTTCCGAAGCTGTTCTTTCACAATACGCGTAACAGCTACGTCTGGGGATTGGACCCGAACTATCTTTATTCAGAAGATCCGGACCTTTTTAAACTGCTGCAGTCGATCGTGGACGGAAAAGAAGAGAACGCCGGCCCGCTGATCAAGGAAAAATTCGGCGCGAGATTTGTCTTTGCCGACGCCAAGGAAAATCTCGACCTGACGGCAAAGCTCCTTAGCAGCGGTTGGGCGGACACGGTTTACGAAGACGACGAAGCCCGCATCCTTAAGATCAGGGATGTTCAGGGCGAGTCCGAAGATCCGGCAGAAAGTATCGGAGCACCCGAAACCGAAGAAGAAAAGCGTATACTAGATGCTGAAGAGGCGAATTACGCCGCAACTCATCCGGACGAAGACGAATCGGAGCAATGAGATTATGAAACCATTTGTCGTAATATTTTTCGCGATCTTCGCTCTAGCGTGTGGACCGAACGAACGGATCATAAATTCCGCCAGACAGGCAGAAGCCGAAAGCGAGGCACTGAACCGCAACGTCGCCGCGATGCCGAAGGCCGGCACGCTCGAACGTGACGTCCAAGCAATGCGCGATGCCGACTTTAACTTCATCTACGTCTTCAAGCGAAAAGACGGCGGAGTTCTTGATGCGGAAGATAAGCGATTTGTTGCGCAACGAACGCCACCGGAGATAAATCGACGACGCGTCGGCGATACAGAAAAATGGGTTATACTCGGGTCGAACTTTCGATTGGAGCAAGCGGTTCTGGACGAAATGAAGGAAAGGTTCGATTTTGAAGATTATTCGAAACCACCAAGCGAGCTGCCGGCAAATGTCAATGCCGTGAACAACTGAATACACACATGGCCGAGGACCTGACCAAAACCCAGCCAAGCGAGAACGAAGAGACGATCCATGTGCATTTGCTCGACCGGTCTTTCTCCGCCAAAGCGATAACGCGCATCGTTCTGGTTACGCTTGCGATACTGA
Source organism: uncultured bacterium (assembly GCA_965651435.1). Lineage (GTDB taxonomy): Bacteria > Acidobacteriota > Blastocatellia > Pyrinomonadales > Pyrinomonadaceae > OLB17. The sequence continues at coordinate 14,480 of CBFGSN010000032.1, read as the reverse complement.
TCTTTGTCGGTATTGTCGTCGGTATCTTTTATTCGCTTTCGTTCCTGGTCGTACTTCTTGCTCTTTCCATCTTTCTGGCATACTTGATCGATCCGCTTGTAAAGCTTATACGACGACCGTTCAAAGCCGCAAAGATAGAACCGTTCATGCCCCGACCGCTTGCCATTCTGATCTCTTATGCGTTGGTATTCACCCTTTTCGGATTCGGCATCGCCTACATTGCGCCGATCGTCGTTGAACAAGGAAAAGAGTTCGGAAGCAGCTTTCCGAAGTTCGCAAATTCCATTCAGCGCCAGGCGAACGACATAAACCGCCGCTTTCAGCGGCTTCGAATTCCCGATGACCTGCAAAATCAAATAAACGATGGCGCTATTGCACTCGGCCAAAGCGTCACGGCAGCGTTCGGAAGTTTCGTCATATCGTTCCTCAGCTACCTGCCGTGGCTTGTCATTGTGCCTGTGCTGGCATTCTTTTTTCTAAAGGATGTGAACGTGTTCAGGCTGTCGTTTCTTCGGATGTTTCCGCCCGGACGCTGGCGTGACCGCGCCGATGCGGTGCTCGTCGACGTAAATTCAACGCTCGCTTCCTACGCTCGTGCCATGCTTATTTCGTCCGTCCTGATCGGCACCTTATGCACGGCGGGGTTTTATGTGATCGGCCTGAAGTACGCATTCCTTCTTGGAATTTTGGCGGGCATATTCGAATTCGTCCCCCTGCTCGGTCCGCTTGCCATCGGTATAATCGCGGTTGCATCGGTCGCATTTGGCGACAACCCGGGGCTGGCCATATATGTCGCGATATTTCTGCTGGTCCTGCGCCTGATCCACGATTACATTACGTACCCGCGCATCATTCGGGGAAATATCCACCTGCATCCGCTGCTGATAATCTTGACCGTCCTTGCCGGTGAACAGATCGCCGGAATTTCCGGCGTCTTTCTCGCGATACCGATCGTCGCGATCCTAACCGTTGTTTACAAACATATCCTCGAACACCAAGGTTCGACCGGTATTTTAGCCGGACTCGCCGACGATCCGACCGGCGTACCGGAACTTGAACCGGAGCTCTCGGATGCGTCAGAACTTCCGAAAGATCAGATCGCGTAGATCATCAAGCGGTTCTATGATCGGCTCTATTTCCACGATATAGACCGGAAGATCCTCGGGCAATAGGCCGGCGAGTTTGACGCTGTCCTTGTGAGTCGTGATAAGGCCTTTCGCGTCGTTCGCGGCGGCTTCTTCGATCAGTGAATCGATGTCGCGTTTTGTATAACGATGGTGATCGCGATACCTACGTGCGGCAGCGATCGTTATTCCGGTATTTTCGAGCGTCGCAAGAAAATTGTCCGGGTTTCCGATACCGCAAAATGCAAAAACCGGGTCGCTCGGCGATCCACATTCATCACCGTTCATACGTCGTATTCGTTTTACGGAGTTGTGCGATGTGAATATCGGTGCGATCGTATTGTGCTCACGAATGACTCGGATCGTTTCGCGTTCACTTTTGGCAAGATCGCACCGTGTAAGAATAAATGCATCGACTCTGCGAAGGTTCCGCAGCGGTTCGCGAAGTTCACCGGCGGGCAGCATTCCGCTGCCGAAAGGATCTGTCAGGTCTATGAGAACAACGTCTAGATCCCGTTTAACCTGCCTGTGCTGAAATCCATCATCAAGCAAAAAGACCGAGACGTCGCATTGTTCGAGAGCCCATTTTGCCGCAGCGGTTCGGGCAGCGTCTGCGACAATGACCGCCTTTCCGCTAAGTTTTTCGGCGATCTCGAATGGCTCATCACCTGCCGACACGGCGTCGGCGAGTATCGAATTTCCATCCGAAACGAGAACGCGGTTCCGCGGTTCCGCGCGCCCATAGCCGCGCGTCAGAATGCAGACTTTTTCACCTTCGTCCAAAAGCATTTCCGCGACCTTTGCAACGACCGGTGTTTTGCCGGTACCGCCCGCGGTTATGTTTCCGATGCTGATCGTTCGTTTGCCGAGGTCGGCCGCCCGGAAAACATTCCGGTCATAGAGAAAATTGCGCACTTCCGTTATGCGGCCGTAAAGCCATCCTGCCGGAGAAAGAAGTGGGCGAGCGGTCATAGATCCAAGAAATTTTTGAGAATGGTCTTTCCGTGTTCCGTCAGTATCGACTCCGGATGAAACTGTACGCCTTCGACCGGCAGCGTTCTGTGTCGCAATCCCATTATGAGGCCGTCGTCCGTTTCGGCGGAGATCTCCAGCACGTCCGGCAGCGAACTTCGTTCGACGACAAGCGAATGATATCTACCGACCGGAATTCGCTGCGGCACGCCGGAGAAAATGGTTCTGCCGTCGTGGCTTATCCCGGTCGAATGCCCGTGAATCGGGCGTGGTGCCCGGACGACCTTGCCGCCATAGAATTGGCCTATCGCCTGATGCCCGAGACACACGCCAAATATCGGCAGGCTTTCCGAAAATTCACGGAGAACCTCGAGCGTTATGCCCGCTTCGTCCGGTGTTCCCGGTCCCGGCGAAAGGATGATTCGGGAAGGTCTGATCACCCTTCGGATCTCGTCGCAGGTGATCTCGTCATTGCGGACGACCTTTAGCGCCGCCCCAAGCTCGCCGATGTATTGCGCGAGATTATAGGTAAACGAATCGTAATTGTCGATAAGCAGCAACATTTTCGGTTAATAAATACATTTACTATTTTCAGATACTTCTTTATTATTGTCACATCCGAAATTACGGAGGAGATTATGCCCAAATTCCCAGCAGCCGCCGCAGTGATATTTATTACTGCACTTATGTGCTTTTCGCAACAGCCCGCGACCCAAACGAACACCGCCAAAGCCGCAAAAACCGCCGAGCAAGAAAAAGCTGAAAAGCAGTTCAGCGAAGATCGAACCGCGTTTCTGAACAAAACGCTCATCGATCTGCAGAATCTTCGAACGCGTGAAAACCGCATTTTCTTTTCGTCGGAGATCGCATCGGTTATGTGGAAAGAGGATGAAACGCGTGCGCGTTCCCTTTTTGCAAACGCCGCGGGCGAATTGATCGAGGTCATTAGGCAGACCGATCAGGCATTGATAAGCGCGAAAGCGAGCGACGGGCCGCGGTCAAGCTTCGGGCTATTCAGCGATCCGCCCGACAGCATGGTCCTGCGTCAAAAAATGTCCGCCGCAATGGGCGTCCGCCGCGGCCTTACGGCGTCCATTCTTGAACTTGATCCCGACCTTGCATTCAGCTTTTTCCTTGACAGCCGCGATGTTATTTCCGACCCTGACCTGAAGAAGTCCATTCAAGATCAGGACAAATATTACGAGGGCCAGCTTCTCGCCGGACTCGTCCGCACGAACGCAAAAAAAGCGGCCGAGCTCGGAAAACGGTCCCTGAAAGATGGCGTAACCTATTCACACATTCAGCTTTTGCGGGCTATTTATGCAAAAGATGCAGATAAAGGCGTCGAATTCGGGGCCGCGATCTTAAGTGCGCTGAAAAGCAGCGAACCACAATCTTACATACTTTTCGAATTGTTGGACATCGCCAAAACGACATTGGAAGATGCTAACGAGGACGGTAAACCGCCTGTATACACAAACTCTGATGCAAAAGAGATAGCGGAAATCCTTGCCCGTGAGGCCCTGGATAAAGATTTAAGCGAAGACGCCGCGGGAACGATCGCTTCCCGCATCGAGCCGTTTATCCCATCACGGACGATGCAGATCCGGGCAAAATATAAGCTTTCGGCGCCGGGCGGCTCGGGCCGCGGCGAAACCCATACGATCAAAGCTCCGCCGCCGGTAATGAACACCGGTATTGGCTCAAGCGCGAATCAACAAATTTCTGCGCAGGCATCCGCCGAGGAAGAACAAACCAAAGCGATCCGTGATGTAATGACGCTCGGGACCAAAAAGCTTTCAGACGAGGAACGCCAAAAGATCGTCGCCGATGCCCGTCGAATAATATCGGGTTCCAATGACCGCAGCCAGAAAATAATTGGCCTTGGCATGCTTGCGACACAGGTGGCAAAATTCGGCGACAAAGAGCTTGCCGCTCAGATAATGCGTGATGCCGAAGCTTTCGTAAATCCGCAGCCGCGCAATGCCCGCGATTTTCTTTGTTCCTGGATGTTGGTTTCCGGTTATGCCGAGACAGATCCGGAAAAAGCATTCCGACTTTTGGACGACCTAATTTATAGGGGAAATGATGTGATCAATTCTGCGATAAAGGTTGCCGAATTCATCGACGTCAACGAAAGCATTTTTATAGATGATGAGATACAGCTTGGCGATTTCGGCAGTTCGATGATCCGTGGAATGACCGGAGAATTGGGGATGGCATTGGGGCCGATCCGGAGCCTGGCGAAAGCCGATTTCAAACGCGCCGCCGGATTGACCGACCAATTCCAACGTCCCGAAGCACGTATTTTGGCAAAAATGCTTTTCCTTCGTGCAGTTTATCAGGACACGATCTCTCCGGACAACGACCAGGCTATGGAAGAAGCGCTTAAGTAAGGCTTGTTCCCAAAAGCCATTGCCCACCGTCCACGATCAGCGTGACGCCGTTGATATAATTCGCGGCGTCGGAGGTCAAAAACAGCGCCGCGTTCTCGATATCCGATATCTTTCCGAAACGGCCGAGCGGTATTTTTCGGGTGATCTTTTCTTTTAGCTCAGGCGGAAGAAGCCGCCGCATTCCTTCGGTGTCTTCGATCGGGCCCGGTGCAATGCCGTTGACGCGAATGCCGAATTTGCCCCATTCCGCGGAAAGATTTCGCGTTATCGCATCGACGCCGGCTTTCGCGGCCGAAACGTGTATCTGCATCGGCGTCGCCAAATAATGGAGCGTCGCCGAAATATTCAGTATCTGGCCGCGCGAACGCTTCAGCTCGTCGAACGCGGCCCGGCAAACGTTGAAAGTGCCTTTCGTATCGATATCGACGACCGTTCCGAAGCCGTTGGCTGACAGTTTGTCGGCTTCGGCAAGAAAATTTCCGGCCGCCCCATTCACGACAATGTCGATCTTACCGAATTCCTCGACGGTTTTTGCCAGGGCCTCTTCGACTGCGGCGTAATCGCGCACATCCGCCGCGACGGCAAAGCATCGGCCGCCGGCCTCTTCGATCGCCTGTTTCTTGGCTTTCAGATGTTCGATGTCCCGGCTGGCGATCGCGACCGCCGCACCGTATTCGGCAAACCGCGACGCGATGCCGCCGGTGATGCCGGTTCCGCCGCCCGTTACAAAAGCCGTCTTACCTAGTAAAATGTCGGAAGCAAAGACCGATCTTTTATTCATATGACTTCGGATTTTAGCATATGAAAAGGCAGCATTTCAGCGTTATCGCTCTTGGGGCTGTGATCGCCGCATGTATTTTTGCGGCGGCGTGTTCGTCCGCGCCCATCGACCCGCGAAGCGCAATGCCGGCAGATGCCCTGATCTATATAGAAACTCGCGACCTCGGAACAGCTCTTTCCGCCGTTACCGAAAATCTCAAATTCAAAGAGGCGGCGGCATCCGTTCCGAATATCGAAGCATTAATAGGCATAAAGGTCTCGGTCGCCGTCACGGGTTTCGAAACGAAAGAAAGGAAAACTGACGGCGGTTCCGTTCTCGATCTGCATCCGCATTTCGTCGCCGTCGCCGAAACGAACGCATGGAATTTTCAGGCTCGCGGCTTTGTTGAGGACCGGCTCGACGGCATTGTGAAAAATTCTTACGGCGAAAAAACAAAGCTGAACCGCGTCGGCAAATACGACGGCGATCTTTATGAATGGGCCGCGGCCGACGGCCGGCGGTCGTACGCTCTTGTGATCGGAAGTGCGGTCTATTTTTCGAATGACATCGCGGCGATGGAAAAGTGCCTTTCGGTGCAGCATGGCGAGCAGACGGCGATCGCCGTGCGACCGGAATTCACGGCCCCGGACGAACTGCTTGCCTCGGGTTACATATCCGAAGACGGCATCGCCCAGATCGCGAATCTATTAGGTGTTTCGGCGGCGATGAATACCGGCGAAGACGCCGATGTCCAAAGCTTTGTCGCTCGTGTTTTGCCGCAGGCGGTTCGCAGGATCGCGGGCGAAATTTCGTGGTCCGCGAAACGTACCGACGGCAGGATCGAGGACGAATACCGCATAAAGCTCAAAGACGGGACCGCCGCGAAAGCAGCCGAAGCGTTCTCTGTTCTTTCCGGCCGGACGGATGACGGACTTTATGCGTTCGTCCCGAAAGATCCGGCGGCTGCGACGCGTTATGACATCGCGGATCCGAAAAAAGCATGGAATGCCGCGGTGGAAATCACGCGCGAACACGTCGATCCGGTGAGCGCGAACCTTATCAATATCTTTTCCGCGACGCTTTTCGAACCCTACGGCATTGCCGATCCGGATGGGTTTCTCGAAAATATCGACGGTTCCATCGTTACGGTAAAACTTCGCGGCGAAGACGAATCGGCGGCATTCATCGCTTCGGTCAAGGATGTCGAAAAGGCGAACGCGGCCTTTACGGAAGATATTCGATCTATCGGAACGCCGGAAAGAACCGGCGGTGCCGAAATCCGGCGAAGTGAAGACGGCGAGATTGCCGCAGCATTTTTTGGGAATGTCGTGATCGCCGGAAGTTCGGATGCGGTCGAAAAATGTCTTGGGGCAAAACGGACCGGCGAGAATATCGCGCAGTTTCCCGGCTATCAATACTTTCACGAGAACGGTTTTTCGGCCGTAACTGCCGCGGACGTGACCGACGCGGGACTTTTGATGTTCGAGGCATTCGGCGGTGCAAAAGACGATGCCGCGGCCGTGCCGCTGTATTCGGTTACGCGGACGTCGTATGATGCCGACGGAATGCGGCGCGTGGTCGTTTCGGATTTCGGGTTGATCGGCGATCTCATCGCGCGTTTTGCGGATGAATAAGCCGGGTCATTTCTTTCGGGCATTGCGTTTCATCCGCCGAACATTATCGGCTATCCATTTTTCGGCTTTGTCGAACGACGGGAATCTTCGTTCGTCACGGCGAAATGCGGGCGTGTGGTAATAACGCCTGCCGTTATGGTGAACGGTCGGATGCGCGATGTGCAGCATCTCGTGAAACAGCACATACTCGACAACGAATTTCGGCACATCGGCCGCGTCCAGAGATCGGCTGATGACGATCGTATCGTGGGCCGCGTCGTGATGTCCCAAGATCCGAAACGTCTTTTTCGCTGACCAGGTAATGACCGGTTTGGACAGTTCGCCGCCAAAATATTCGATATTCAGATCGTCAAAGATGTGGTCGAGGTCATAGGCTTCACCGGCGGACGTCGTAACGACCTTGCGTCCGCGGGTGCGTTTGCTCTCTGCGGCGCGTTCCCGCATCTCCGCAGTTTTTATGTATTCGTGATACGCGTTGCTGTCGATGCCTTTTTTCCGTTTTCGTAAAAGCTTTGAAACCAGAATATACGCCAGGTCGCGGTGCGCCGGCGCGGGCATATCGCGGCACATTTCGGCAATGCGGACGAATGCTCCGCCGCTGCGGATCCGAATGGTGTGATTGATACCGATATACGGATAAAATTCAACGGATATCGGCGGCACGGCGAGTTTCGGTCCCAGGGCATTAAATGCCTCACGGTAAAATTCGGCGATCTCGGCGGGTTCAAGGGTATCTGTATCGTTTGGCACGGTTTAACTAATTTATTGACAGATTCGCTTCCAAAATGGTATCAAATAAATAGGCAGTTTGTCGGTTTTTATCGACCGACTGCGTAACTCGCCTTGAAAATGACCGTCCGAGATCCAAACTCAAAAATCGAGAGGTCACACCGATCTCCCGATTCTCGCGGACAGATAGTTCTTTCAGCACTTATCAATGAGCATTTTCTCACAGGCGACCCTGTCGGTTCCAAGACCATTGCGGAAAAATTTTCGAATGTTTCGGGCTTAAGCTCCGCGACGATACGCAGTGTAATGAGCGACCTGGAAGACCTCGGCTTTCTCGAACAGCCGCATACTTCCGCCGGACGCATTCCGACCGACGCGGGGTTTCGATTTTACGTTGACAATCTTTTGGGCGTCCTGACCATATCCGACGACGATATTCGCTTGATCGGTGAGGAATTCGGCCTTTCGGAATTTGAGAAGAACGATGTGCCCGACAGATTGATGGAACGAACTTCAAAACTCCTTTCTGCTCTTTCAAATAATGTAGGTATCGTAGTTTCGCCGGGTTTGGCCAGCGACCGCCTGCAGCATATAGAATTCCTCGGGCTTCCCGATAACCGGATCTTGGTGGTCATGGTTTCCGCACCGAATATCGTGCATAACAAGATCATCAAGCTCAAGATCGGGATAACAAAAGAGGAACTTGAACAGACGGCAAATTATCTGAACAAAGAGTTTGCCGGAAAAACGCTTTCGGCGATCAGAACCGAGATAATTCGGCTTATGCACGACGAAAAAACTCTGTTCGACAAGTTGCTGCAGAATGCCGTGATCCTTTGCTCGCAGAGCATCGAGGGCGGTGCGGATGATGAAAGCGAAGTTTTTGTTGACGGGGCGTCAAATATCCTCAACAACAATGATTTCGCCGATCTGGAAAGGCTACGCGGACTTCTGACGACGATCGGCGAAAAATCGCGGCTTATCCAGGTGCTGAACGAATGTATCGATCCGGACGGCACGCCGACGGGCGAAGTTCAGGTCGTCATAGGTTCGGAAAACTCGACGCCTTCGCTGCGAAACTGCACTTTGATCTCGGCTCCGTACCGAACGGGCGGCGCCGCGGTCGGCACGCTGAGCGTGCTCGGCCCAACGCGTATCGAATATGCAAGGAATATTTCGATCGTGTCCTATGTTGCACACGTCCTTGAAAAAATGATGTCGAAACACGGCATCAAAAACTGACCTAATAATTACACCAGATGCGCCGAACCGGCGTTTCCCGATGGAACCAATAAATAATAAAGATAATCAGGAAGAATTTCTGCGCGGCTCCGGATTTGACGATGCGGTGTCCGTGGATGATTTTATCCGTGAACTCGAAGAAAAAGAAAAAGATCTTCAGATCGATTTCGATTCGGTCGTCGAATTGGACGAAGAGGAATTTGACGGCGAAGACGTGATGGCTTTAGAGCCGCTTTTTCCTTCAAAGGCACCGGAAATATCTGCGCCGAAGCCCGCGGCTACCGTTGCCGACGCGCCCGCGAAAGATCAATTCGACCGGCAAAAGGCCGATGCCGAGATAGCGGAGCTTAATGCAAAGCTTGCGAATATGGAAGCGGCCCGAAAAGAGCTGCTGCTGGATTCACAGCGGCGGATCCGCGATTTCGAAGCTTTCAGGAAACGCATCGAACGCGAACGCGAAGACACATTTTCCAATCAGGTCAGCAATCTCGCGTTCCAGATGCTGCCCGTTCTGGACAATCTGGACCGTGCGCTTGAGTTTGCCGAAAACGCGCCGCTTGAGAATCGCGAAGAGATACAGCCTTTCTTTGAAGGCATCATAATGGTGAACCAGCAAATACACGAGATATTTGCAGGAATGGGGATCGAACCGATCGCCGCGGTAGGAAAAGAGTTCGACCCGCATCTGCACGAAGCAGTTTCGCTCGATGAACGCGCCGATCTTCCGCCTAATACGATCTCCGAAGAGATCCTGCGCGGCTATCGGGTCGGCGACAAAGTGATCCGTCATTCGATGGTAAAAGTAACAAAAGCACAAGTTCCGGAACCTGAAAGATCTCACGAAACGGTCGATATTGAAACCGAACCGGAACAGTCCGAAATACAAGACGAAAAGTTTGCGACGGAAACGGTCGATGCATTTGAGATCGTCGAAGGGCCGATAACGGCACCGGACGACGGGCCGTCCGATGAAACCGCCCATGAAATAGAATTTGAGATAGAAAGATTCGGTGTCAGCGGGGGCGACGCCGAAGATGATCCGAAATAAGAGAAAGGAAAATATTTATGAGTAAAGTTATTGGAATTGACCTCGGTACTACAAACTGCTGTGTTTCCGTTCTGGAAAACGGCGCGGTTCAGATCATTTCGAATAAAGAAGGCGGACGCACGACTCCCTCGGTCGTTGGCTTTACCGATAAGGAAGAAAGGCTGGTCGGTCAGATCGCAAAGCGTCAGGCCGTAACGAACCCGACAAATACTCTTCATGCGGTAAAGCGCCTGATCGGACGAAAGTTCGATTCGCCCGAAGCGGAGCGGATGCGCGAAACCGTTCCTTTTGAAATAGTCGAAGCCCCGAACGGCGACGCACATATCAAGGTGCTCGGCCACGTTTACAGTCCGCCGGAAATATCGGCGATCGTCCTTCAGCGGTTAAAGCTTGCCGCGGAAGAATTTCTCGGCGAAAAGATAACCGAAGCCATCATAACGGTGCCGGCATATTTCGACGACGCACAGCGTCAGGCAACACGCGATGCCGGAAAGATAGCCGGACTCGAGGTCGAACGCATCATCAACGAACCGACGGCCGCCGCGCTCGCCTACGGTTTTGGCAAGAACAAGAACGAAAAGGTCGTCGTTTATGACCTTGGCGGCGGAACGTTCGACGTTTCGATCCTGGAGATCAACGATGGCGTTTTCGAAGTTTTATCGACGTCCGGCAACACCTTCCTCGGCGGCGAAGATTTCGACCAACGGATAATCGATTGGCTCGTGGCGGATTTCAAAGAAACGACCGGTGTCGATCTTTCGGGCGACCGGCTCGCGCTCCAGCGTTTGAAAGAATCGGCCGAACGCGCGAAATGCGAACTTTCAAGCGTAATGGAAACGACGATCAGCCTGCCCTTCATCGCCGCGGACGAAACCGGCCCGAAGCACATCAACGCTGTTTTGACGCGTACAAAATTCGAAGAGCTGGTTCAGGATCTGGTCGATTCGTCGGTCGAACCGTGTCAGAAAGCTCTTTGGGACGTTAAGCTTAAGCCCGAAGATATTGACAAAGTCATACTCGTGGGCGGTCAGACGCGTTCGCCGATCATTTCACGTACTGTTGAAAGCATTTTCGGAAAGGCCCCGTCATCTGAGATCAATCCGGACGAGGTCGTATCAATGGGAGCGGCGATCCAAGGCGGCGTGCTCACCGGCGATGTTAAAGACATCGTTCTTGTTGACGTTCTGCCGCTCAGCCTCGGCCTGGAAACTCGCGGTGGGCTTTACGTAAAGCTCATCGAACGAAATTCGACCATACCGCTGTCGAGCTCGATGACCTTCACGACCGTCGTTGATAATCAGCAATCTGTCGAAATACACATCTTGCAGGGCGAACGCGAGATCGCGAGTGCGAACCGAAGCTTGGCAAAATTCGAGCTCGTCGGCATTCCGCCCGCTCCGCGCGGTGTACCGCAGATCGAGGTCGCATTTGACATCGATGCGAACGGCATCGTCAATGTTTCGGCAAAGGACAAGATGACCGGACTCGAACAAGCGATGCAGATCACGCCTTCGTCGGGCCTTGCACCGAACGAGATCGACCGACTGATCATGGAAGCCGAAACCTCTGTCGAACGCGACAAGGAAACGAAGGGCCTGATCGTTCAGCGCAACAAGCTCGATTCGCTTATCAAGAACGCACGAAAAGCAATGAGCGAATTTGGGAAGCAGTTCCCGCTGGAAGAACAGCAGGAAATAAACGGAGCACTGAACGACGCCGAAGCCGCTCTAGGAACCGAGGACCGCGAAGAGATCGAACGGCTGCTCACTTCCGTAGAACAAACGGCGAACCGGATCACGACTTCTATGCTCGCTTTGACATGATCAGCCGCGCTTGAGAAAGTCGGCATAATTTCGGAAAATATAGAAAAGCGTCAGTTCAACCCAATGAGCTGGCGCATTTCTAGTTAAGTTTATGAGCAAGAGAGATTATTACGAAGTTCTGTCCGTTTCGCGCACCGCCAGCGACGGCGAAATAAAGTCTGCGTACCGCAAACTTGCCGTGCAGTATCATCCCGATAAAAATCCCGGAAATGCCGAAGCGGAAGAAAAATTCAAGGAATGCGCCGAAGCATACGCCGTGCTTTCCGATCCGCAAAAACGCGCGGCATATGACAGATTTGGCCACACGGGCGGTTCGGCCGGGTTCGATCCGGGATTCACGAACATGGAAGATATCTTTGACATGTTCGGTTTCGGCGATATTTTCGGCGGACGCGGACGGACGCGTTCGACGGTGCAACGGGGTTCCGATCTTCGGTATGATCTGGAAATCACGCTCGAAGAAGCCGCCGAAGGCAAAGAAGAAACGATCGAGATACCGCGGCTCGAAACGTGTGGCGAGTGCTCCGGCAGCGGAGCGGAAAAAGGCAGTTCGCCCGTCACTTGTACGGGATGCGGCGGCAGCGGCCAAACGCGCTATCAGCAGGGATTTTTCAGCGTTATGCGGACCTGTCCGACCTGCGCCGGACGCGGCCAGATAATTAAAGATCCGTGTAAAAATTGCCGGGGCGAAGGCCGTATAGAAAAGGAAAAGAAGATCGAGCTGAAGATACCGGCAGGCGTCGAAACCGGTTCGCGGCTGCGCGTTTCCGGCGAAGGCGAAGCCGGTCCGGGCGGCGGACCCGCGGGCGATCTATTTGTCGTTATTCACGTAAAGGAACACGAGATCTTCGAACGCCAGGGAGCGAATCTTTATTCGGCAGTTCCCGTGACATTTGCGACGGCCGCGCTCGGGGGTGAGGTAAAAGTAAAAACGTTGACCGGCGAAGAAGACCTGAAAATACCCGCCGGCACGCAAACCGGTACCGTTTTTCGGCTGCGTTCGCAGGGAATGCCGGCTCTCGGCGGCCGCGGAAAAGGCGATCTTTTCGTCGCCGCAACCTTGATCACGCCAAAGAACCTAACCAAAGACCAACGCAAGCTCTTCGAAAAACTTTCCGAGATCGAAGACACCGACTTCGGCAGCGAAACTCTCTCCGACAAGGTCCGCAGCATCTTCGGATAAGACCGACGAATATCTCAGATAGCCGAAATTGATAGCAAATCGAGGGAGCGATTTACTAGACCGCCCCTATTACAGATGCCGAGAATGCTATTTACTATTGTTCGGCAATAATCGATACTTGTGTTATTTGATTATTGAGAGTAATGGACTGGGCAGCAAAGCTATGATTCCGGGCGATTGCAGAAACAATATAGTTTTGTCCAGCCGGCAAACCTTCAATAATGAAATTGCCGAAAGTGTTCGTTCTGGCTACAAAAACTTGGTTTGCCTCGTCAATAACAATTACCCTGGCATTTGGAATAGCATATCCCAACGCGTTTAGGACGTGCCCCCGCAAGGTGACTCCTGCGGCCGTCGGGCCAGTTATTGTGATAGTTCCGGGATTCAACACGGTTGGATAAGGCACCCCGAGCGAATCATAGAACTCCACATCCGTAAAAGTCAGCGGCGAGACAGCCCCAGCAGTGGCAGTCGTCAACGCCGTAAAGTTTATATTCAGCAAAGTTCCTGACCCGACTATATCCTGCGAGCCAAATACTGAAACCTGGAGGGTTCCTGCAGGACTCTCGTTGCAAACTGGGCCGGTCCCCGGCGGCAGGATCGTTCCAACCGTACTGCAACCAAAGTTTGATCCCATGAGTCTTACAATATTTGGGTCAAAGTGAATATGAAACTGAAAGGCATACGTTCCCATTCCAGTGAGATCACTTACGGATATTGGGACCGTTATATCAGATCCGGGAGCTACGAAAACATTACCACCCGTGACGACCACAGGGGGGGCAATGGGGTCTGCCTTAGAGTCACGATCAAGTCTTAACCTCTGGGCAGGTACGAGCGTCGTAAGTAAGAGAGCGGCACAGCAACATACCACAAAAATACTTAATTTTTTCTTCATTTGACTACTCCTTGAAGGTCTAGGCGGGAAAATTTGATATCGCCGATTCAATAATACCATTTTTATGCGAGAGCGGAGTAAATTTATTCCGCTCTCCCTATGGTCGGCTTGATCTCTATTGAATCGAGATCATGTCTAAAGAAGTAACACCCTCACCGGCAACCGTTTGTCGCGGCTCAAAGACAAGTCCTCTAGCCTTGACTGCTACAGTATATGTCTGACCTCGCTGTATTTCCCCAAATTCGAAAATGCCGAACGAATTTGAGCGAGTGGTTCTGGTCTTACCCATGGTATCCGTCAGAAGGACAATCGCGTTTTCTATTCCCGTACCGATTCCATTGGAAACACGGCCTCGGATAATATCGGAATTCGCAACAACCGAGATTCTGCCGTCAATAATAATGGGAAGAATATTATCGTTGGCGACGAAATTCTCGACGTGGATGTCCGAAGAAGTGCCGGTGCCGCTAATAGCCGCCATCCTGAAATTCAGCAACGTACCGTCGCTTTCCATTGGGAAAGGTCCAAATACGACAACCTTTATCAAGCCGGGCTCAGGCAAATTAGCTAATGCCATTCGACCTTCACTAACAGTATTGACCACATCAACTATATTACCACGAGGCTCGATGACCTTAGGATCGTATCGAAGATCGAACTGATAGGAAATG
>CBFGSN010000031.1:0-22270 GCA_965651435.1 uncultured bacterium | reverse complement strand
TCGGCAAAATGGTTCGGATGGAAGAAGAACGCTTCGGCAATACGATGACCGTCGGGCTCGCGCACCTGAACGAACTTGATCTGACGCAGGCGTCGGGCGATGAGCTTTTCACGAACATCGCAAAGCTCTATGACACGTTCGGGACGCCGCGCGATCTGATCAGAGTTTTTCTCGAAGAAAAAGACGTCGTTTTCGAAGAAGACGATTTCAATTCGCGTTTTGATAAAGCACTCCACGAACTGCAGCAGCAATCGCCGGTCGGCCATACGGAGCGAAAATCACAGATCTCGCCGCTTTATGCGGCCGTGGTCGAAAAGATCGGAGCAAATAATTTTCATGGCTACGAAACGACACGGCTCGACGATGCAAAGGTCGTCGCGATTTTGAACGGTGAGAATGAACTTTCCGAAATTGGCGAAGGCGAACAGGGCGGTGTTGTGCTCGACAACACGCCGTTCTATGCAGAATCTGGCGGACAGGTCGGCGATGCGGGAATTTTAGTCGGAAACGTTTCGGGTAGGGAGCGGTTGGCTGCTGCGGATGATAAGCTTCAACCACCTGCTACCGCAGGCCGTACCGACTTGCGGGCGTCCGTTCACGATACATTCTCGCCGGTCGCGGGTCTGATCATACATAAGGTCACGGTCGATAAAGGTTCGCTGAAGGTCGGCGATGCTGTTTCGGCGGTCGTCGATGCACCGCGGCGCGATGCGACACGACGAAATCACACCGCAACGCATTTGCTTCACGCGGCCCTGAAAGAAGTTCTCGGTTCGCACGTAAAGCAGGCCGGTTCGGTCGTTGCGCCAAATTATCTGCGGTTCGATTTTACGCATTATCAGCCGATGACCACGGCCGAGATCGAAGAGATCGAAGACCTCGTCAACCGGTACATTCTGGAAAATCATCCGGTCACGACGAACCTGATGTCGATCGAGGAAGCGATGCGTTCCGGCGCGGTCGCGCTGTTCGGTGAAAAATACGGTTCGAATGTACGCGTGCTGAGCGTCGGCGACGGCGAATTTTCAAAAGAACTCTGCGGCGGGACGCATGTCCGCGCGACGGGTGACATCGGCGCGTTCAAGATAATGTCGGACGAAGCCATCGCCTCCGGCGTACGGCGCATACGCGCGATCACAGGCTTTGATTCTTTCGCCCGGCTTCGCGAGGACGAACGCCTGATCGACCGTTCGCTCGATGCGCTAAAAACGCAGCGTGATAATCTGCCCGACGCCATCGAAAAACTTCAGGACGAACTAAAACGGATCCGCCGCGAAATGGACGACCTGAAACTGAAGATCGCGACCGGCTCCGTCGGCGCGTCCGCGGGCGGCGGCGAAGATATTCGCGACATCAATGGCGTCAGCGTAATGGGCAAGATCGTCGAAGGTTTGGACGCCAACGGAATGCGGCAGCTTTCGGATACGCTGCTCGCCCGCATCAAAAGCGGCGTCGTCGTTCTCGGCCGAGCCGAAGGCGAAAAAGCCGGCATCATCGTCCGCGTTTCCGATGACCTGACGGGCCGCATCAAAGCAGGCAATATCATCAAGGAGATCGTTCCCATCGTCGGCGGACGCGGCGGCGGCAAACCCGATATGGCCGAAGGCGGCGGCAATATGCCCGAAAAACTGCAGGACGCGATAGACGCTGCGTATCAGTTCATCGAAGCAAATTTGAATTAAAGGAAACTCGGAAATTGACGATACACGGCGTCAGGCGGACGCCGTGCAGTGTATTTCGTCTTCGATGTAGAGGTCTTTGTTTTCAACGGCATTCGGGGCATAAACCCGCTCGGTCTGCTCCGGCCGCGGACTACGCTTTTTTATGGTAAGCAGTGCGACGGAACCGACGATAATCGCCGCGCCGAGTATCATCGTGCTGTTCAGAACCTCGCCCGCTATCGCCCATCCGAGTATCACGGCGATCGCCGGATTGACATAGGCGTAGGTCGAAAGCGCCGTCGGCGAAACGTTCTTTACCAGCCAACTGTAAGCCGTGTAAGCAACGATCGCTCCGAAAACGATCAGATATGCGAGCGCGAGCCACGCGCTCGGTTCGGCGTTCGCCAATTGAAGCGACGACCATTCGCCCAGTACCGTTCCGGTGATAAGAAGGAACACGCCGCCGCAAAGCATCTGCATTCCGGCCGCCAGGATCGGCGAATTTACCGTCGGCGCTTTTATTCCGTAAAGCGAACCGACGGCCCATGCGACCGTCGAAACCGTCACCGCCGCGATGCCGATCATGGTTCCGAGCGCCGTGCTGCCTTCGGTAGATGTGCCGCCCGAGATAAGCATCATTACGCCGACAAATCCGACGACCAGCGCCGCCGTTGTCCGCACGCTCGGGCGTCCGGCTTTCATAAAAAGCCACGTGATAAGGATCACCCAAAAAGGAAGCGTCGCGACCATCAGCGCCGTCATTCCCGACGAAAGATAATGCTCCGCCAAAACAACGCCGCCGTTTCCCATCGTCAACAAAAGAAACCCGACGATCGCGCTCGTCCGCCAGTGCACGGCCTTTGGCCGTTCGTATCCGCGCGTAGATCTCGCCCACGCTATCATCAACAGCCCGGCAACCGTAAAACGTATGCCGCCCATCAGGAACGTAGGGATCGAAACAAGGGCGAACTTGATCGCCAAATATGTTGAACCCCAAACTAAATAGACCGCAGCAAATGCCGCGATCATTGTTACCATTTGCTTATTAACTTTTGGGCTCATCGGCTTAACCTTCCTTATCTATTTCTATCGGCAGCGACGTCGTTTCCTTTACCGTATGAAGAACGACCGTCGTCCGAGTCGATATCACGTTCGCCATCGGCTTTATCTTTTCGCGAAGCAGTTTGCCGAGTTCGTCCGTGTCCTTTGTTCTGACTTTCAGCAGATAGCAGTCTTCGCCGGCGACGTCGTGCACCTCTAAAACCTCCGGAATGGCGGCAAGAAGTTCATCCAGCTTTTTTCCATACTCGTCCGTACGAACCGAAACGAAAGCCGTTTGCCCGAAGCCGATCGTCTGCGGATCGATCTCCGTGCGAAAACCTTTGATAATGCCGCGTTCCTCCAGTTTTTTCAGGCGTTCGTGAACACCTGACGGCGCCAGATCGATCTGCCGCGAAATTTCGGCATTCGACGTACGCGCGTCGTTCTGAAGAATCGTCAGAATTTGTTTGTCAATTTCGTCAATCATTCTATCAATCAACCTATATTGAGAATAATCTTCTGCAAAAGGATTGTCAATACCTTTTTTATTCCGGAGTTAGCATAAAATTTCACTGAACGATAAACTCAAAATATGGCCGACGAAGAAATGAATTTGCCGCCGGAACTGCGTATGGCGGATGGCGGTGCGATCGAACCCGCGTCGCTTGCCGACCTTGTCGAATGGTTCCTGATGTATGACGAACGGACCGCGCGAATGCGGCACCCGATGACCGAAGAGC
This sequence comes from uncultured bacterium, assembly GCA_965651435.1. Taxonomy (GTDB): domain Bacteria; phylum Acidobacteriota; class Blastocatellia; order Pyrinomonadales; family Pyrinomonadaceae; genus OLB17. The sequence goes on along the minus strand of CBFGSN010000031.1, from coordinate 18,828 downwards.
TTTTCCAATGGAAACAAAAGGACGATGAGGCGAACGGCATCGGCACGTATCCTTTTGAAAATGCTGAGGCGAGATTTGCCATCGGAGTTTTTCAGGCTCTCGATCAAAACCGGACGGAACCGGCGTTATCGCTCTGGCTGAACGACGTGCTGACGGCTTTGCACGATGCGCGCGAAACACGTTCGGAAATGAGCGATACGTATAAGCTGGAGAAAAAGCCGGAGGCAAGCCCGCTTGAAAAAGCCGAAAAGCTCACATCCGCCGTCGAAAAACGCATCTATTTATCGAGCTTTTGGCTTGAAACGCTTTGCACCGCAGAGGTGCGCGTGCTCGGTTGGGTCTATCAGGAACTTTACGGAAAACCTTTTGCCCCGGCCGGTTCCTAACGGAACGTCTGGCACTGTCGCATATCGCCGGACTGCATTCCGCGCGCGAAATACTGCATTCGCTCCTTCGAAGTGCCGTGCGTGAAAGAATCCGGAACGACGTAGCCGGTCGTTCGTTTTTGTATGGTGTCATCACCGACGGATGCGGCGGCTCTGACCGCTTCCTCGGCATCACCCGTTTCGACAAGCCCTTTCTGTGCGGCATAATACGCCCAAACTCCGGCGTAGCAATCAGCCTGCAGCTCAAGCGCGACTGACAAACGATTGTCGTTTCCGGCACGCTGCACCTGGCTCATTGTGCCGAGCAGATTTTGCACGTGATGGCCGACCTCGTGCGCAATAACATACGCCTGAGCAAAATCGCCCGGAGCTTTGAACTCTTCTTTAAGCTCACGGAAAAATGCAAAATCCAGATAAAGCTTTCGGTCGCCCGGACAATAGAACGGCCCGGTCGCTGCGGTTGTGTAACCGCACGCGGACTGTACCTGATCGGTAAAAAGAACAAGCTGCGGGTCGGTATAATTAACGCCCGCCTGTTTCGGCAGGATCTCGCGCCAGACATCTTCCGTGCTGCCCATTATCGCGCGTGCGAACTGAGAATTTTCGTCTTGCGGGTTAACGTTGTTCGCGGTCGTCTGCGGCTGTTGGACCTGCTGCGATTCAGCCGGCATATTTTGAATAAGCTGCGTCGGGTCGACGCCGCACAAAAGCGCGGCTACGATTATCACCAGAACGCCGATTCCGCCGCCGCCTATGGCGATGCCGCGTCCGCTCATTCCGCGGCGGTCTTCGACATTTGTACTTTGTCTTTGGTTTCTCCAACGCATCTGTTTTCTCCCGAAATTTTAGTTATGGTTTCCTGACGATATTATCATTATCCCGAAAATAATTCGACGCAAATTTCGGGAATCGGGCCAAACGCGGCTTTTCGGCCGCCCGACGAATTTCCGCAAAACCTTGACATATTGTGACTTAGGTCATTATGATGGTGTGCGCGCTATTCTCTCTCACGCTTCGTCACAAAAGGAGAAGGTAATGATCAAACTCGACATTGTCAATCACGTTGCTGAACGAACCGGAGTGCCCAAACAAAAAGCGGAACAGGTCGTCGATTCGCTTTTTGACGCCATGAAAGCGGCACTGGCGGCCGGAAAGCGCATCGAACTTCGGGGTTTTGGAGTGTTCGTGGTCAAACCCAGAAAAAGAGGCGTCGGCCGAAATCCGCGAACGGGAAAAGAAGTTCCGATCCCGGCCGGAAATACGATCAGATTCAAACCCGGAAAGGAACTTTCCGCAAAAACGGTGGCGGAATAAACGGGCCGAAAAAGTTGTTGTTGTTTCAGAAGGTCGCAGATCACGATGCGAAAGGCTAAAATTGTGGTCTGCGGCTTTCTTTTTTTTATGAACGAAGAGTTCTCAAATTTTGCTCGGACCGGTGCGATAACGCCGAAAAAGCTGGCGCTGCACCTCGGGCTTTTGGCCGTCACCTTTGTCACGACTACGATCGCCGGAATTCTATATCCGTTCGGCATGATCAACACCATGCCGGAGGACGACCCGCAGAGTTTTGCAGAGGTCATTGATCTGGTGCTTTCGCTGCCGTATCGCTACGGCCATTTGGTTTACACGGCGGTCGAAGCACTTTTGACCAACAGCGAATATCTGATCTATGGACTCAGCTTTTCGCTGTCGCTTTTGTTCATTCTTGTTTCGCACGAAATGGGACACTACATCGCCTGCCGCATTTATAAGGTCGATGCGACGATGCCTTTCCTGATACCGACTCCGCCGATGATCGGGCCGGCCGGAACGTTCGGTGCTTTCATCAAGATCACCTCGCCGCTGCCGTCACGCAAAGCGATCTTCGACATCGGCGTCGCCGGCCCGATCGCCGGTTTCGTAGCCTTGGTTCCCGTTGCAGTGATCGGCGTTATGTCGGCACAGACGCTCGACGCGGGCGTGCAGCCGATTTCGGGTGGCTTAATTTTTTCGGATCCGCTGCTGACGCGGATCATCGCCGCGGCGTTCGACATAGACCTGACGCGGACGATAATGAATCCGTTCATGGCGGCGGCGTGGGTCGGTTTGCTCGTGACGGCGCTGAACCTGATCCCGTCCGGCCAGCTCGACGGCGGCCACGCGGTTTTCGCGGTGTTTGGAAAAGCGATCCACGGATGGACGGGCCGGATCGCGTTCGTCGTGATGGCTTTGCTTTCGATACTCGGCTGGTTCTATTTCAACAGCCCAAGCGGATTTCTGATCACCGTTCTGCTCGGCATAATGCTCCGCGTGCGCCACCCCGAACCGTGGGATATGTCGCCGCTCGGCGCAAAAAGAACGGCCGTGGCCGTTCTGACACTCATAATTTTCATACTTTGCTTCACGCCGTTTCCGATCAAGGTTTTATGAGACGGCGGCGGGGAGGAGTCCTTTGATCTCCTTGACCATATTTTGGACGTCGCCGTGGTCTTCGAGCGCGATCATAAAGAAATCGTAGCTTGTTTTGAAACAGACCATTCCGTTGCCGAAAAACCACACGCCTTCGAGCAGCGGATTGCCGCCGAGCAGCCAGCTTATCGGCGCACCGGTAACGGTTTTCGGATTCAGAACATTCGTCATCATTACCGCGCCGGACGCAAAAGAGAATGCGCCCAAAAGCGGTGCGCCGATCTGTTTTACGATGTCGTGTTCAAATTTTACGCGTTCGGCATCGGCTTCGCTAAGTTCGCCTTTTTCGATGAGTTCGCGTTGGCTTTTCAGATAGCCGGTAAATTGTTCGCTAAGTTTTTTGACCGACCACGCGGGCAGCGCAGAATTAAAAAGCCAGTGTGAGCTGATGCCCGTAAAAACCGCGCCGAGTCCGGCACCGACGGCGACCGAAACTCCTGTCGTTGCGGCTTTCAGCGGATTTTCTGTGATCCACGCGGTCGTATTCGAAACGGTTTTGAACGCCGAATCCACCGTCCGCGACCAGCCCGCTCCGAAATGAAATATCTTTGAAACGCGTTCGACGCCGCCGGTGACGGTTTCACGCGCGTCATCAAAAACCTCGCCCGCTTTTTTTCCGGCGGTGTTAACGGCATCGCCCGCTGCCTTTCCGGCTTCGCCCGCGACGGACGCGGCTCTTCCGCCGACTTCCGAAGCGGCATCGGCGGCCGCATCGCGGATCGGTTCGCTCGCATCCCAAGCCTTTTTCGCCGCGGCTTCGGCGGTTTTGATCGTTTCTTCGGCGGCTTTGACGGCGTGTTTGCCGACCTGCGACCGTTCGGCTTCGTGTTTTATCTTTTCCGCGCCTTTCTGCGCGGTGTCGGCGATCGCTTTCGCGCTGTCGCCGAGCTTTTCCGAAATACCGAGCTGCTTGTCGATATTTTCAAGCTTTTCCTTTGCTTCCCGCTGCCATTTATCAAAACGATCCGTATATTCGCTCATTGCGCCAAAAAACCTCCCGACTATTAACTATACGATATTTTCCGCCGGATGTTCGAAACTTATCCGAAACGGCGCAGGAGTAGCACGTCGATTTATGACAGTCGCTGTGCTCTTCGGATCTCAATGATCAAATAGACGAGAGAGACAAGCAACATCACGACCGCGAAAAGATACTGCCAATCGCGCCATTCCCAAAAAAGGTTGGGAAGTCGTGACGCTATTTCTATATGCTCCGCGACACCCGAAAGGAAACCGGATTGATTAGACACCCAGGCAATACCCTCAAAAACTACGTAAACGGAAGTCAGAACCGCAGCCAAATATCCCTGCCACCGACCGTATAACAAACAGATCGCGGCGATGAGCAACAGCGACGGAGGATTTGTAAACGACCAGTCCCAATACCACGGACACACCAGACAAAACACTATGCTGTCGTGCAGCAATCGATTAGCAGAAGCCGACCCGGAGAAATACCAAACATAATTGAATACCGCGACTAGAAAAATAAAGACCTTTGGATTAACAAAACGACGGAACGTTTTCTTTGGTTTTATTTCCTGATTTTCCAAAGTTCCGGGTCGGTCATTCATAGTTTGTTCGACACTACGGTCATTCGCGATCGCCTAGCATTTAAGAACTCGATAGCCCTCGAGAAAACGCCGGCGGCGATACTTAACGTTATCACATAAAATACCGATGTCTTCGCTATTTCACCGCCGCCTTGCAACGATGAACTGACAAGCGCGAGCAATGCGACCGCGAACAACACCGAACCCAAAACCGACACCGCGAGCCACGCCGGAACGCACTCAACCAATCGTCCGCGAAAATAATGAACGATAAACGCCGCAATGAAATAGCTTGCAAATATCAGCAGAAAAAACGTTGCGTATGCGGTCATTTCGTCCACCGTATCGAAGCCGGCCGGCGGATGGCCGTAGTCCTCACCCGACACGAAAAACCACGCGCAAACAAAAAACAACGCCGCCGCAAAACCGCCCGCAGCACCGGAAAAGATCACGCTCCGTGGTTCGTAATTTATTATGTGGTTCGGTTTCACTGTGTGTACTTGAGTCCGTTAATGCTTAAAATACTTCTAAAACAGAATATTTTTCGTATTAGCGTTAGTTGTCCCTATGCTCCATAAACTCCGAAACAGAAATAATTGTTGTTTCGATAAGGCCGGTCGCATCTTCAAAATCTTTGTCGCCCGTGATGGCCGGAGACACAACCCATTCATGATCCAGGCTTTTAGAGATGAAAAGAATAAATTGTTCGGGTACTCGATCACGAAAGGCGGCTGAAACTACTATTCCCGTATCAATTAAAACTCGAATCATTTGCCGTTACGATAATCTTCGATCTCCTGTTCGATGTCGGCGTCTGTCAAAATCTTTACCGCCGGTAAGGATTGAGTTTTTTTGAAAAGTTTCTTGAGATCGTTGATACGGTTTGTAAGTCTGCCCGTCTCAATATCTCTCCAAATGTCTATAGGAACGATCACGCCGACCGGCTTGCCGTTGGAATCCGAAATGTATTGAACGTCAGACATACGCCTATTTTAACACGACTATTTGTAACGGGTATAAATAATTATTCGCCGTAGGTTCGATGTTAATTCAGAATCTCAGTCGGCAAACGCGACCGTGAGTTGTTTCAGCTTCATCGAATCGCTCGAATCAAGTCCGTCAACATCGCGGTTGATGTTGTTATATAGGATGTCACGCTGTTGTGGAACAAATCCGGCTTCGCGGATCTGATAGCGGAGGTCGCGTTCGTTGGCTTCGTTGTTGGCTCCGGCGGCGGAAACGACGTTTTCTTCGATCATGATCGAGCCCATATCATCGGCACCAAATCGCAGTGCCGCCTGGCCGAGCCGTATGCCCTGCGTCAGCCACGATGCCTGTATGTGCCGGACATTATCAAGGAAAAGCCGCGATACCGACAGCATTTTCAGGTAATCGATGCCGGTCGGTTCTTCGGTGATCTTGCGGCCGAGCGCAGTGTTCTCACGCTGAAAAGTCCACGGAATGAACGCCGTAAATTCACCATAATTCGGGTCGTATTCTTTTGCCGCGAGTGCTTCGTCCTGAACCCGGCGGATGCGTTCCAGATGCCGTACGCGGTGTTCGATGCGGTCGCCGATACCGAACATCATCGTCGCGGTCGATATCAAACCGACCTTGTGAACGGCGCGCATCACGTCCAGCCATTCGTCGGTCGTGCACTTTGTGGAAACGCGTTTGCGGACCTCATCGTCCAGGATCTCGCCGCCGCCGCCCGGCATCGAATTTAACCCCGCGGCTTTCAAACGCCGCAGTATCGTTTCGTAATCAAGCCCAGAAATAAGCGAAATATTATGGATCTCAGGCGGCGAAAAACAATGAAGCTGGAACGTCGGATATTTTGCGTGAAGTGTGCGCAAAAGATCTTCGTACCATTCGATATTCATATCCGGATGCAGTCCGCCCTGCATCAAAACGCCGGTTCCGCCAAGCGCGATGGTTTCGTCTATGCGTTTTTCTATCTCTTCGATCGAATGGATATACGTGTCCGGTTTTCCCGGCCGTCGATAGAACGCGCAGAACGTGCAAACGACGTTGCAGACGTTCGTGTAATTTATGTTGCGGTCGATGATGTACGTTACTACATTGGGGTCGTTCTTTCGGTTGCGGATCTCGTCGGCCGCAAGCCCGATGCGGACAAAATCGTCCGATTCCAAAAGCGCGGTGCAATCTTCGGCCGAAAGCCTTTCGCCGGCCAGAGCTTTATCGAGTATCGGTTGGATGCTTTCTTTCATTTCGAAAATCTTTTATCAAACATATAATATCGCATCGCCAAATATGGCGCTATTATCTATCGGCGGACATCGATAATTCGTTATGGCAAAACGCGGCTCAAAAAAAGTTTCGTTCGAAAGCATTATGACGCTTGTCGGCAGCGGCTGGCACTTTTTGCCGGTCGAGGCGGAACAGGCGGACGCTCTCGGTTTCGAAGGAAGATCGCGCCGCGTCGTATGCACGCTGAACGGCGAGCACACGTTCCAATGTGCGCTTATGCCAAGCGGCGGTTCGTTCTTCATAATGGTGAATAAGAAGATCCGCACTTCGCTCGGCATTGAACCCGGCCACAGCGTCCGCGTCGAATTAACGAAGGATACAAGCAAATACGGCATGCCGATGCCCGAAGAATTCGAAGAAGTTCTCGCGCAGGACGACACGGGCCGCGAGCTGTTCGAAGCTTTGACCGAGGGCAAAAAGCGTACGCTTATTTACCACGTTTCGACGGTAAAAGACATCGACCGCCGCATTCACCGCGCGCTTATATTCCTCGAACATCTAAAGGACAATGACGGCAAGGTCATTTTCAAAAAGCTTTCCGAAGAATTAAAACGTCCGCTTGCCTAAAATTTTCTGACACTTTTTTGCCGAAATTTTCGCGATTAAAAGCAGGAGGCAGAGAAGTAAAATGAAAAACCCAGATCAGCAGCTTGGCACGCCCGACATCGGCGTAATGATATTTATAATCGTCGCCGGTTGGTTCCTTTTATTCGAATCGGGACTCGTGTTTTGACCGTATTATTCGACGACGATCTCGTATTTTTGAAGAAGCCCGACGATGCCCGCCAACGAAAATTTTGCATTCTTTACCTTGTTCAATTCCGGATCCAGAACATAATTAAAGCTTGAACGAAGATCCGCATTTCGAAGATCGGTATTTTCGAATTTCGCGTCTGACAGGTCACATTCGTCAAATTCGGCTGAGTTCAGGTCGGCACCGGTCAGATCGACATCGCGCATTCGGCATTTTACGAAAGCCGTTTCTTTTAATCGGCATTCGTAGAACGACGACGAATCCAATATCGATTCGCTGAAGGCGACCTCGAACAAAAAATCGCTGCATAGGTCGAACCTCAAACCGAGAAGTTTGCACGAATCGAATTTCACGTTTCTGAACGCCGTTCCAGCCAAGTTCGCGGAGCTCAAATTACAGTTTTCGAAACGGCAATCGGCGAAAACGATCCCGGAAAGATCCGCAGCCGTCAGGTCACAGTTCACGAACGAACACGCTTCGTATTCTTTGCCGAGTTCGGCGGTGTCGATCGATTCGAATCTTTCGTCAACAAAATATGTTTTCGACATTGTTTTAAATAAACATCAGCGGCTTGTTAGCATCGATCAAATCGTTCTTTGCCGCAAGCTCGAAATACAGCGCCATTCCTTTTTGCATATCGCCGTCCGCCGCGTACGAAATATTTTCGGAAAGATACGTTTTCATGTCATCGGCAGAAATGCCGATGTCAGCGATGTAATTTGCGGCGATCTCGTCCAAATGGCGAAGCCCTTCGTCGCGAATGTCGGCGAGATCGACCGCCGGTTTCTCGTGGCGTGTCATCCACATCGCAAATACGAATCCGAAGCCTGTATATTTCCGCCATAGTTCGACGAGATCAAAGCTTGTATATTCGTCCGATACCGATAATTTCAGCGCCGGATCGCCGATCAGCAGAGCGCAATCCGACGTTTCCAGCATTGCGGAAAGGTTCGGTTCGGCCGAACGCCATTCGGGTTCAAACCCTAAAAATTCGCGAAAGATTATCTTTGTCAAACAAACGGACGTTCGCGACGACGTATCAAGCGAAACGGTGCGGACGTCTTCGAGCGGCGTTCCGCGTGTCGCCAGCCGCACGCTGCGGACGCGTTCGCGCGCGCCGACGCATACGTCCGGCACTAGCCTTACCCCGTCCAGCAATTGATAAACGATCACTGGTGTAAGCGCCGCATCGACGCGTCCCGAAGCTAGAAGTTCAGCGGAGCGCGCCGGCGCGTTGTCCATTATCAGCTCCGCTTCGCCCCGGTGACGTCCGTACAACAGACTCCAGACAAGCGGCGCGGTGTTCGAATATGCCGATGCGGAAAGACGCGGAATTTGCATAGAATAATTGTAGTTCGTCCGGTAGTGAAAATAAAAAAGAGGCCGCACGCGACGGCCTCTTGATCCAAACGCCGGACGTTTTTACTGCTGAAGTTCCGGCGGAAGCTGCGGCGGAGCCGGCGGAGTCGGCGGAGCGTCCGCGGCGTCAAGTTTCGCAAGCACATCATCATAGATCTCGATGTCACCGGCGGCTTCCATGCGGCGGCGCGTTTCCGAAAGATATTCGTTGAAAACTTCGCTGCGCTTTTGCTGAAGCATCTGCTGCATCAGCGTATCGCGCTGTGCGGCGAAATCCGCCATGTTTGCTTCGGTACGGCCATTGACCGTCACGATGTACCACGTTTCGCCAACCTTGATCGGCTGCTTGAGCGTTTCGCCCGCTTTCAATGCGTAGATGGCGTCGTCGAGTTCCTCGCTTCGCGAAGCTCCCGGACCGGTGCCAAGCGGCGATCCGAGAATGTAATCTTTCTGCTCTTCTGCCGTCAAACCGTTGCTCGAAGCCGCAGCAGAAAGTCCGCCATTGGCTGCGGCATCCGCTACTTTCTTCGCGGTTTCCTCTACCATATTGCGTGCTTTTTCGAGTTTTACGATCTCGATCAGCTGATCCTTAACTTCCGCAAATTCAGCATCTCTCGGCGGTTTTTGATCGACCAGCATCGGTATCGCAAAACCGTTCTGGATCGGTGTCTTTTCACCAACATCGCCGGCATTTTCGAGCGGTGCGATACCATCTTCGAACTGCTGCGAAATGCCGATGTTTTCAACGTTATCGCCCGGTTTTATGTACGGCGTTTCGCGGATCATGCTCGCGACATCCATATTGGCTTCGGCGGCGAACTGCTGTGCCGTTTTATCGATGTCCTTACTCTGCTTCAATGCCTGATCGACCTTTTCGGCAAGCTCCGCCGCAGCCGCATAAGCGCGGCGGTTGCGAAGACTTGTCTCAATTTCTTTCCTGGCATCTTCGAACGATTTCGGAACGTCTTCGCCGCGGCGGAGAATGAAATAGCGATTCTCGTATTTGATCGGTTCGGTTATTTCGCCGGGTTTCATTCTCAAAAGGCGTTGATACGGATCGGTCGGATTATTCGGGTTCTCCTTGACCGGGCCGGGCAGATCGCCGCCCTTCGGCGCGCTCACGGCGTTTTCCGATTGGCCTTTTGCCATCTCGGCAAAGGCTTCTTTCGTGACGGTATCGCCGCCTGCTTTAAGCTGTGTAACAAGTCCCTGAGCCTTTTCGTAAACCTGTCCGTCAAATTCCGGTTTCGAAACGCGCAGGACTATTTCCTGTCCCATCACGCCGGCTTTTTTCTTGTCTTCCGGAAGGTTGTCATATTCCGACCGCAGATCCGCGTCCGATATCGGCAATTTTTCGCCGATCTTCGGCGTACTTATGAAAATATATTTGATCTTCTTCTGCGGCGAACTGATGTAATATGCGCTCTTGTTCTTTTCAAAATAATCCTGCAGTTCCTGATCGGTCGGTGTGATGGTTTTGGCAAGTTCGTTCCCATTGACCGTAACGTAGGAAACGTCGAACCTCGTGTTCTTCCGTTGGTAATCCTGCAAAACTTCTTCTTCGGAAACGGAAACGCCGGCGGTAATGAAAGCCTGAAGCTTTGCCATGCTTACGTCATCTCGGATCTGCTGTTCGAAAGCCGCGATGCTGCCCGCCTGTTGGACCGCATTTTCTTCGTAAAGTTTCTGGTCGAAAGGCGTTCCGTCCTGCGGCGTAAAGCGTTCGCGAATGGCGTCGGCAACCTCTTTGTCCGATGCCGTCAGCCCAAGCCGTTCGGCTTCGACACGGCCGATGCGGCTTGTGATTATGTTGTTCACCGCCGATGCCGCCGGATACGACCTTCCCTGAAGCATGTTCGAATATGCCTGCTTCAGCCGGTAAACTTCGCCGGCCGTGATCGCGCTGCCGGAAACGGTCGCCGCCGTTTCCGTACTAACGGTATAATCAACGCCCGCAGTGTCGCGCGTCGGAGCATAAAAAAGGATCAAACTCGCCGCCATAACAACGGCAAAAAGGATCAGAATGAAATTTCTCGTTTTCTCGAGACGGTTGAAGAACTTTAACATCTGCGAATTCCTATCGAATTGGACTTGAAACTTGTAAAGACAAACCGCAATTTTAACAAAAGCCTCGCGAAAAACCAACGTAAAACAAGGGAATTTTGTACCCAAACAGAAACGCGCTTGCAGTTTCAAGGCCTTTGTTTAATCATAAATCGAAGGAAACAATGGCCGAACGAAGCATAAAAAATGTCGCGATCGTCATAAAACCCGGAAACGCGGAAGCGCGTGCGACCGCCGGCGAATTGTCCGCATGGCTCGGCGAACGCGGCATCGCCACGATCTCCGGCGGCCTGATCGAAGCGGGCAACGGCGCGTTCCAGGACACGGAATTTCCGGCGTGTGACCTGGTCGTCGTGCTCGGCGGCGACGGCACGATGATATCGACCGCGCGGATGATCGGCGACGCGGACGTACTTGTGCTTGGCGTAAATTACGGAAGTCTCGGCTATCTGACGGATTTTCGCATCGAAGAACTTTACTCTGCCCTGGACGCGATATTTGACGGCGAGTACGAGGTCGACCGCCGCGTTATGCTCCACGCTGAGCTGTGGCGAAACGGTGAAATGATAGCCGCCGGCCGTGTCCTGAACGATGTCGTTGTAACAAAAGCCGCCGTCGCGCGCATCATCGAAATAGAAACCCGTCTCGACGGCCAGTTCGTTAATTCTTTCCGCGCCGACGGACTAATTGCCGCAACGCCGACGGGTTCGACCGCGTATAATCTTTCGGCCGGCGGTCCGATAATTTTTCCTTCGATGAATGCGATCGTCCTGACCCCGATCTGCCCGTTCGCGCTGACGAACCGTCCGATCGTCGTGCCCGATACCTCGCAGATCGAACTTCAGCTTCAGAACGAGAACGAGGGCGTTGTCCTTACGCTCGACGGCCAGATCGGTTATCCGATGCTCGCCCGCGACATCGTTAAGATCAGAAAAAGCCGCACGACGCTGAACCTGCTCCAACCGCCGAACCGCAATTATTTTGACGTTCTAAGAAATAAACTGAAATGGGGACGGTAACCTTTTATTTTTTCCACTGATAAACGCTTAGATCGCATTTGCCTTTGTCATTGAATTTTACGCCTTCGGCTTCCAGGAGTTCCTGCTGCAGATTCAGCGGTATGGTCAAACGGCCGGTCGAACATCGCCCCTGCGAATTTATCACGCGCTGCCACGGAACGCCTTCTTCCGACGAATTGAACATAACATAACCGACGGTTCGCGGCGTATAACCTTCGCCAAGTATAGTCGCGATCTGGCCGTAGGTCATCACCTTTCCGGGCGGAATCTTCCGCACAAGTTTGTAAACGCGCTCGCGGTATTTCGATTCGTTCGCTTTCATTTTTTTATCAGTATCGTTCGCGCCGGTGCTCCGTCCCCTGAACCACCTTCGTATTTTAGGGGAAGGCAAAAGATCTCGTAATCGCCCGCCGTCACGGCGCGAAGGTCAAGGCCTTCGACGATGACGACCTCTTTTTTGAGCAATGCCAGGTGCGTTCCGAAATCCGTCGAACCGAATTTTTCTACCGAAAGATAATCGATGCCGACGAGCTTTGTTCCCGCGTCCGCAAGTATGCGTGCCGCCGCGGGCGAAATGTCCGTGAAATCCTGTCGGAAGCCGGCTGATGTGTCATTCCAAAACCCCGAACCGCGCGTTTTAAAGAGAATGCGTTCGACGCCGGCAAGATCCGGCAGATGTTCCGGCCCGATCGAATCAACATCGTCGGCTATTTCGACTACCCTGCACCCGCCCGTAAGTTTTTCGAGTTCGAGTTCGTGGACGCGACGGCCGCCTTCGATAAAATGATTCGGCGCATCAACGTGCGTCGCGCTGTGGACGCCGAAACACATTCGCGAGACATTCGCGGACGCTCCGTCGGCTATCGAAAGTTCCGTCCCGATCTCGACCTGCGGGTCGCCTTCGTATATCGGAAGGTTTGCTCCCAAAGGCACCGTAACATCAAATATTTTCATACTTTTAGCATAATCCAGAACGAAGCCGCAAACAAGATTTGTCTAAGGCCGCGGCATCTGTTAGAAATAAATATATAGATGAATATTCAACACGAAGAACACGGAAAACGCGGCGCGTTTTTTATCGAAAAGGACGGCGAATGGATCGCCGAAATGACCTATGTCCGCTCGGGCGAAAATGAGATAACGATCGATCATACGGAGATCGACGAATCGCTTCGCGGCCAGGGAATCGGCTATGACCTGATCGAAGAAGCCGTTAAATTTGCACGCTCCGAAACGCTGAAAATAAAAGCGACATGTCCTTTCGCAAAAAAGGTGCTTGAAAGGTCCGAAGAATACGACGACGTAAAAGCCGCTTGAAAAAAACCCTTGAAAACTGCTGCGGCAAAGCGCTATAATTGTTGCATACACGGCATTTGCCGTGCCTTCCATCAGTAATTCCCACCACATCCCATCACAATTAAACCATTCTCGACTTTATTTTGAGGTGCCCATAAACTATGTCTAAAAATATGTCTGCGCTTATTTTCAGCGCGCTTTTCCTTTTCGCAAGCCAAGCATTTCCCCAGAACTGCATACCGGTCGGCGGTCCGCATTCGTTAACTTACTCGCAAAATTTTGACGGATTCGGCAACAGCCCGTCCCCGCAAACCGGCGATGCGGGAAATGTGATCGTGATCTCAGCCTCAGGCCCGCGCCGCGTTATCGGAAAATTCGACAACGCCATTTCGGATGCGGGCGGAACCGTGAATGTTCCCGGTTGGGCGTTGTTCGAAGAAGGCACGAACCCAAGCTCGGTTTCGGGACGTTACGCCGCCGGAAACGGTGGCGGAGCCGGCGGCAATACGCATTCATTTGGGACGACATCGGATCCGGATGACCGTGCATTGGGTTCGCTTAATGCGGACGAAATACCGCTGACAATGGTCGGCGCGTGTTTCGTAAATGAAAATGCCGTGCCGTTCGCACGCGTTATCATTTCTTACACCGGCGAGATGTACCGCCGCGGTGCTGCATCCGGCAGCGGTGTTGATATGCTTTCGTTCGAATACGGCCTGAACGCAGCGAACATTTACGACGGGATATTCACGCCGTATTCCGCGCTTAATTTTACGACACCGAATACGGCCGGCGGTTCAGGTTCACGCGACGGCAACGACGCCGAATATCGCACCGTATTCCCGCCGAACGTCATCGACCTCGTCATCCAACCGGGCGATAGATTTTATGTCCGATGGGTCGATCAGAACATTGTCGGCAGCGACGACGGACTGTCGATCGACGATCTTTCGATACAATTTCTGACGGTATCGGCCGCGCCGGTCTCTGTTTCGGGCCGCGTTACGGACAGGAACGGCCGTGCGGTTTCCGGAGCGATGGTGTCGCTTTCGATGGGTGATACTTCGGCCCGTCCGCGTTCGATCAGGACCAATTCTTTTGGCTATTACCGCTTTACGGACGTTTCATCCGGCGGAACCGCGATACTTTCCGTTCAGGCAAAAGCCAAAGGCTCTCGCATACCGGCGCGGATAGTTAACCTTGACGGCGATCTCGCAAATGTGGATTTCGTCGTTTTCTAAGGATGAGTCAACCCCAAAATAGAAGGCCGCGAAGATGTCTCTTCACGGCCTTTTTCTTTTCGAACAAACGTGACGGTTACTGCACGACCTTGTCGTGAATGTGCATGAAATACCACGCGGTCACGATACCCCAAAGGATAACGTTCAACAGCGACAGTATCAACCCGATCGACCTGGTCGAAGAGCTTCGGGCTCCGGCCGCGGCCTTCTTGCCGTACATGATCATATACACCAGAACTCCGGTCAAAAGCCACGCGAACAATCTGATCGCCAGGTTAAGCGGAATATTGTCGGCGACTTTCAGATGCGGTTCGAGTCCGAGCCCCAGACCGCTTGACGGAGCAAGGACCTGATAGATCGTCAAGATAACGACAAGTCCGATGCCGACCATCGCAGCGATAGGCGCTTTGTAATCCGTCGGGAGCTCGTCGACCGAGGTTTCGTCATGCGCCAATTTGCTGTGCGTATAGCTGTATCCGAAATAGATCAGCAAGCCGATCGCCATCCAGTCGATCAGGCGGATCCATGTATCGAGCGGCAAACTGTTCATAAGGAACGCCGCAGAAACAACGGTCGCAAGCGGAATGAACGGCGAGAACGGCACCTTGAACGGACGGTTCAGGTTCGGGCTCGTCGAACGGAGGATGATGATGCCCGTGCCGACGATAACGAACGCGAAAAGCGTTCCGATGCTGACGAGTTCGCCGAGCAGACTGATCGGGACAAAGCCGGCCAGGATCGCAACGATCGTCCCGGTGATAGCCGTAGTAACGTGCGGCGTGCGGAATTTCGGATGGATCTTCGCCGCCCATTCCGGCAGCAACCCGTCCTTCGACATCGAATAGAAAACACGCGGCTGTCCCATTGTCATAACGACCATCGTCGAACTCAGGCCGAGCACGGCACCGATCTTGATGATCCATGATGAGAAGATCGCGAGGATAGTTCCCATCACGCCGGCGGTCGCCCCCTGATTTGCCGCCAGTGCTCCGTCGATGGCAGCGGCAAGCGGTGCCGCGGCTTCCTTGAGCGCTTTGTAATCGACGATGCCGACCATTACGCCCGAAACCAGGATGTAAAGAATGGTACAGATCGCGAGACTGCCAAGAATACCGCGCGGCATGTCACGCTGCGGGTTCTTTGCTTCCTGCGCGGCGGTCGAAACCGCGTCGAAGCCGATATAGGCGAAAAAGATGACGGCCGCACCGGTGATGATGCCGCTGAATCCGAAAGGCATGAACGGCGTACATCCCAGGTTTTCCGCGGGACACGGAGGGTTGAATATATTATCCGGAGCAACGTATCCGATACCGGCAACGATGAACAGGATAACCACGATCACCTTGATGATAACGATTATCGAGTTAAAGCTGGCGGACTCCTTGATCCCTCGGATAAGCAGCAGCGTGACCGCGACCGCGATCAGCGCGGCAGGCAGATTGAACAACCCCTGGCCGATCACGGCCCCGGTGGAATCAACGATCTCGCCGGGCGGTGCGCTTAAGGCAAGTGGGAAGTTTATATTCAGATTCTCCCGTAAAAGACTTACAGTATATCCCGACCAACCCACGGCCACAGTTGCCGCGCCAAAGGCATATTCGAGAATAAGGTCCCAGCCGATGATCCATGCGACGAATTCGCCGAGCGTTCCGTAGCCGTAGGCATAAGCCGAACCCGATATCGGTACGGTCGCGGCAAATTCCGAATAGCAGAGAGCCGCGAAAGCACTGACCACGCCGGCGATCACCATTGAGATCACGACAGCCGGGCCGGCGTGTTTTCCCGCCGCTTGGCCGGTCAGTACGAAAATACCGGTACCAATGACCGCGCCGACGCCAAGCATCGTCAGGTCAAGTGCGCTCAAGGTTTTCTTGAGTGTGTGCTCGCCTGTCTCCTCGGCTTCAGCTATCAGTTTGCCAATGGGTTTTGTCGAAAAAAGTGACATTCAAAACCTCCTAGAGTGTTAAGTTAAAACTATGTTCCGGCATTTCTGGCCGAAATATTTTTCCATATCAGATAGACCGGAACACCGGTCAGAACTATCAAAAGCCCCGGAATCGACGTTTGCGGCTTATAGAACAAGAGCACCGTCGATATGAGGAACGCCGCCGATATGTAAACCAACGGTATCACCGGATAGCCGAAAGCTTTGTACGGCCGTTCGGCATGCGGTTTTTTACGTCTAAGGATAAAGATCCCGATGATCGTAAGAATGTAAAATATAAGTACGGCAAAGACAACATAATCGAGCAGCATTCCGTAAAGATTGCCGTAAACTTCGACGCCGCCCTCGATCTTGCCCGAACGCGTCCGCGGAAGAACCAGCAAACACGCCCAAACACACTGTAACGCTAATGCTACGGCCGGAACGTGATATTTGTTTAGTTTTTGCGTCGAACTAAAGAAAAGTTTGTCCTTCGCCATCGCGTAATAGACACGCGCACCGGCAAGCACAAGCCCATTATTACAGCCAAATGTTGAAATAATGATCGCAACGGCCATCAGCGTTCCGCCCACGCCGCCGAAGATCACCTCAAGCGCGGCCGTGCCGACGCGGTCCTGTGCCGCGGTCTGAATTCCGGAAAGAGGCAGTGTCGCCAAATACGCAAAATTCGCGATCAAATATAATCCTGTGACGAGACCCGTTCCCATTACCAGAGAAAGCGGAATGTTGCGCCGCGGATTTTTTACCTCGCCCGCCGTGAACGTGATGTTGTTCCATGCGTCGGACGAAAACAGCGATCCGACCTGGGCAATGCACATAACGACAATGAAGCCGAAAATGCCGCTTTGCACCGAAACCGGCGGCAAAAATGAAACGTCCGGCGTGATGACGGCAGCGTTCTGCGGTGTAAAGATATTCGCCCAATTTGCCGAGAACGTTCCGGTCGCGCCGCCGATCAACAGCCCGACGATGATCAAAAAGATGAGAGCCAGTGTTTTGGCCGATGTGAATACGTTCTGAATGATCTTGCCGAACCTAAGGCCAAGCGCGTTTATGAACGTCAGCAAAATTATCATCAACACACCGATGAATTGTTCCACCGACAGCGTAACCGCGTATCCGGATGAAATATTGATCGGAGGAATTATATAGCTCGTCGGTGAGATCGCAGGAAACAGAACGCCCAGAAATTTTGCGAACGCGACGGCAACGGCGGCGATCGTTCCGGTTTGAATGACCAGAAACAGCGTCCAGCCGTAAAGAAATCCGAATAGCGGTGAATAACTTTCGCGAAGATAGACGTACTGGCCGCCGGCTTTCGGCATCATTGCCGCAAGTTCGCCGTAGCTGAGCGCGGCAAAAACCGTAAGTATTCCGGTTATAAGCCAGGTCAGAAGCAGCCCGCCGGCCGAACCGGTCTGACGCGCGATATCCGCGGATACGATAAATATGCCGGAACCGATCATCGATCCGGCTACGATCATTGTTGAATCCAACAGGCCGAGCCCGCGGATGAAACCTTCGCTGGTTTCTAATTCCTCTTCCGCAATATCCATCGCCATCGAACACCCTCATGGCCGACGGGAGATGTCTTCCGGTACCTGCAATCAATGGGTGATCTTGTCTTTTGAGTTAGTTAACTTGATTGAATCGCTAAAGATATCCGTCGAAATGCCTTCTTCATGACGGGTCGTTCATTGAAACGGATATAGTTTTCAGCATACGAAAGATACGCCCATGAGGTTTCAGAGTCAAGCCCCAACGCCCAAAAGACAATAAAAAGTCCGTCCGATGATCGCTCACCGAACGGACCTTTTATGCTTTCAAACGGTTAAGTGTTCAGGCTCTTCCGATAGCGCGAAGATATCTGGAAAGTTCCTCCTTCACCTTGGGGAAAAGGAATAAAAGACCGACCATATTCGGAAAGACCATCGCAAAAATCATCGCGTCCGAAAAATCTATCACCGAGCCGAGCGATATCGCCGCCCCGATCACGGTGAAGATGCAAAAGCTGAACTTGAAGGTAAGATCGGCCATTCTCGACCGTCCGAATAGATACTTCCATGCCTGCAGTCCGTAATACGACCAGGAGATCAAGGTCGAAAATGCGAACAGAATGACCGAAACCGTCAGGACAATGTTGAATCCGGGCAGCGCGTCGTTATAAGCACGTGCCGTAAGATCAACGCCGTTCACCGCTTCATTGCCGATCATCACGTTTCCATTGATGCCGCCGTACTGGAAAAACCCCTCCATATTGAACAAGATGATAACTATCGCGGTCATTGTGCAGATAACAACCGTGTCGATGAACGGTTCGAGCAGTGCCACAATGCCTTCGCTGGCCGGATATTTTGTTCGAACGGCCGAATGGGCGATGGCTGCCGAACCGGCACCGGCTTCGTTGGAGAACATCGCGCGTCTGAAACCTTGAACGAGAACGCCGACAAATCCGCCGACCGCCGCATCCGACGTGAAGGCTCCGGAAATGA
>CBFGSN010000030.1:0-22330 GCA_965651435.1 uncultured bacterium | reverse complement strand
TTCCTCAGCCAGCGGATTTTCGCGCTCAAAAAGCTCCCATCCTTTAAGGAGAGGAGCTTTTTGAGGTCACGGTTAGCTTTTTACCCGTTTTGTTCCCGGCGGCAGCGATATCTGAAAATCCTTGGCTTTCAGCGTTTTATTCTTTTCGATATTGGTCAGCAGGACGGTCGTCGTATCGTTATTCTTTTCCGTGATCCGGGACTGCACGACCATTCCGTTCGCATCCACCCAGATCTCGGCGGATGTATAATTCGACGCCGCCTTGGGTTCGAGTTTCAGATGATCGGTCGCAGTGCCTTCGGAGAGCTTTTCGGCTCCGACATAGGTTACGGAATAATTTTGGCGAAGCTGTGCCCGCGTCATACTCATAAATGCGAGAGCGTTTCCGGCTTTTGCGCTGTCCCTTGCCTTTTCCGTACTTCCGACTATCGCCTGAGCGGTCCTTGGCTTGTATAACACATATTGCTTATCAACGATCGCCAAAGCGTCTCCATTGTCCCAATCCAAACGGACGAGCGGATCTTTTCCTCTCCGCGGCAGGTACATAACCTTTCCCTTTGTCGTGTCGCGGGTTTCGAGTTGATCCTGATATTTGACCATTGTCACGGTTGCCTTTAACGACGAAAGAACCTTGTTATGTTCTTCCATTCGGGTAAAGATGGACGTGATCTGCGCGTTCGCCTGGCCGGCGGTAAAACCTATAAATATGAATGCAAAAGCGGCCAGTGCGGCGTATCTGAAATATCTAATCATAAAAATCTTATGTCTCCTGTGTCGGACGCGAACCTAGCGGATATCGATCTGATAGACCTTTTCGCCTTTTTCACCGACGCTTTCTTCGATGCCGATGATCTCGGCGTTCGGGTTACCGCTTATTTCGCGGACGCGTTGGGCCAGATGTTCGCGGTCCGGTGATACATCAGAGGCTTTGACGACGATGCGCGACGTTTGAGTTGCTAATTTTTCGCGGCTTTCGAACCACTCTTTCGGCGTCAGAAAAATAAAAGCGACTATCAAAAGGCAGAAAAGCACATAAACCGTGGTTTCGCGGCCGTATTTCCACCAAATGAAATTGTCGAGTATTTTCCGCATTCAAACCTAGGCGTGAGCCCCGTCAACGACGACGCCGTCACGCATATGGACGATCCGCGAGGCAACCGCCGCGGCTTCGGGATTATGCGTGATCATAACGATCGTCTGAGATAATTTTTCATTCAGGTCGCGGAACATTTCCAAAACGATGTCCGAATTTTCGGTATCGAGATTTCCGGTCGGTTCATCGGCCAAAATTATCGCGGGGCTGTTTATGATCGCCCGTGCGAGCGCGACCCGCTGCTGTTCGCCGCCCGATAGTTCGAGCGGTTTGTGGTGCATCTTGTCTTCGAGTTTTAGAAGCTTTAACACCTCGCGGCGGCGCTCCTCATTGCCCTTTCCATTACCGCTATGTATCTTTTCCGCAAGTTTCAGATTTCCTTCCGCGGAAAGCGTCGGGAACAGATTGAACCGCTGAAAAACAAAACCGATCTTGCGGCGGCGGATGTCCGTTCGTTCCGCATCCGAAACCTTTGAAAGATCTTCGCCGTCAATGATTATATTACCGCTTGTCGGACTCAACAACCCGCCGAGCAGGTGCAGAAGCGTCGATTTGCCGCAACCCGAAGGCCCCATGATCGCGACGAATTCGCCGGCTTCGATATCGAGCGTGACGCCTTTGAGCGCCTGAACCTCAAGCTTTCCGATCTTGTATGATTTCCGCAGATCGTTTGTAGTAAGAATGTGTTTCATTGCGAACTTATTGCTGAGCCCGTGTGGCGGTCTTTGCGGCCGGGATCGTCATCGGAACGACGGTTGACGACGCTGCTCCGATATCCTTTAATTTTTGGTCGAGATCCAGCACCTCCAGACCCCATGAATTTTTCAGGATAAAGCCTTTTTCAGGATACGTCTGCCCGATGACGACCGCCGACGGCGTCTGGTATGTCAGCTTCATCGAATACTTTTCCTGCGGCCGCGTCACGACTATCTCAAGCGGCAGGTTGCGGTATTGGGGCTGGTCGGACAATGCTCCCTGACGGCCGTAAACAATGTCGGATTCGATCTCGCCCGCGGCGTCGAATATCTGCTGCCGCGCGAGCCGTATACCGCCGACGCGGTCGAACCAGAAACGCCGCATTATTTTCAGGGAACCATCGTCATTTCGAGCAAATTCGTCCAAAAGATAATATCCGCGAAGCACCGTCCGGAGCGGCGATTTTTTCGGCGCCGTCAGGTCTTCTTCGATCTGAAATATGGTGCTTTGCGTATAAACGTCCGAATCCCTGGTCGGCTTCATCAGCATCGCGTCCGTGAAATGCTGCGGCCGAAGGTTCGCAAATGCGTTCACGTTCTCACGAACCTCGCCGTTGCCGTTTACCTCGTCGCCGGATGTCAGCTGTTTCTGAAGCGGCGTGTAATCAGCGTCGTTAGTGCCGGTGACAAATTTTTTGTAACGGCCGCTGCCGCCGTCCTGAAGTATCGCGACCTGAAAATGCGTGCCGTCCGACGACATCTGGGCAACGTCGGTTTTGATGACGGGAACCTGAACCTTCAAGAAAATATTCGCGGGGCGCATAACTGTGACTTCGCCGTCGGCCGAACGGTAAACCTCTTTGCTGCCGAACTGCGCAAAGGAATTATCCTCGAATTTCAGGTCCATTTTCGCGCGCAGCGAGGTGACGCTCGCGAACCGGTTTATCTCCGCCATCAGGTCAGCCTGCTTAGCGTTTTCGGTCTTTAGAAGCGTCGGCGTTTTCTTATCAGTTTTTACTACGCTGCATCCGGAGATCAGAACAGTTAAAAATACCGAAATTATTAAAAATGAATTCCTTAACGATAATTCCTTAAACATCTGAAAAAGTCTGATGACGCCGCACCGCTGACTGTTGCCCCATATAAATCGCAAAAAATGTAATAAAAACGTGCGCCAAATCGAAAATAATATCACGCAGAAAGCCAATTTCCTAACAAACAATGACGCGGAACCGCATGCATATTTGCTTACGATTCCGCGTCAAAATAAGTTCGCGCCGAATGTCAGTTCGTAAAAAGACCGCTGCCGCGCGTGAAATAATCCTGCATCGTATAGGCGAACATCAACGATAGCCAGAAGAACGCAGCGATGATCGCCAAACGGATCATCTTCGGGCTCCAATAAACGTGCATGAAGAACAGCACAACGAACGCCATTTTCGTAAAGGCGATAAGCAATGCAAGCAGCGTGTTCGCCCCGGCAAAGATCCAGTCAAGATCCCATTGGGACGTGAGGTACGTCAGGATCGTGCCGACGACGAGTACCAGAAACACGCCGATATAGCCCGGCAATCCGATATGAGCTTCTTCGTGTGAATTTTCAGACATAATCTATCCTTTATCTTGTGCAAAAACCTAATGTAAAAAATGCCTTCCCAGCAGATACAGCAGCGGGAACAGGAATATCCAGACGATATCGACAAAGTGCCAGTAAAGTCCGGACATTTCCACCGGTGCGTAGTATTCCGCGCTGAACGTATCCTTCCAGGCTTTGTACAAAAGCCAGGCCATGATGCCGAGCCCGATGATCATATGCAGAGCATGCAGACCGGTCATCACAAAATACATCCAGAAAAATATCTTCACGCGGTCGCGGAATTTGTTCGCATCGACCTCGCCGTTCGAAAAATATCCGGTGCGTTCGCTGTCCGTCAGAACGGCGTGGCCCGATTCCTTCTCAAGATCGAGCGCGTGATGAACAAGGCTTACGTCCTTCCACTGAAATTCGCCCGTTGGGTTGAAGTATTCATGTTCGGCTTCGCCGTGGCCGCCTGATGACGCGGTTTCGTGCTCCGCCGCCTTCGGTGCCGGCGGTTCCGGTATGCCGCCGTCAGGTGTAAGCGGCGTCGTCCGGTTCCAGCCATTGGCGGGGACAAGCGCGTGGTTATACTTGTCGGTGTATTCGACGGCTTTGATGCCGAGAAACGCCATGCCGAATATCATCGTCAGGACGATGAGGACCACTTGCTTCATCCGGTCGCCCTTCTGGGCGTAATAGACCGTCAAAGCCATCGTCAAACTCGATACGATGAGCACAAGCGTGTTCGTACCGCCGAGGAAAGCGTCCAGATGGTTACTCGCCGCGGCGAACGCCATCGGGTACTTCCAGCGAAAGACCAAATAAGCCGTGAAAAGTCCGCCGAAGAACAAGATCTCCTGGGCAAGGAACATCCACATGCCGATGGAAACGGATTCTTCCTGCTGGCCCATGTCCTCGAACTGATGCTGCAGTCCGGGCGGGTGATATTCGTGTTCGTGATTAGACATTTATTTTATTCATGTTCGGGAAAGGCATTGCGGCCCGTTCCCAAAGCCCTGTTTTTATCCGATCTTTGCCAATTCGCGGCGTTTTGCTTCTTCGATATCCAGACCGTTGTCCTCGCTGTAATCGTATGCCTCCCAGGTAACGATCGGCGGAACGTCGAAGTTTTCCGTCGGCGGCGGTGACGATGTGCGCCATTCGAGTCCGGGCAACATCCACGGATTATCCGGAGCTTTTTTGCCCTTGAACAGCGAATGTATGAGATAGATCGCCGGCATCGTGAACCCGACCGCCAGAACCGAAGCACCCGCCGTCGAGAATATATTAAGCACCTGCATTTCCGGAGGATATGAGGCGTAGCGGCGGGGCATTCCCTGATAACCCAAAATGAACTGCGGGAAGAACGTCAGGTTGAACCCGATGAAAACGAGCATCGCCGAGATCTTTCCCCAAAATTCCGAATACATGCGGCCCGTCATCTTCGGCCACCAGTAGTGCAGTCCGCCGAGGAACGCAATAACCTGTCCGCCGACCATGACGTAATGGAAATGCGAAACAACGAAATACGTATCCGTCAGGTGAACGGTCAGGCCGATCGACCCGAGGAAAAGGCCGGTCAATCCGCCGATCAGGAACAGGCCGATGAAGCCGAGCGCATACAGGAACGGCGTTTCAAATGAAAGCGAGCCGTTGTAGAGCGTCGCCGTCCAGTTGAATACCTTGACCGCCGACGGTATCGCGACAACCATCGAAAGGAATGAAAAGACCATTCCGGCGTACATTGATTGTCCGCTGACGAACATATGGTGTCCCCAAACGAGGAAACCGAAAATGGCGATGGCGATGCTTGAGAACGCGATGAATTCGTAACCGAAAAGCCGTTTGCGCGAGAACGACGATATAAGTTCGCTGATGACGCCCATGCCCGGCAGCACCATGATATAAACGGCCGGATGCGAATAGAACCAGAACAAATGCTGGAACAGTATCGGGTCGCCGCCGATCGCCGGATCGAAAATACCGGTTTGGGTGATGCGTTCGACCGCAACGAGCAGGATCGTGATCGCAACGACCGGTGTGCCGAGAATAAAGATGATGCTGGTCGCGTACATTCCCCAACAGAACAGCGGAAGCCGGAACCAGGTCATTCCCGGAGCACGCATCGTATGCAGCGTGACGACAAAGTTAACACCCGTCAGGATCGATGAAAAGCCGTTGATGAAAATACCGAGCCCGACCGCGACGACGAACGAATTCGAGAACGTCGAACTGTACGGCGTATAGAATGTCCAGCCGGTATCGACGCCTCCCTGAATAAGCGCCCACAGCGTCAGAATGCCGCCGATCCAGTAAATATAAAGGCTTAAAAGGTTTATGCGCGGCAGGGCGAGGTCCTTTGCGCCGATCATTATCGGCAGGAAAAAGTTGCCCAGGGCCGCCGGGATCGAAGGTATCAGGAAGAAAAAGATCATCAGGATACCGTGATGCGTGAAGGCCTTATTATACGTTGCCGTTTCCATTAGGTCGCTGGCCGGGGTCAGCAGTTCGAGCCTGATCGCCGCGGCATACAGTCCACCCATGAAAAAGAAAACGGTAACGCTGACCAGGTACATTAGCCCGATGCGCTTGTGGTCCTTTGTCAAAAGCCACGATTTAAGCGACGTACCGTTATTCAGATAGTTAAGTTTGCGAGGTTCTGAAAATCCCGAACCGATTGCATCAACGTTTTGCATAATCTCTTACCGCCTATTTACTGCTGTTGGCAGCATTATTCGCCTCCGGTTTCGCGCTGTTCGCCGCCGAATTCGCCGCCGGTGCAGGGGCCGCCGGGGCCGACTGAGTGGCGGACGTATCGCCGCTCAGCGATTTTATGTATGCGACGAGCGAAACAAGCTGTTCTTCCGTAACCTGTCCCTTGAACGTCGGCATGATCGGCTGATAGCCTTCGACGACGTGCGCTCCCGGATTTAGTATCGAATCTCTGATGTAGGCTTCGTCCGCGATAACGGTGCTTCCGCCCACGAGTTTTACTTCCTTGTTAAAAATGCCTTCGAGGTGAGCTCCGCGCTGGTCGGCTCCGCCCGAGTGGCACGACGCGCATCCGAGCTTATTCGTGAACAGATCCTTTCCTGCCTCGACCGGCGTTTGGCCCGAAACGTTTCCACTCAGCCAGTTATCGTAATCGCGCTGTTCCATGACGATGATCTTTCCGATCATGCCCGAATGGTTCAGTCCGCAGTATTCCGCACAGAACAGATGGAATTCGCCGGTTTCCGTTGCCTCGAACCAATAATAGGTATAGCGGCCGGGCACGACGTCAACCTTCA
The DNA here is from genome assembly GCA_965651435.1 of uncultured bacterium. Lineage (GTDB taxonomy): Bacteria > Acidobacteriota > Blastocatellia > Pyrinomonadales > Pyrinomonadaceae > OLB17. The sequence goes on along the minus strand of CBFGSN010000030.1, from coordinate 15,673 downwards.
CGCGGAACGCCGGAACGTAGAAACTGTGCAGAACGTCCTCGGTCGTCATCGTGAGTTTCACCTTGCGGCCGACCGGAACGTGCAGTTCGTTTATTTCGCGCTGGCCGGACGGATGCTGCATTTTCCACATCCACTGTTTACCGACGACGTATATGTCCATGGCGTCTTCGGGAACGGTGTACTGGTTGTAGAATACGATCGCCCCGCCCGTGAAGATACTCATCGAAATAAGGAACGGAATGATCGACCACGTCGTTTCCAGTACGAGCGAACCATGCAGGCCGCGCGGTGACGCGTATTTTTCCTTAGCGCGGAATTTGACCGCGAAAATAAAGATGACTGCTACGATTCCGACCGTAAAAAAGACGCTGATCAGTATCAGGTAGAAATATAGATAGTCAACCTGTCCGGCAACAGTTGAAGCCCGGTCGGGAAGTAATGGTATCCATGAAGAGTTTTGCATAACCGATCAAAATCCGTCTTTAATATCTATGATTGAATCGATACTGAAGACATTAAAAAATCCAACGTCGTTAATTATTCCAAATATTCTCAGGAAAGCTTCTTCTTTCCTCTTCGCCAAAAAACCAATCCCATTGCCGCCATGCCTATCAGCGTCAGAACTCCGCCGACCCGAATGGCACGCATTACCGCAAAACCGTATGTTCCGGTTGCCGGATCGTAATGATAGCAATAGAGCAAAAGCCTTTCCGCCGGGTTCCCGATCTTTTCCTCGGCCGATTCCATAATGCCGAATTTAAGATCTTTCGGGGCGTAATCGATGCCGTAAAAGTAACGCGACATGCGTCCGTCCGGCGTCACTATCATTATCCCGCCCGCGTGTGCGAACTGTTGCGAACGGTCGTCCCAGTGGAACGAAAAGCCCGCCGCCTTTGTCGCCGCGTCGATCGCGGCTTCATCGCCGGTCAGAAAATGCCAGCCGTTCTCGGTTCCCTCGCGGCCGTAGCGTTCGATGTACGAGATCCGCTTATTTTTCGCGAGTCCGGGTTTCTCGTTCTCGTTCTTGTCAAAACTTATCGCCAGAACATCAAAATCTTTTCCGGCGTCAAGCGATATGCCTTTCAGCGAACCGGTCAGCCCGTTCAGCACCTCATTGCAGAGCATCGGGCATTCGTAATAGACGAATGCGAGTATCACCGGGCGTCCGTTGTTAAAGTAATCGCCGAGCTTTACCGCCTGGCCGTCCTCGTTCTTAAAGACCGCATCGAGCGGCAGTTGGTCGCCGAGTTTCTGCTCGATACCGACCGTTTTCAATGCCCCGGGAATTCCATTGCTCGATGTCGCTCCGGGTTCGTACGCCTTCGGCGAATAGAGCGGCGAATTGTAATGCTCGGTTCCCTGTGCGGATACGCCGATGGCTCCCGCGACGATCAGCACCGCCGCAAAAATAGCCGGCATTGCTGTTTTCAAATTGAATCTTGTCATATAACAAACCTCGTTAGATCAAGATCGGCCGTTATCGTCGTTTTTCCGAAGCCATCCTCCCCGCGCTGGAATCCGAAACGATCATTCGCGAATTCTCAAGATCTTTTTCCGCCTGCTCACCCGAACGGGCCTTTATGTTTTGTTCGAGCAGTTTTGCCTTCGCATCTTCGACCGGCAGCGATATCACGGTTCCCGTTTCCTCATCGACGGAACCTTTTGATATCTTTTTCGCCCATTCTTTTTTCAACACCCAATATTCGGACTGCGGCACCGTCAATTCCAGATTGACGTAGCCATCTTCGGTTTCGACACCGAAGCCCGGGGCGGACTGCAAACGCGGTTCGGGCGGAAGCCGTTCGCGGTCGGTCATTTGCATCGGGTTTTTCGAGGCATTTGCCTCGCGCATCTGCGATTCGAGAACCCCGAGCAGGACATGCATCAGGATCGATGTCGTCACGATCAAAAGCAAAAGCCCGACGCCGAAGATCGCGATGCCCTTATAGCCGACGGCGTTCGGCTCATACGGCAGATCGTGCTGAATAATATCTTTTTCGTGTTTCTTTGAATGCGCCATAACTCCTTAATGCCCCTTATCGTGATCGATCGCCCGCTGCAGGAACGGATCCATAACCGGAACGAGCGGACGTTTCGCCAGTTCGCCGAAAAAGTACCAAAGCCAGATCCCGCCGATCGCGACCGGAGCCGCCAGGTCCATCCAGCTAAGCATGAACGCGCCTTTCTCCATTCCCATCATATCGATACGTGGATTCGGGCCGATCAGGTAATACATATCGATTATCCTCATCAACAGGATAAACCCGACGACGGCACCGAGCAGTTTCGCACGCCGCTTGAGGTCCTGGATAAGCAGCAGAAGGAACGGAAACGCGAAATGCAGCATGATCAGGATCACGCCGATAACGCCCCAGGCTCCTTTCATTCTAACCAGGAACCAGCCGGTTTCTTCGGGAATGTTGCCCGACCAAACGATCAGGAACTGCGAGAAATTGAAGTACGCCCAAACCATCACGAGTGCCAGCACGAGTTTGCCGAGGTCGTGAAAATGGCGTTTTCCGATCACGCGATTCATCGGTGCCTTGTCCGAAAGAAGCACAAGTATCAGCGTACCGAAACAAAGGAAACTCAGCCCCCAGCCCGCGACAAAAAGCAGGCCGTATATGGTCGAGAACCAGTGCGGGTCGAGGATCATCACCCAATCGACCGAAGCGAAGCTGATGATCAGGCAGTAGATGACCGTCGCCGGGCCTGAAAAACGCGACGACGTCGCCAAAAGCTGTGCTGCGGCTTCGTGATCGCCCGCTTTGTCCTGTTCACCGCCCCATTTATTCAGCAGATACGTGATGATGCCGAACACGATAAAGTATCCGACCGAACGCAGTATCCAGCTTTCGGACGTCATGAACCAGCCGCGCTGAATAACTGTCGGATCATCCGCCGGCAGATGCGTAAATTCATAGACCGTGTGCGTAAAAACACCGATGGCAAGCGGTATGAACATTATCGCCACCAGCGGCAGCACACGCGATGCGGCCTCCGCCACCCGGCGTATGACAACTCCCCACGCTCCGCCGGTCAGATACTGCAGCATCAGAACGCCGAGTCCGCCGATGGTTATGCCGCCCCAGAAAATGAAGCCCAAAAGCCACGACAGCAGAGCCTGTTCGGGTTGAAAATAAAGCCCGACCGCCCAGACGATCAGCGCGATAACGCCGACGCCCAACGCGAGCGTTCGGTATTTGGCGACATCCGCCGGAGCCTGGTAATTTCCGATCTCAGCCATTACTGTTTGCCACCTCCGGTTCCGGAGTTCGAATTCGAATTGCCTTCGGCGTTATTCGAAGCTTCAGGAGTAGTCTGCGTATTTGAATTCATCGTAGCTGTGTTGTTCGGGTTCTGGCTTATCTGCAGTGCCCGGATGTATGCGACTATCGCCCAACGGTCGGGTGCCGAAATAACTTCCCCGTAACCGCTCATACGGCCCCAGCCGTTCGTCGCCACATCAAAGAAATGTCCGACCGGCGCGTTCCGCAGGCGGTCGTCGTGATACGTCGGCGGCTGCGGAAAACCGCGGCGGACGACCATTCCGTCGCCATTGCCCAGCGGGCCGTGACAGACCGCGCAATATATATCGAAACGGTTCTGGCCGCGGTCGATAAGTTCCTTCGTCACCGGGATCGGAAATTCGTCGATCGCATTCGGAAAGCTTGAAACAAGCGTGTTTCCCGATGCATCGGTCGTGGTTTCGACCGCCGCCGATGTGTCCGGATTATCGATCTTGCCGGTGTACAAAGCCTTGTTTTCACGAAGTTGTCCGCGGGCGACCGTACCGGCCGGCGGATTGCGCGAAGCTCGTTTATCCGGAAAGAAATCGCTTTCCTTATAGGCTTTATAACGCGGCTGATCCTGCATATCGAAACGCACGCCGCAGGCCGACCCGAGAAGCGCAAAGGCCGCGACCGCGAACAAAGCATAACGCGTCGTTATTCTCGAAATAAGGCCTTTATTCCTCGACATCAAAAACCTCCTGCGGAGCAAGACTTTCCATAAAGCTTCGGGTCGCATCATAATCAAATTTCGGGTCCTTTGTCTCGATCACCAGAAAGAATTTCTCTCTGGTCGCAAGCGCGAACCGCGGCACATTAAAGACCGGATGGTACGGCTGCGGCAATCCGTTGAGCAAAAGCATGCCGAACACGGCCGTAATTCCGGCGAACAGGATCGTCAGTTCGAACGTCGGCGGAACCATAGCCGGAATGCTGATCGGCGGACGTCCGCCCACATTGATCGGATAATCGATATAGTGGATATAGACCTGCAGAGCGATCGCCGAGATCATTCCCAGAATACCGCCCGTGAACACAAGCACCGGCAAAATGCTTCGCTTAATGCCGAGAGCTTCGTCCATTTCGTGTAGCGGGAACGGCGAAAAAGCGTCCGTTTTCGTATATCCTTCGAGCCGCGTCCGCCTTGCCGCATCGACAAGTTCGGTCGGCGTATCGAATTCCGCCATTAGGCCGTAAAGATCATTTTCCATTGCCATAACAAATTACTTGACCTCCGGCGCCTCAGTGATTCGGCGGATCGGTCCGGTCATATGTTTCCTCGATCAATGTTACGTTCTCTTCAAAATCCTGATGATGGCCGTGAACGTTGGCCTCCGGCAAAAGCGTACGCACTTCGAATATCGAAATGATCGGCAGGAACCGGACGAACAGGAAGATAAGGGTCAGGAAAAGCCCCATCGTTCCGATGAACATCGACCAATCCCAGATCGACGGCGCGTAGAGCGCCCACGACGACGGCAGGAAATCGCGCTGAAGGCTTGTGACAATGATCACGAAGCGTTCGAGCCACATGCCGATGCTGACGACGATCGAAATAACGAACAGCCAGAATGTGCTTTCGCGGAACTTCTTGAACCACAAAAGCTGGATCGTCACGCCGTTACAGAGGATCAAAAGCCAGTACATGTACCAGTACGGGCCGCCCCAAATGCGGTTCGTGACCATGAAATATTCATATTGGCTCGCGCTATACCAGCCGAAATAGGCTTCCATCATGTAGGAATAGAAGACGATAAGCCCGGTCGCGAGCATTACCTTTCCGCAGTAATGAAGGTGCGTTTCGGTAATGAAATCGTGCATGTTGTACCAACGCCTGAGCGGAATGCACAACAGCAGCACCATCGCGAAGCCCGCGTAAACCGCACCCGCGACGAAATACGGCGGAAAGAACGTCGCGTGCCAGCCGGGGATCTGCGAAACCGAGAAGTCGAACGAAACGATCGAGTGTACCGAAAGCACGAGCGGTGTCGAAATACCGGCAAGCAGCAGATACGCGAGTTCGTAGCGGTGCCAATGGCGGGCCGAACCGCGCCAGCCCCAGCTCAATATCGAATACGCGAATTTGAAATACTTGTTCTTTGCACGGTCGCGGAGCGTCGCGAGATCGGGTATCAGCCCGACGTACCAGAACAACAGCGATATCGTCGCGTATGTCGAAACGGCAAAAACGTCCCAGATGAGCGGGCTGCGGAATTGCGGCCAGATGCCCATCGAATTGGGTATCGGAAAAAGCCAGTATGCTGCAAGCCACGGACGGCCGGTGTGCATGACCGGATAGATCGCGGCGCAGGCGACAGCAAAAAGCGTCATCGCCTCGGCAAAACGGTTGATGGACGTTCGCCACTTCTGATTCAACAGCAGAAGGATCGCGGAAATAAGCGTTCCGGCGTGTCCGATACCGATCCACCAAACGAAGTTGATGATCGGGAACGCCCAGCCGACGGGCTGGTTCGTGCCGAAGATGCCGATGCCGATCGCGGTCAGATACGTGACCGAGATCATCAGTATCTGAAGCACGAGAAAGGCGATCGCAAATCCGATGAACCATCCGAAAGGCGTACGCTTTTTGAGTGCCAGATCGCCGATCTTATCGGAAACCGTTCCGAATGTATGGTCGCCCTGTACGACCGGCGGCTGCATTCTGTCTTGGATCGCTTTTAAGTCCTGCATATTATTGGCAAATAACGATTTATCGAATCAGAAACTCGAACGATATCGTTTAGTGGCCGCCCTCCTTGCCTGATGTTTCGGCACCTTCGTGGCCGCCTTCGGCTTTATGAACGGGCGGATGCTTGAGCTCCTTGTAATCCGGCATAAGCGTGTTTTGATTCTTCAGCCCGGCGAGATACGAGGTTCTCGGCTGCGTGTTCAATTCGTTCAAAAGCTTGTAATCGCGCTTATCGTTCTTGGCCTTTACGATCATGCTGTCGGGATCGTTCAGGTCGCCGAATGTTATCGCCTGCGTCGGGCAGGCCGATTGGCAAGCGGTCACGACCTCGCCGTCGGCGATGCGCCGGCCGGATTTTTCGGCTTCGATGCGTGCGGCGGCGATGCGCTGAGTGCAGTACGTGCATTTTTCCATGACGCCGCGGCTTCGGACCGTGACTTCCGGGTTACGCATAAGTTTGTACTGCGCGGTGTCCCAATCCTGATAAAGCATGAAATTGAACCGGCGGACCTTGTACGGACAGTTGTTCGAACAATATCGCGTACCGACGCAGCGGTTATAGACCATATCGTTGAGGCCTTCGGCCGAATGAACGGTCGCGTGAACCGGACAAACGACCTCGCACGGAGCCTGTTCGCACTGCATGCAGAGAACGGGCTGGAAAGCGAGGTCTTCGGGTTCGTTAATGTTCGAACCCGTGTAGTACGCATCGACACGCATCCAATGCATTTCGCGGCTGCGTGCGACCTGTTCCTTTCCGACGACCGGAATGTTGTTTTCCGATTGGCACGCGATGACGCAGGCGTTGCAGCCGACGCACGAATTGAGGTCGATGGTCATCGCCCAGCGATGATTTTCGCGGTAATCCTTTTCGTAAATTTCCGGAGCGTACATCGTCTTCGGAAATTCGTCCGGCTGTGTGTGCTTGTCGGGGTTCGCATTGAAATAATCCAGGTCGAACCGACGCAGAAGGTCGCGGCCTTCCATGTTGAAGTGCGTCTGAGCGGAAACGACCGTTTGCGTATCGCCCGTCTTCTGCACCGAACCGGTTCCGAAATACATGGCGTTCGAACGCTGAACGTCAAACGAGCTGTACCCGAGATCCGTTCCGACACGGCCGGCGCGTGTGCGTCCGTAGCCCATGAAAAGTGTGATGACGTCATCGGGCTGGCCCGGAGCTATCCACATCGGCACAGGTTTGGATATGCTGCCGCCTTCGAACGTGACGGTCACGAGATCGGACGTCATGTTATTGCCGCGCGTATTCACGAACGGAATGCCTTCGACACCGCCGTTCATATCGCGGCTGTTGTTGTTTGCCTGATTCACGCCGAGCTTGGCGGCGGTCGCCGGGCTGACGAGTGCGACGTTGTCCCACGTGATCTTCGTCAGCGGATTCGGCAGTTCCTGCAGCCAGCCGTTATTCACATATCGGCCGTCATAAACCGACGGGTCCGGCATTATCGTGATCTCCAGCCCGTCGCCAACAGGTTTCGGCTGATACGAACTCAGGAAAGCGGTGTTCGCCGTGACGCTTTTTTCCGGAAGCGCCGAATTTTCGATGAATCCCTGATGCAGTGCACGCCGCCATTTGTCTTCGAATGTCGATGGTGACGAAGCCAGCGGAGCAGCCGCGGGAGTCGCCGTCGGTGCCGGTGTCGGCGATGCGGCCGGTTCGGTTCCGGGAGCCGCGGCGTTATCGGCCGCCGGAGTTGCCGCAGGAGTTGCCGCACCCGTCGGAAACGTCTGTGCCTGCCAATATTCTTTTACGATATCCGCGTCTTTCCGGTCGAAATTTTCCGCGAAGAGCATCTGGATGAGTTCATGATCGCTCTTGCTTTCGTATAGCGGTTCGATCAGCGGCTGAACGAGCGTGACGGTTCCGTCATATGCGCGGCCGTCGCTCCAGCCTTCGAGAAAATGCTTGCGTGACGCGTGCCAATGGCAAAGTTCGCCCGTCTCGTCCATATATTCGCCGAGGTGCACGCGAAGCGGGATCTTATCCATCCGCTCTTTATTGAGCTTCAGGTCGGCGGGCGTATTGTAAACCGGATTACCGCCGACGATGACAAGCATTTTCACGGTGCCGGCGTCGATCTCGCCGATCAGTTCGGCAAGCTGTTCCGTCTGTGACTTTTCGCCCGGAGAAAGCGGCTCCGTATAGAAAACGGTTTTGCCGACGTTGCCGAGAGCGGCGTTCATCGCATGTGCAAGTGCGTGGACTTCCGCCGATTGGTGCGCACCCGCAACTACGAGCGACCGGCCCTGAAATTCCTTAAGGTCGTTGGCCATCGCCGTGATCCAGGCTTCGTGCGGCGAATTCGAACTCGCCGCTCCGGAGACGCCGATCGCGGCCGCGGCGGACGATGCGATACCGAACATCTCGCTCGGTTTTACGGCGATGCGGTGATCGGCCTTCGCTCCCATCAGGCTGAGCGTCGTTTCAACGACATACAGGCGGTTGATCTCTTTTTTCTCTTCGGAATATGCACGAGCCTTTGCGAAATCGCGTATATAGCGTGCGTTGAAACCCGAGAAAATATCCGCATCGAGTGAAAGCACGCGTTCCGCGGCATCGAATTTATAGACCGTGTTCACGGGCGAACCGAATGCGAGCTTTGCGCCATTGAACGCCCCGTCGTTATTGACCGGTTCGTATTGGATGTGTTTCAGGTTCGGGAGTTCGGCTTTTAGCCGCGTTAGCTGGTCGATCAGCGTCGGCGAGGTAACGGTTTCCGTCAGAATACGGATGCCGGCACCGCCGTCCGTCCGGTTTGCGTCAACGTCCGCACGGACCTTTGTCATCATTTGCTGCCACGTCGTCGGGCTGCCGCGGAAGGTGACTTCCTGCGAACGGTCCGGATCGTACATGTTCAGAAGCGACGCCTGTGCAAGGACATCGGTCGAGCCCAAGCTTCCCGGATGATCGGGGTTTCCTTCGATCTTGATCGGGCGGCCGTCAAAAGATTTCGCAAGCAAACCGGTGGAGACGCCGCCGAGCGACATCGACGTCGCGTAATAATTGGGAACACCGGGCAATAGCCCGTCCGTGTAGCGAACATATGGAACGATCTTTTCGAGCGGCTGGATCACGCAGCCCGTCAGACCCGCGAAAGCCAGCGACGCCCCCATGACCTTCATAAAATTACGACGGCTGAGCGAATCGTCCCATTCTTCGGCGCTTTCGGGATATTCCTGTTTTATGAATTCCGCAAATTCGGGCGTATCGGCAAATTCCTCGACGCTTCGCCAATAATCTTTTCCGTTCTCGCCTAATATACGGTCGCGTATCGCGGCGAAATTTTGTTTGCTGTCCTTGCTGGGCATCTTTTTAGTGATTCCTCTTTCTATACAAACTTTTTTCCGATCTGAACCGGTCGTTACCTGTGACACGTCGAGCAGCTCGTCATCATCTCGCGGCTGCGGATCTTGTATTCTTCCTTAAGCTCTTTTCGTCTTTCCGCGGTGATATTGCTGTCTTTCCACTGCATATTGAATATCTCCGATTTCGGCCGGATGAACTGGCTCGGGTCCTTGTGGCATGAGAGGCACCATTCCATCTGGAGCGATTCTTCCTGATAGACCGCCGGCATATTGTCGATCTCGCCGTGGCAGGTCGAACAGCCGACGCCCTTGGCGACGTGAATGCTGTGGTTAAAGTAAACGTATTCCGGCAGATCGTGAACGCGCGTCCATTCGATCGGTTTGTTGTCGCGGAAGCTCGCACGCACCGGTTCAAGATATTCCGAATCGGCGAACAACTGGCTGTGGCAGTTCATACAGGTCTGCGTCGCCGGCAAACCGGCGGATGCGGCCGTTTCGACGGTCGTATGGCAGTAGCGGCAATCAATGCCGTCGTCACCGACGTGGTGTTTGTGGCTGAATTGAACGGGCTGCATACGCTCGGCTCCCTGCTGGGTCACCCAGTGGGAACGCGAACCGCCGTAGTAAGCATAAAATGCGAGGCAACCCAACACCACCACGCCCAGCATCGATATGCGGGCAATATTATTTGCACTCTTGTTAAAAAATTGCGCCATTTGTAGTTCTCTCGCGTCTCCGCAAATATTTGCGAAAGTCAGATCGAAATCTCTTTGTGACAGGGTGTTTTACCGGCCCCGCCGAAAGTTTTATCAAATTGTATTGAGAATGCGTAACGTAAAACTATACCAATTCTACTAAATCAAAAAAAAACCGCAAATATACCAAATAGAAAATATAACGTCTTTGGCGTTGTTGCAAATTAGCGGCTGATTAGCCGAACTGATATTACAGATTACGGTAATTTTTATCCAAAGCGCCGGATCACGAACGGCCGCTTTCGGCTATCATCAGGGCAACGCCGATCGGAGCCGCCAGATCGCCGAGTTCTCCGGCCGCTATCGCCGTGTCCTTGAACGACGGGGCAAAGGAAAGCTCCTTTGCACGGGCAGTTATTGCTCCCAGAACGCGGCTGCCGCCTTTCATCACCTCGCCGCCGACAACGATCTTTTCAATATTAAAAAGATTAATGACCGTCGCGACGGCCGTTCCGACATAAGTGCCGGTTCGTTCGAGCATAAGCTGGGCAAATTCGTCCTTTTTCTTTGCAGCTTTGATAATGTCATCGAAATTTATCTCGCGATCCGTTATTTTACCGAGCGCCGAAGTATTGTCCTGATGAAAACGGTTGCGCGTGCGGCGGACTATATTTTCCGCGGACGCCATGTCCTCAAGCCGGGTGCCGTCCGAATTGATGGCGATATAGCCGAATTCGCCGGCAAATCCGGAAACGCCCCGCCATAATTCGCCGTCAAATATGAACGCGCCCCCGACGCCGTCGCCAAGCGTAATATAAAACATGCTACCGGTTCCGCGTCCGGCGCCGAGTTTATATTCGGCGTATGCCGCGGCGTTCGCATCGTTTTCGATGATGAGTTTCGTTTTCGTCGCGGATTCGATGTCGGCGGCGATGGCACGCGCCGCCGCGACCGAAATACTTGCCGAATAGGCGACACGTCCGGCGTCCTTTTCGACGAGGCCCGGAATGGCGATGCCGATCTTTTCGAAATGGCCGAACTGGTCCTTCAAACCAATTAGAAAATCTGCGATCTGCGGAACCGGATCGGAATCGGCGTCAAATTCGGCAAAACTCGACGCGAGAACATTGCCCGCGGCGTCTGTCTTCGCAGCCTTCAAACCGGAAGCCGCGGTTTCGCAGCCCACGAAAAATTCGTTGTTGTTCTTTTCGGATGACATATATTAAATGCGGCCTTTAGCGCGATTTTAGACACAGTTTACCCTGCTGTCAATCGACTTCGGCAGAGACGAGAAACGCGCTGTAAAAACGCCGATCTTTTCATCCGTCGATCCTCGACGTTCCTTCTCCGGAAGGCATTCGCGGCCGGCGTCGATCCTTTTTTTGCTTTGACGTATAGCTTTCCGAAAAGTTACTCTTTTACAGTCCGTTCATAATTTCAGAATGAACCCTGCTATGGATCATCTTCAGGAAATCATCCAGCAATACGGCGTTTATGCCGTTTTCTTCTTATGCACCGTCGAAGGAGACATAACGCTGCTGATATCGGGAGCCATGGCCCACAGCAGTTTCTTTGGGAATTACAGTTTTCTGAAACTATTCCTTGCCGGAACGCTCGGCGGAATGGCCGGCGACCTGTTCGGTTACGGAATGGGCAGGCTTTTTCATGAGAATGCGAAGAACTATCGCTATTACCGCATAACGCAGCCGCGGATCGAACGGCTGATCGATAAATTCGGAAGCTTCGCCCTCGTCATTTCGAAATATATATACGGCATACGCCTGGCGATGTGCGTTTTTTACGGCATAGGTAAAATGCCGCTTCTCCGCTTTATCGTGCTGGACGCCATAAGCTGCGGGCTTTGGGTAATGATACTCGCGGGACTTGGTTATTTCTTTAGCGGAGCTATTTCGTCCATCATCGGCAATTTCGAACAGGTCGGCATCGTGCTGTTCTTTTTCATTCTCTTCGCCGTAATTGTGCTGTACACTATCGAAAGGTACTGGCTTTCCGAAAAGGTCGAAGCCGCCGACCCGGAAACGATCCATAAGATCGAAGAAAAACTTCACGTGTTCGAAGACAAGGCACAGGACACGCTGCACGAACTGTCCGAACGCCTGCATCTGACGCGGGAACCGAATCCGGAACCGGACGGAACGAAAACGCCCGACACGGCTTCCGAAAGATCATCCGCCGCGAAAAAGTAAGCACCGAAACATTTTCACCTTCTGATTTTTGCGGTATTATATCCGGGCACCCGAAAAATGTTCAGTAATCTAATTTTTTGAGGCTATAACTTTGTGATAATCGAAGCATCCGCTCCGACGAGGGTCGATCTCGCCGGAGGAACTATAGACATACCGCCGCTGTTCCTTTTTCATGAAGGAGCCGCGACCGTCAATTTCGCCATCGACCGAAAAGCGCATTGCCGCATCGAAACCCGAAACGACGAACGTATAATGCTGGAGTCGCTCGACCGCGGCGACCGGTTCGAGATCGCGTTGTCCGATATTGACACGCTGAAGGACGAACCGCGGCTGGAGCTTTTGTCAAAGCTCGTTTATTTTTTCAAACCGGAAACCGGATTTAATATGACCACACGTTCCGAAGTTCCCGCCGGCGCGGGGCTCGCCGGGTCTTCGACGCTGAACATCGCGTGCATCGGCGCCTTGAATGAACTGGTCGGCGGACGTTACGACCGCGACCGCTTTATCCCGATCGCGGCGAATGTCGAATGTCAGGTGATAAAGGTTCCGACCGGTTTTCAGGATTATTATTCGGCGTTTTACGGCGGCGTTTCGTCTATAGAATTCGGTCCGGCCGGAATGGTTCGGTCGGCGATCGCTGTCGATCCGAAAAGGCTCGAGGAACGCATCGCTGTCTGCTACACAGGCGAACCGAGAAATTCGGGTACGAATAACTGGGAGATAACCAAACGCCACATCGACGGCGATAAGGAACTTTTTGAGATATTCGACGACATCCGCGATACGTCGATAGACCTGCGCGAAGCTCTCGAAGCCGCCGATTTCGTGCGCGTTGGCGAGGTCATACGCGATTCATTCCCGGGCCGCAAACGGCTTTCGCCGAACATAACGACGCCGCAGATGGACAAGCTGATCGACGTTGCTCATGCCAACGGAGCCGTCGGCACAAAGGTTTGCGGAGCGGGCGGCGGCGGATGCATCGCATTCTATTGCGAAGAAGGACGTAAGGCGGATGTCGAAGCGGCTCTTGCGGCCGAGGACGGATGCGAAGTTCTGGATTGGAAAGTTTGCATGGAAGGTTTGACCGTAAAGGTCGCCAACGAAAGTTTTGAAACGGCGTAGTCCACAAAATAAAAGGAGGAACGATATGAAGAGATCACTCGCAATTTTGCTGTTCATAACCGGACTCAGCATCAGTGCGTATTCACAGCGGGCGAACGGCCATGTTTTTTGGTCGGGAACGGTTGATGACCGCGCGCAGCTTGTCGTTAATGCCGAAGGAGTTTCTGTAAAAACGATTTCGGGAAAGGAAAACCCTCAGGGAAATTACAGTTTTTCGACGTACTTCCCCAAAACGGAAACCAAGGTCGGCGTTCTGACCAAAGAAGGCCGTTCGTCGGCCACCGTCATCCAGCAGCCGACCGCCGCGAACGGATATACGGCGATCATCGAAATATATGATTCAAAAGGCGGCGACGACGATTATCTTCTGGACATTTATTGGTAAGAAATGACGCCGGCTTTAATTATTGCCGGCGATCGTTTTTGTAAGCGAAGCAAATATTCCGCGGCCGTCGTTCGAACCGAGAAGTTCCTCGAACGCGCGTTCCGGATGCGGCATCATACCGAGCACATTGCGGTCCAGATTACATATTCCGGCGATGTTCGAACGGGCTCCGTTCGGATTTGAATCCGGCGTGATCTCGCCTTCGTCGCTGCAATAACGGAAAACGATCTGGCCGTTCTCTTCGAGCGTGTTAAAAGTTTCGTCGTCGCATGTGTAGTTGCCTTCGGCATGCGCGACGGGAATCGAAAGCACGGCACCTTTTTCGATCTCCGATGTATAGGGCGTGCTGTTGTTCTCAACCCGCAGATTGACATGGCGGCAGACGAAATGCAGCCCGGCGTTCCGCATCAAAGCTCCCGGCAAAAGTCCCGCCTCGCACAATATCTGAAAACCGTTGCAGATGCCGAAAACGTATTTCCCCTCGGCCGCGAAATCCTTCACCGCCTTCATCACCGGCGAAAATTTTGCTAGAGCTCCGGCACGCAAATAGTCGCCGTACGAAAAGCCGCCCGGAACGATCACCGCGTCAAGGCCGCTCAGATCCGTGCGTTTGTGCCAAACGAATTCGACCGGCTGGCCGACGTGCTTCGACAGCACATGATACGCATCATGATCGCAATTAGAACCCGGAAAAACTATTACTCCAAATTTCATATACTTGATGGTTGATCCTTGATCGTCGGTGGTTGCATCTTTTCTTTTTTACGCTTCAGGGAATTTATATAAGCATTCAAACTCGGCGGAAGTTCCTCAAGGATCGGTTTTAGCGAATTGATCTGTTCTTCGGTCAATAAAGCCCGACGAAAGGCTCGGTGAAGCCAATGCTTCATTTCGTTAAGCGATCCACGAGCGATATACATGAACCGCTTCTGATCCTGCAACCCCCACCTACCTACACCTTCGGCGATGTTTGCACCAACGCTGTCCGCAGCGCGAACAAGCTGGGCCCCAACGGTGTTACGGTTAAAGTCGTTCCATTCAATTACAATATCCCAAACTTGGTCAGCCAATGCCTCGGCAAGTTTGTAGATCCGAAGATTTTCAAAGTTTGACCTTTCCACGTCTCAAACATCCACCCACAGCCATCAGCGATCAACCGTCTCTACTCTAAAATCTTCGATGACCGGATTTGCCAAAACGTCTCGTGCTATTTTTTCGGCGGCGGTTTTTGCGGCGTCTTCGGCGACCGAATCGTCGAATGCTATCTCAAAATATTTCCCCTGCCGGATGTCCGCGACGGCGGCGATGCCGGCCGATTCGACGGAATGCTTTATGGCCGTTCCCTGCGGATCAAGAACGCTCGGTTTTAGTGTTACGTAAACTTTTGCTTTCATTTTCCTCACCTGAAATAAATTGTAGATTGTTACGCAAATCGTTGAATTTATCAACGTCTTATGTTAGATTTCACGTGTTCTTTCGTAACATCTTTACGAATAAAAAATTTCATCGGACCAATTTAGAGGAGAAATTTATTTAATATGCAGAATCCATCAGGCGGAAAGACCGCTCTAGGACTTGATCTGAATGTAGGCGCGCTTCTCACGAATCTCCCGGTTTGCGGGATCAATCTTATTTACAGCATCATCGTGCTCGTCACCGACAAAACGAACAAGATCGTGCGCTTTCATGCGATGCAGTCGCTCTTGCTTATTGCAATGATGATCGTCTTCATTTTCGGCGTTGTTATCATCAGTGTTGTCCTGGCTTTCATCAGCAGCACGCTTAGCATGCTTTTCAGCCTTCTTACTTGGGTTGTCGTCCTCGCCTTCATCGGGCTGGCTATCCTGCTCTGCATAAAAGCTTACTCACTTCAGATGTTCAAACTTCCGGTCATCGGCGACCTCGCCGACAAATGGTCGAACTAATGCGAATGGCATTTTGAATTCGTACAAAAGTACCAG
>CBFGSN010000029.1:0-22367 GCA_965651435.1 uncultured bacterium | reverse complement strand
ATGTGCTCTGTGCGGGCGTTTCGGCAGTTTTCGATGACGCGGCGAAAGGCTTTTACGTAGTTGCGGAAGAGGATGGCGAGATCGCCGGCGGCCTGCTCGTCACATTCGAATGGAGCGATTGGCGAAACGGTTGGTTCTGGTGGATCCAAAGTGTTTATATCGTGCGGGAATTTCGCGGGCAAAAGATCTACAGTAAAATGTACGATTTCGTAAAGCAAAAAGCACAGGACACCGGCGATGTTTGCGGATTTCGGCTGTATGTCGAAAAAGAGAACGAACACGCACAGCGCGTCTATGAAAAGCTCGGAATGGCGGAAACGTACTATTTAATGTATGAAGAAAAAAGTAAAAGCCGATGATCGCTGGCACGTTCATCGGCTTTTGTCTTAGAAAATCGACTTGTTCAAAGCAAAAAGAAGGATTTCGGCCGTAAACGGCCAAAGTAGAAAAATGTTCACCCTATTAAGTTCATATAGACGCGTTTGAACTTCGATTTTCAAAGATCGTAAATCTTTTAGTCAAGAATGGAGCCGACTTTGTCTTCGTGCCCACGTACGAAGAACACCCCCAGTTCGCCGGCTCCATTCTCAAATTAAACGAAATGCAATGGATCGACTCGCATTCAACCCACTCAGGTGAAGGTTTTGCCTACACCCTCGCTTCAGTTGCCCTTTCGTTACTCTTAAATAAGCAACGTGCGTGCCAAAATACTATTTTTCCGGGAATCGCCGCGCGATTAGATATTTATTAGGTTTCCGCGAGATCAACGTAAAACGCCGTTTGTACTTTATCAATACAAGTGTATGAAAAAATCGCGCCGCCGCGTGTTCCGAATCAATGCACTGTGGACGATTTTAGTATTATGTGTAAGCTATTGTTATGGTTTTGATAACAGAATCAAGGTTTCGGACAATATGTAAGGATATACGCGACGACCGTGCCGTAATCTTAAAGCATAATCCGATAGGAACGACGGATGAAACGCTGCTTTGGATGCTGCTCGGATGTCTGACCGTGTATTTCGGGCTGACCGATGCGGAAACGCCCTGCTTTACGGGAACGCCTGATGCAGACGCATACCGGGATGCGATAAACTTTGTCCTGCAAAAACGCCGCGAAGGCGATTTTGACGCCGAGCAATATATCGACGAAATGCTGAAGATATGATCATCGAAACATTTGTATTGTCGCCTTTCCAACAGAATACGCGGATTCTCGCTTGCGAAAGAACGCGCGAAGCTGTGTGCATCGATCCGGGCGAAGCCTCCGCGAATCTCGCAGATTTTATCAGGGACAACGATCTGTCACTCAAGGCGATCCTGCTCACGCACGGGCATCTTGATCATGTCGGTGGTGTGTCCCATCTTGCCAAAAGTTTTCCCGAAGCCGAGATAATTCTTCACAAAGACGACGAAGACCTTTATTACGGATTGCCGTCGCAGCCAATGTTTCTCGGTATTCCGCAAGCGCAGCTTGAGGCATTGGGAATGGTCTATCCGCAACCGCCCCGGCTAACGCGAGATTGGCAGGACGGAAATGCGTTCGAATTTGGTGAACATCGTTTGGAAGCGCGACATTGCCCCGGCCATACGCGCGGCCATGTCGTCCTGATCGAACACTCCGAACGAAAAATATTCGTAGGTGATTGTCTTTTCGCAGGATCGATCGGGCGAACGGACCTTCCGGGCGGCGATCACGAACAGCTTTTGGATTCGATCGACCGGAATATCCTTTCACTCGAAGATGACTTTGTTGTTTATTCCGGCCACGGCCCCGAAACGACAGTCGGCCGCGAACGCACTACAAATCCTTTCCTCAATGGTACGTACCGGATAGCCCGCGGCCGGTATGTTTGAGTACCCTTATGGCGTCTTAAATTTAGGAATGAGCTTATATGTCGTGAACATTCCGAAATTTTTGCCTTCGTCACGTTCGTACCATCGATCCACATTTGTTAGATCCGTTTCGACTTCGGTCGGTACGATTATTGAGGTAAGAGTGGGATCTGAGGCCTGGTGCGGATCGAATTTCTCAGCGAAATCCGCGAATTTCTTTGTCTCAGCTTGAATTTCCTCCGACGTGATAGGTTTGCTGCCGGTGCCGAGTAAAGGAAGAGCCCGTTCGGATCCAAATATCGCGCTAACCACCTCGAACGAGTTTTGCCTTAGTGCATTTTCGAGGTCTTCCGGTTTGAATCCTGAATAATAAAGGTACAGATAGAACAACCTTTTGTTCTCAGTTAGGTCAACGCCACCCGCCGAGGATGTATGAGCATTCCAAAGCGGGCGCGCCGTTGAAGCGGATGCGACAAAATCAGCCGTGACGAAGTTCGTCGCGTGTATCACGGCATTAGGATCCAAAGCAGCCGCGTATTCGATCGCAGGGATCGAATTATCACGGATCTCTGTGGCGATGCTGTTGCGGGTTGTTGAGCCGTACGCCTCGAAAATGCCCCACATAGTCGCGGCAATACCGAGATAAGCTAGTCCGCGTCTGAACTTTGCGCCTGAGGCATTCTCTACAAAAGATCGTAACAGCAGCATCGCAGCAATAAGCACCAGATAATTTGCAAAAAATATCTCGTAATGTATCGGCTGAAGCAAGCGTCCTGTAACAACCTGTTGGTTAAAAAGTATCACAGGCGTAAGTGAAAATGAGAGAATCAATGCCAACACCCTGCGGTCAAAGTTAGCCGAGCGAAACAAGGTAGCCACGGCAACGATCAGGCCGATCCACATCGAAGGCGATGTGAGGTCCGGCATCCTGGAGAATACAAGGAGTTGGATACTGTCGATATTAACTGCGCGCAATGAAAGCAAATAAAAGTAAGGCACCAAAGATCCGGCGGCGAAAATAGTAATGATCAAAAAGACCAAACCTACGCGTCCACTGTCGTCCCTTTTAACCGCGGTGATTATTAGTCCAAAACAAATAAGCCAGGCCACGGCCGCTGTCCACAGGTAGAAGTACGAGAAGACAAGGCCCGCGATGACCGCTCCCGCCGCGATGGAGAAGTATATCGCACGCCGTAGTTGTTCCGAGGCGATCGCACATCGTACACACACGACAAAAAGAAAAAATAGCGGTAGTGACGGGCCGGGTTGATAACGCCTTAGAAAAGGCAGGAAATCAACTAGTACGCGGCCGTCGATGAGATGTCGCAATTCACCCTGAAATGCAGCTGCCGTTCCGCAACAAAGTACAACGAGTGTTGCAACTGCAGAAAACAAGCCATCACCAGTCACCTGAAAGAAAAGACAGCTCAACGCTGCTGAAGCGAATACGGCCAAAAATGCGATAAGGAAAATAAATGTAGTCGAAACCGAAATCCCGGATATTCGCGCCGGTATGACAATCGCGTAGGCCGGGATGAATTGGATAGAATAGAGTGATTCGGGCTGAACTTCTATGTTGCCGGCTTTCATGAACGGATCACTTTTTCGAGAGCCTCCGTGAATCAGACTGTTGACGTAGGCCGAATAGGCTGTTTCATCATAGTTCGAAACTGCGTAAGAGCCATTCCAGTTTTTTCCTTGCGAAAGCCAAAGAGAAAGCTGCGGATATAAAGCGATGATCAGCATCACCGCGGCTGCGATCGACGTAAATCGGAGGAGATCTTTGTTCATCGCTTCTAGGAAAAGACCGAGCGGATCACGCCCGGTCTGTGCTTTATTTGTTAAAATCGAAGGCTTTACGCGACGGTTATCTCTTTCGCAAGATAAACATCCTGAATTGCATTTAGCAGTTCGACGCCTTCGTTCATGGGCCGTTGGAACGCCTTGCGGCCGGAGATGAGTCCGGTTCCGCCGCCGCGTTTATTGATCACGGCAGTGCGGACGGCATCGGCAAGGTCGCTTTCGCCCTTTGATTCGCCGCCGGAGTTTATCAATCCCGCTCGTCCCATGTAACAGTTCGCGACCTGATATCGTACGAGGTCGATCGGATTGTCCGTCGTGAGTTCGTCATAGACCTTCGAGTTAGTTTTGCCGTAGCTTCCTTCCTTATTAAGCGCCGGATAACCGCCGTTTCGTTCCGGAAGCTTCTGCTTGATGATGTCCGCCTGGATCGTGACACCGAGGTGATTTGCCTGGCCTGTAAGGTCCGCGGCCGTGTGCATGTCGCCTTCCGGTGTTTTGAATTTCGAATTGCGCAGATAACACCAAAGGATCGTGGCCATGCCGAGTTCGTGTGCGTAGGCAAAAGCTTCGGCAACTTCGGTTATTTGACGCGTGGATTGTTCCGAACCGAAATAGATCGTTGCACCGACGCCGACCGCGCCCATGTCGCGTGCCTGATCGACCGTGCCGAACATTACCTGATCGAACTGATTCGGGTATGTCAGAAGCTCATTGTGGTTGATCTTTACGATGAACGGTATTTTGTGCGCATATTTCCGCGATACCGAACCGAGCACGCCATAGGTCGAAGCAACGGCGTTGCAGCCGCCTTCGATGGCGAGTTCGACAATGTTTGCCGGATCGAAATAAGCCGGATTCGGCGCGAAACTCGCTCCGCCCGAATGTTCGATGCCCTGATCGACCGGCAAGATCGAAAGGTATCCGGTTCCGCGAAGCCGTCCGTTGTCAAACAGCGTCTGTATGCTCCGCAAAACGTTCGGACTGCGGTCCGAACCTGACCAGACGCGGTCAACGAAATCCGGACCGGGCAGGTGTAAATTATCTTTTGATATTGTCTTTGATGTGTGTCCGAGTAGAAGTTCGGCGTCCGAACCTAAAAGCTGCTGTATCTCAGCGTATCCTTTAGACATTTTCTGTCGTTCTCCTGATAAATTATTGATCTAAAAGCAAGATAAATTTCCCGAATTATACCACAACCGGCAAAAAGTGGCCTTCGCGCAAAATAAATCTTGTGTAACAGCTAATTTTTAGGATCAAGAGACCGAAAAATCGCCTGAAAAAATGTTCGACAATCAGAATAGCGTTGGCTGCGACGACTCCGGCACCTCGGCCGGAGCGTCGGTCTCCCGGGTTTCGCGGTGTTCGTTAAATCCGAGCCGTTTTGCGTGAAATGCGAAAAGCTTTTTCGTCACTTCCCACTGTTCGGTGATGCCGGTGCTGCGTTCCTTATATGTTTTGTGACGAAGGCTTCCGTTGCGTTCGCGCTTCATCGTATTCACGATCTTTGCAACGCGTGTCGGCGGCAGCCGTTCATGCATTTTCTGTACAAAGTAAGCCTCGATCGAATCATTATCCAAATGCAGCATCGACATAAATGCCCGCGTCGCACCTGCTTTGCGGGCGCGTTCGAGCAGGCCGGGAATGTCAGATTCGTTATAGCCAGGGATCACAGGCGCAATGCCGATGCCGACCGGAATGCCGGCTTCCGCGATCTTTTCCATTGCTCGAAAACGCGCATCGGGCACCGGCGTGTACGGTTCGAACGGATTAGATCTTTCCTTTGTTAAAAACGGCAGCGAAAAGAACACCGTGACCTTCAGTCGTTTTAATACGTCGATATCGCGCGTCACCAAAGGGCTTTTTGTGATCACACCGACCGGCACTCCAAAATCCGCGCAGACCTCGAGACATTTACGGGTCAGGCGATATTCGGCTTCGAGCGGCAAGTATGGGTCGGTTGCGAATGAAAAATCGATGTGCGGCATCCGCGTTCGCGTGCGTTGCAGCTCTTCGCGAAGTCTCTCCGGCGTTCGCGGCTTTACGACGATCTTTGTTTCGAAATCGGTGCCCGCACCATAGCCGAGATATTCGTGATACTGCCGCGCAAAACAATATGTGCAGCCGTGAACGCAGCCGCGATAGCAATTTACCGTAAATCGCCAGCCGCCTTCCCAATCGGAAGCGAACGCCTTTGTGATCACCTTTTTCGTATTCATTTCCTCGAACACCTCAAGTTTGGTCGGCGGCGGTTCGCCAACGTATTCGGCGGAAAATTTGTTATATGGATTTGGCGGATTTACTACGTGTCGCACACTTGCAACAATAATCCATTTACGGGAGCGGCGCAAGTTCCGTTGAATAAAATTCGAGCCCCATTTCTGCGATCTGTTAACCGCTGAAACGGGGCTCGAAAGATACCGGCCTTTTACAACTTACGGTCTGCGAAATACTGAATATACATCGCTGGTCGGCTGTGTGACCTCTTTATCCTCGACCGTTACAAAAAGTCCGAAATCGCTGAGCGAAGTTTCGCTGCGGATCTCAGATTCCTCACGGCCGCCTGTATTTACGACTTGTCCGAGTTTCGTGTACGAACCATCCGGAGCTGCGGCCCACAGGACGTAGCGTTTATTTTTCGGCGCGTCTTTCATATCGTCAAAACGCATCTTGATCTGCGTCGTGCCTGCGGCGCCGGGATCAACATACGCTTTGCCTTTTAATCCGTCGAGCTCACCCGAAAAATTGATGCGGATCTCGGCCGTTTCATCATGAAATGACGGCACGTTCAGCATCGGAACGGCATACGGCGTATTCGCACGGCCGGTCGTGGCCACCTGTTTATCAGTGCCTCCGGTAGTGCTGCCGCGCGGAACGACCGCTTGTCCGGCCGGAACATCGCTGCGGTAAAGCACCGTTGTCGTCGGGTCATATGACGTCAGTTCCTTGTTCGGCGAGATGACGATCATGAATTTGTCTGCCTGCGTCGAAAATTCGCCCATTGCCATTCCGTCGTGTTTGACGACCGGGCCGAGAAAGCTCGTACGTCCATTCGGATCGACGGCGTATGCGTAGATGTCCGGCGAATTTGCCGCAAGGTCGTTTACGTTCACGATGATCTTCGTTCCGTCAGCGGTGCGAAGTACCGTGGCCGTTCCCTTCGAAGTAGTATCCTTTGCAACAGGAACCAAATTTACGACAGTTTCTTTATCCAGCGGATATTCGATGACCGTATAAGTTCCGTCCGGATTTTGGACAACGGTTCTAGCCGTTGTCGGGTCCTGTGAATAGACCGCGCCCGCCAGCAGCAGACCGGTTAATATCATGGAAACAAAGCCTTTAATATATGTTCTCATAAAGCAAAAACCTCCTTGCAGTCGGCGTAGCTGGCCGCCGACGCTCACAGGTATAGGGTGCAAGGATTGTGCCATTTCGTGTATTTCTTGAAATAGTTGGGGTTATGGCGGCCGGGAAAATCGGTCGCGGCCGGTGCGATACGTAACTGTATCGACTTACGACACTTGGTTTTTGCTTTTTTCGGCGGTTTTTGCGCGGTTCCAGAGGTCGTCCATTTCTTTCAGATCGGCGTCAAAAAGAGAGCGTCCTGAGGCTTTTAATTCGTCTTCGATAAAACGAAACCGGCGGCGGAATTTTCGGTTCGTGCGTTTGAGCGCGGTTTCCGGTTCAACGTCCAAACGGCGTGCGAGATTGACAACTGCAAAGAGCAGATCGCCGACCTCTTCTTCGATGTGCTTGGCGTCGCCGGTATCTGCGGCCTCTTCGAGTTCGGCAAGCTCTTCACGTATCTTGGCGAAGATCTGTCCGGCGTTTTCCCAATCGAACCCGAACTTCGCCGCTTTTTTCGTCACTTTCAGAGCTTCGAGAAGGCCGGGAAAATGTACGGGAACTTCGTCAAGCATAGAATCAATAGCTTTTTCTTTTTTGCCCGTAGCCTTTCGTTCATTTGCCTTGAGAGTGTCCCAATTATCGAGAACGTCTTCGGCACGTTCGAACTTCGCGTCGCCAAAAACATGCGGATGGCGAAGAATTAGCTTTTGCGTTATACCTTCGGCAACGTCGTCGATAGTAAATTCGCCGCGTTCTTTTCCGATCGTGGAATGGAAAACGACCTGAAGCAAAAGGTCGCCAAGTTCTTCGCGCAGTTCGGCCGTATCACCGGTCGCATCGGTCTGCTGGATCGCGTCAAATGTTTCATATGCTTCCTCCAGCAAATATTGCGAAAGCGACATATACGTTTGTTCAGCATCCCAAGGGCAGCCGCCGGGTGCGCGCAGACGTTCCATTATGGCAATGAGTTCATCAAAGGCTTTGGACATAGCAACAATTAAAAAGCACCGCGAAGCGAATGTCTAGACAGACGAACGATTTCCGAAGCATCGGGCGAAAATGCTAGTATTTAGAAAAGGAATATCAGTATGAGCGGAAACGAGAACAACAACGAGGAAGTCGAGTTTAAGGTAACCGACAGACGCAAATTCAACCCGGACGGAACGCTGAAAGAAGGCGTCACGCTTGAACCCGAACCGCCGAAAGCGGCCCCGGACGCACCAAAATCCAGTGACGCTCCGGCCGATGTTTCGGCGCCGGAGGTAACATCGACAGCGAGCCCCGGATCGCACGAACACGCCGATGCGGCTGACGAAACGGAAATTCCGGGGGCGGACGACCCCGCAAGCTTCATCAATTTTCTTTCGACGCTGGCGACGAACGCTGCGGCCGCACTCGGTGCGGTTCCGCATCCGGTCACCGGCCAACGAAGCGTCGATCTTGATACAGGCAAATACTGGCTCGACGTGCTTTCGATGCTGAAAGAAAAGACCGACGGCAACCTTCATCCACAGGAAGCACGCCTATTCGACGGCCTGCTCGCCGATATGCGTATGCAGTATGTGACGATGGTCCGCGCTACCGAAGAAAAACTCAAAGAACGAGCCGCGCAGAAATTTTCGGGGAACGATATCCTCGGAAAAAAATGAGATCGACGACATAGGCACAAAGACCGCATAGAGCCGATCGAATTTTCTCTATGTGTCCTAATGTGCCTATGTGGTCAGAAGCATATGAGATTGACCTTTCTCGGCACAGGAACATCGACGGGCGTGCCGTCAATAGCGTGCGACTGCGAAACGTGTTTGTCGAACGACCCGCGCGACAAACGCCTGCGCGTTTCCGTGCTGATCGAAGAAGGCGACACGAAGATCTTGGTCGATACGTCGATAGATTTTCGGCAGCAAGCTCTTCGCGCCGGCATCGGCCGGCTCGACGCTGTTTTGATCACGCACTGTCACGTCGATCATGTTTTTGGACTCGATGACATTCGCCCGCTGAATTTTCGTTACGGAGCGATGGGCGTTTACGCCAACGAAACCGCCTGGACCGATATGCGGCGGATCTTTCAATACGTATTTAAGCCGACGCATACCGGCGGCGGCCTGCCGCAGCTTATTCCGCACACGGTCGTGCACAATTCGCCGTTCTGCATCGACGATGTGCTGGTGACGCCGCTCGAGGTAATTCACGGCAAGCTTCCGGTAGTCGCATATCGGTTTAACGATCTGGCTTACGCGACCGACCTGAAAACGATCCCGCCCGATTCGCTCGACGGACTTCGGGGGCTGGACGTTCTGGTGCTCGACTGCGTCCGCATCAAACCGCACACGACGCATCTCTGCCTGGAAGAAGCTCTGGCGTATATCGAAGAACTGAAACCGCGGCAGGCTTTCCTTACCCATCTGAACCACGAGATCCTTCACGCACGCGATTCGCGCCTGCTGCCGGAAAACGTGCAGCTGGCGTACGACGGCCTTATTGTTGATTCACGCTAAAACGTTATGAACTTATTTAGGAACATTCTGATGTCGTTGTTTTTGTTGGTTTTGTTCGGCTCGCTCGCTTCTGCTCAGGAAGCCGTAAAAATAGATGACATCGAATATGTGAACTGTGAGCATCAGCGAAGCGTTGTCGACAACCTTTTGACGACTTTGGAACATAATTCGGGAGCGGACGGAGTGATATTGATACACGGCACTGAAGGCGACCCGGTCTTTCCGTACAAGTTAAGGGAATCGATCTTGACCCATTTGAATCTCCGTTCACGATCCGGTATGGCGACGGCGGATAAGGTCGAATTGGTGTTAGGCGAGAATGCGACGAAAGCAGGTTTCGAGTTGTGGAAAGTTCCCGACGGAGCGACAAAGATATTTGCCGGCCGGTCGTGGGATCATAAATTGCCGCGATTAAACAGGCCGCTGTTCGTATATAACGACAATCGGACAGATGCCATCGGGTGCGGCGAATATATTCCGACCTCTGAGTTCTATTCAAACTTTTTGCTCGCGAGTGACCTTCTGGGCCGCGTAATTATCAAGGACAGTTCGTATTCCAACTACAAAAAGCGCAGAAAGGCGATCACCGAAGAACTTGTTAAGAAATATAGGGTCCCGCAAAAGAACCTCGAATTCGCGTTTATGGAGAGCGAGGAAAGTGATGCCGAATATTGGCTTATGCCAAAGTCATCAAAATAAAAACGACGGCCGTTGTTGACCGTCGTTTCTGACTTCCCGTTGGATCGTAATTCTACCATTCGCAGCCGAATGATGACATTGAAGTTTTCGCCGCATCCATGGCTGCTTTACAGCCGGTTGCCAATGCGCTTTTTCCTGACTCGGTCGCTGCGGCTTTTGCCCACGAATCACGCATGGTCTTGAAGCTTGCTTCAAAGGTAGCGCGCTGTGCGGCCGGTACTTTGCTAGAAATGCAGGCTTCGTATTTCGCGATATAATCATCGCATTCAGCAACGCCGATCTTGTCGGCCGATGCGCTTTCGTCTTTGGCGGCTGCGTCATCTTTTGCATCTTTGTTATCGGCACTATTGGTTGCGCTGTTGTCGGCCTTCGAATTGTCGGCCGGAGCGGTCGTCGTGCTATTTGCCGGTTTGTTCGCGGTGTTGGAAGTATTAGTGGCTGTGTTGTTGGCTGCCGGTGCTCCGCAACCGATAAGGAACGCTGCGACTGCAAAGAGAGCTGCTGCCGAGATCATGAATTTCAATCGATTTTGCATTTTCTATTCTCCTTTTAATGAACTTATCTAACGGGAAGCCCGTATTCTATATCAAAATCACGTGAAATCCAACTACGCAAACTTCCTTATTTAATTTCGCGTGTTTCACGCTCAATTCCGCCGCTCCGAACTCCTTTCCGCAACAATGTTTTTCGTCGCCGCCGCCCAGCTCTCCAAAATTTAATGGGCCGCATTATCTCTGCTTTGCTAAAGCCTTGTCACCGTTAGGGTTAGCATTTTATCCCGTAACCACTACATTTTGTGTTGACAAAGCCATCAGAACACAATATATTCTATATCCACTGCAGGACGCTCAGTAATTAACAAAATGTATTTGCACGAAAAAGTTTTTAAGTTCTAAGAACTTTTGACCGAAAGGCTGCAGAGCCGGTAGCCGCTCCCGCAATATGGCCGGCACTCTGGACCCGACAGCAATTACTGAAAATCAGAAGCATGTTTTGAGAACCGCTTTCCGGCCGGCACTTCTCCGGCAAAGCTGTCTCTAAAATCTGGCATTTTGCAGCACGAAAAAAATCTATCGAAAGGGAGTTTTTTAATATCTATGGAAACGTTAGGACAGACAACGACCGCCGCACGCCGATCCGAAGAACCGACACAAAGCACGATGCGCGTTCAGAAACGGAACGGCAGCTATGAACCGGTGGATATAAATAAGATCGTACGAGCGGTTTCGCGTTGCTGTCATAACCTTCCGGGTGTCGATACGCTGCGGATCGCGACGAAAACGATCAGCGGCCTGTATGACGGAGCCACGACCAAAGAGCTCGACAAACTTTCGATACAGACGGCGGCGAGCCTTATTTTTGAAGAGCCGGAATATTCGCGACTTGCCGCTCGGCTGCTGAACCAATACATCGAAAAAGAGGTCCGCAATCAGGAGATACATTCGTTTTCACAATCCATCGCACACGGGGCAAAGGTCGGCCTTATCGCCGATCGCGTCGCCGAATTCGTTTCCGAGAACAGTCGCAAGCTAAATGACGCGATCGAAACGGAGCGCAACGATCTTTTCGAATTTTTCGGATTGCGGACGGTTTATGACAGATATCTTTTGAAAGATCCGGAAACGCGCGACGTAATAGAATCGCCGCAGTTTTTCTGGATGCGTGTCGCGTGCGGCCTGTCCGAATCGCCGGCCGAGGCGATAGAGCTTTACCGTTTATTCTCGTCGCTCGAATATGTCCCGAGTACGCCGACGCTTTTTAATTCCGGCACGCAGCACGAACAGCTTTCGTCGTGTTTTCT
The DNA here is from genome assembly GCA_965651435.1 of uncultured bacterium. Lineage (GTDB taxonomy): Bacteria > Acidobacteriota > Blastocatellia > Pyrinomonadales > Pyrinomonadaceae > OLB17. The sequence goes on along the minus strand of CBFGSN010000029.1, from coordinate 10,386 downwards.
GCTCGATTCGCCGCAGGACAGCCTGGAAAGCATTTACAAAAAATACGCGGACGTCGCGATGCTTTCGAAATTTTCGGGCGGCATCGGCATTGCGTACCACCGCGTGCGTTCGCGCGGTTCGCTGATCCGCGGAACGAACGGCCATTCGAACGGCATTGTTCCGTGGCTAAAAACATTGGATTCGTCGGTTTCGGCCGTTAACCAGGGCGGCAAGCGCAAGGGTGCAGCGTGCGTGTACCTCGAAACATGGCACGCCGACATCGAAGATTTCCTCGAACTTCGGGACAATACCGGCGACGAAGCCCGCCGCACGTACAATCTGAACATCGCGAACTGGATATCCGATCTGTTTATGAAACGCGTCGAGGCCGACGGCGATTGGTCGCTTTTCGACCCGAAGGCGGTTCCCGAATTTCCGGACCTTTTTGGCGAGGAATTCGAAGCCGCATACGAAAAAGCCGAAGCCGAAGGCCTTTTCGTCAAACAGGTAAAAGCACGCGACCTGTACGCAAAAATGATGCGTACGCTCGCGCAAACCGGTAACGGCTGGATGACGTTCAAGGACGCGAGCAACCGCAAATCGAACCAAACGGCACAGCCCGGCAATGTGGTTCACCTTTCGAATCTTTGTACTGAGATCATCGAGGTAACTTCGGATAACGAGACCGCGGTATGCAATCTCGGTTCGATAAATGTTTCGCGGTATGTAAAAGACGGCGCGGTAGATCATGAAAAGCTTCGGCGAAATGTGGCGACCGCCGTTCGCCAGCTCGACCGCGTGATCGACCTGAATTATTACGCGATACCGAGCACGGCTTCGTCCAACAGCCGCTGGCGCAACATCGGCCTCGGGCTTATGGGACTGCAGGACGTCTTCTTTCAGCTCCGGCTGCCGTTCGATTCGCCCGAAGCGAAAAAGATATCGACACGCATTCAGGAAGAGATCTATTTTGCCGCACTAAGTGCGTCATGCGATCTTGCGGTCAAGAAAGGCGCACACCCGGCATTCGCCGAAACGCGGCTTGCGCGCGGCGAATTTCAGTTCGATCTGTGGGGCGTTACCCCCGACGACACGGCCCGGTGGGACGAACTTCGCGATAAGATCAAACAGCACGGCGTCCGCAACAGCTTGATGATCGCCATCGCACCGACCGCGACGATCGCTTCGATCGCAGGTTGTTACGAATGCATCGAACCGCAGGTGTCGAACCTTTTCAAACGGGAAACGTTGAGCGGCGATTTTGTTCAGGTCAATAAATACCTCGTGCGCGAACTGAAAGATTCCGGTTTGTGGACCGAAGACATCCGAGCAAAGATCAAGCGCAGCGAAGGTTCGATCCAGAATATCGACGAATTTTCGCCGGAACTGAAAGAGATCTATCGCACCGCGTGGGAAGTGCCGATGCGCTCCCTGATCGATATGATGGCAGATCGCGGGGCCTTCATCGACCAGAGCGCGTCGCTGAACCTTTTCATGGAAAGCCCGAATATCGGCAAGCTTTCGTCGATGTATATGTACGCGTGGCAAAAAGGCCTGAAGACGACATATTATCTGCGCTCGCGTCCGGCAACCCGCATCGCACAGGTTTCCGCCGAACAGAAGGCCGCCGAAACCGTTCCGACGGGAAATGAGGTACAGGCATATTCCGACGCCGAGGCTCTCGCCTGCTCACTCGAAAACCCCGAAGCCTGCGAGGCCTGCCAGTAGGGGATCACCTATGAAGTCGGAAGAAATAAAACATCTCCTCGATAGATTCGAAGCCGCCACTCAAATAATCGACGGCGTGGAGTGTTGGAGTGCGAGAGACCTTCAGGAATTGCTCGGGTATTCTGAATGGAGGAATTTCTCTCAGGTTATTGAAAAAGCGAAAGCGGCAGCCGTAAATAGTGAAATAGATGTAGATAACCATTTTGTTGACGTCAACAAAATGGTCGAACTTGGCAGCGGCTCAAAGCGCGAGATCCAAGATATTGCTCTTACGAGATATGCCTGTTATTTAGTCGCTCAGAACGGCAATCCGACAAAATCTGAGGTCGCCTTTGCACAAAACTATTTTGCCATACAGACTCGTCGGGCCGAACTGATCGAACAACGATTGCTCGAACACGAACGCGTCAAGGCCCGCGAGAAACTAAGTCAGACCGAAAAACAATTATCGGGCGTTCTTTATGAACGCGGCATAGACAGCAGAGGTTTTGGAATGATCCGTTCCAAAGGCGATCAGGCATTGTTCAATCTTTCGACACCGCAATTCAAACGCAAACTAAAGGTGCCCGACAATCGGCCGGTCGCTGATTTTCTTCCGACGATCAGCATCAAGGCAAAAGATCTTTCGGCGGAAATGACCAGCTTGAATGTTCAAAGCAATGATCTGAGAGGACAGACGAAGATAGAACGAGAGCACGTCGATAACAATAAGGCGGTTCGAAAAATGCTGCTGGAACGCGGCATCGTGCCGGAGAACCTCCCGCCTTCCGAAGACGTGAAAAAGGTAGAAAGAAAACTGCGGTCGGAAGAGAAGAAAGTACTAAAAGGAGTCAAAAAATAGCGATGTTATTAGATCCCGGTTTCAATTTAACGCTTCGTCCGATGAAATATCCCGACTTTTACGAAATGTATAAGAACGCGATAAAGAATACTTGGACTGTGGAGGAAGTCGATTTTTCGACGGACGTCAATGATCTACGCGAAAAGATGCCGCCGGCCGAGCGCCATATGATAAATCGTTTGGTCGCGTTTTTTGCGACAGGCGATTCGATCGTGTCGAACAACCTTGTACTCAATCTTTACAAACACATTAATTCGCCCGAGGCTCGGATGTACCTATCACGACAGCTTTACGAAGAAGCCCTGCATGTGCAGTTCTATCTGACGCTGCTCGACACATACATTCCGGATCACGACGAACGCGCGGCCGCATTTGCCGCGATCGAGAATATTCCGTCCATTCGCAATAAAGGCGAATTTTGTATGAAATGGATGGACACGATAAACGATCTCGACAGGCTGGAAACAAAAGAAGACCGCCGCAAATTTCTGCTTAATCTGATCTGTTTTGCGACGTGCATCGAAGGTATGTTCTTTTTCGCGGCGTTCGCCTATGTTTATTTTCTGCGTTCGAAAGGCCTACTGCATGGTCTGGCGGCGGGCACCAATTGGGTGTTCCGCGACGAAAGCTGCCATATGAACTTCGCGCTTGAGGTCGTAAAGAAAGTGCGGAAAGAAGAGCCCGATCTGTTCGACGAAACGTTGAACGAAAAGGTCGTGAATATGCTTGGCGAAGCGATCGAATGCGAAATGCAATTTGCCGAAGACATCTTAAGCGGCGGCGTCGCCGGGCTTTCGGTGGCTGATATGCGCCGCTATCTGGAATTCATAGCCGATCAGCGCCTTGCGATGCTCGGTATGCAGAAAGTTTACGGGGCAAAAAATCCGTTCAGCTTTATGGATCTGCAGGACGTTCAGGAACTCGCGAACTTTTTCGAACGCCGCGTGTCTGCGTATCAGGTTGCCGTCGCCGGCGAAGTGAGCTTCGGCGAAGCGTTCTAAAGTGGTCGGTCGGTATCGAACCACGCCCGAGGTGCGTGCTGTTCACCGGTTTCGAATACTTTTACCTGAGCTTATGCGCGTTTTCGGCCGCTGGTCGTCAGCATCGGCTGTTTGAAAACGAGCTCGCCATCGGATAAGAACGGCTCGCACGCGGTGACGAATTGCTCTTCTGCGGCGGCTCGCTGTTCGGCCGGCGACTGCTCTGCAGCCGGTCCCATCGGCGTCATATTCGTATATTTCCAAAAGAATACGCTAGGTTTTTGCAGATGGAGCATTACCTCCGTTCGGCGTGTGGAAACATCGGCAAAGCCGGCTTTGTTAAAGAGTTCCGCAAGCATTTCGGGTTCGTTCATCGAAAACACGGCCTGTACGAACATGCCGAGTTTTGCATCGATATTTTCCGCAACCGACATTTTTAGATGTTCGAAAATGGGCTGGATCGCACCCGGCGTACTGATAACTGCCCGTCCGTCGTTATCAAGAACGCGGTGCATTTCGGCTACTGCTCTGTCGCGGTTCTTTACGAACATTAGCCCCATCTGGCACAGCACCGCATCGAAGGTTGCGTCGGCGAACGGCAGCTCTTCCGCGTCGGCGACGTGCCATTCGATATCCGGTGCCGAAGCTCTTGCGACCGCGATCATATTAGGGGCGATGTCCACGCCGGCAACTTTATTTACCGGCCCGACGATCTTTGCGGCGGCCCGGGCGACATATCCGGTGCCGCACGCTACATCCAAGACCCGTTCGCCAGAACGAAGGTTGGCAATGCGAAAAAGTTCGCGGGAAACGGGCGCCGCGAACGCGGGTTCGAAATCGCGTCGATAGTTTTCTGCAATAGTTTCCGGAGTGATTCGGTTTTTGTCGGGCGCCATACGGTCTCCTTTAAGGCGGCACCTCTGTTGTCGGCTGCGGATTGTTTCAAAGCGGCCGTCGGACGCGAACGGGGTGCCGCATTTCGGACGCCCGCGTGAGCATGGCCGTAATGTTGGTTTTTTGGAGAGTACGGGCAATGTATATATGGTCATTCCGGTCTTGTCAATGTTTACTCTTCTGAACATCCGGAAATGATCGCGTAAAGGTGAGCCGATCCGGTGCTAAATTTTGCGATAAATAAAAGGAGGCCAAATCTATGCCAAATTTTCGCTCGAGCACGGTATTGCGTTCACTTTGTGCGGCTGCGGTCATACTCGTCGCGGCCGGAGCCGCTTTTGCACAACTACCGTCGCTTTCGGCGGCGATCGACAAGATATTTGCCGACGGCCTCGCCGCGTATAAGTCGGGCGATTACGATACGGCCGTCGAACGTTATTCGGCATTCCTGCGGTCGCGGCCAAATGACCATCACGCTTTCTACAATCGCGGGCTCGCCTATTTCAAAAGGGCCGACTACGCCAAAGCGGCCGACGATTTTTCGAAAGCGGTAAGCATCGATCCGCAATACATCTCGGCATACACGCAGCGTGCCCGAACATACAATGAGCTCTCCTCCGGCGGCCTGCAAAAATATTCCGCTCTCGCGATCGCCGATTTTTCGAAGGCGATCTCATTAGATCCGACGGCCGCGAATCTTTACCGCGAACGCGCCGAAGTTTATGTCAAAGTTGGCGATAATTCGGAAGCACTCGCCGACATAAATGATGCGATCAGGCTTGGTGAAAAGAATGCGGATGCGTATTACCTTCGCGGCAAGATCAAGATCGGCGGCCGGAAATATGCTGAAGCCGACGCCGACCTGCGCGAAGCGTTACGACTTGACCCGCAGCACGCGGCGGCACGTTCGCTTATGCAGACAAATGCTGCACGTCTTCCGAAAACAGCGCCGGCCACAAGAACAATACCGAAGCCGACCGCAACGCCAAAACCTTTGACGCCTTCCGCCAATACATACGCCGCGAAAACCGGTGATGTCGCAGTTGATATCGAAGAGGGCAAGGCTTTCCTGACCGCAAAACAACCCGACAAAGCCATAGCCGCGTTTCAGCGTGCGCTCGGAAAATTGCCGAAACAGTCGGGCACTCCCGACAGCGTCGTTTCGCTTCTTTTCGCGAACCAGGCTGCGGACCTGGAACGCCGGATCGCCGAGGCATATCTTCAGAAAGGCGACCCTGCGACGTCTATGCAGAAATGCATGGATCTGGAAAAGAATGTTTTCGCGGCTCTCACGCCGCCGTATTCTAGGATCACGAACAGAAAACTTCAATCCTCGTCGCTGATGGACATATTCAAAATGAATATAGACAGCCTGCTGATGGAATATGACCTGCTGGAAAACGAAACGAAAAGATCGGTCGAGATCGTGACGGGCTGCGTCAACATGTATTTGAACCTGCCGGCGGCGGACGACCCGGAATTCAAACGGATGTTCATCGGAATAACCCGAGCGGAGATCGCGAAATTTGCCGCCGAAATGTTCAGAACCGCCGCGGAACTAAATCTGACAATGCTCGAGTTGTGCGACGGCAAAGGTGCCGGGTTGTGCGGTTCGCGTTCCGCAAAAAATGAATCCTCGAAATATAAGGCACGCGCGTTTTCATACGCGAACGCGGCGATAGAAACCTTTCCGAATCTGAAGACGAGCTTTGCTACGCGAGCGAAGATCTATCGTTATATAGGCCAAAGCGCGCTCGCCGCGGCGGACGAAGCAAAGGCGAATGAGCCCTAGCGATATTTTTCATTGTTCTCTTTCGCGTATATTTGCGAGAGGTGAATAATGAATTCAAAATTTCATAAATATCTAACAGCAATTTTAACCATCGTAATTGGGGTATGTTTCTCGGCGTCTGCTTTCGGCCAGGACGAACTGTCGCCGGTCACAAGATCGCAGCTCGCCGGTGTCAGCCTGCCTTCGGGCGCATTGCGGATGAATGATGCAGGCATTCCCGCGGATATCGACCAGGCGTTGCAGACATTGATCGACCACGGCGGTCCGGAAGTTCGCCGCGGTGAAACGGAAGTTCTGGTTTGGACGGGACGCGACGTAAAGAAAAGTGGCATTGACCGAATGGTCGAGCGCGTGAGGAGAGCGTTCGAATCGGGTGGTTGGCGGTACGAAGTGAGCACGATCGAAAACGGCATCACGTTTTTCTCCTTGCTGAAAGACGGTGCGGAACGCCGCGCAATGATCGGTGTTTACGGCGATTCGAACGGTACGCTGATGTTCGCGTTTACCGAAATGCTCGCGGCAAATTCGTCGGTTCGTCCCGCGGCGGACGTTCCTGTTGTCGGAACCGACGGCGGCAGTGTCAGCGATTACAGCTTTCCGACGCCGACCGGATGGCGGCGGAACGATTCGGCAGCAAAGATCACGCTGACATCGCAGGACGGCGAAAAGACGCTCGTTTTCCTGCCGCCGATGGATTCGAGCGGCGACCTTTCGCGTGATGCGGACCGCATTTTGTGGCAGATACTGGGGCGGTACGAAACGTGGTACGGAAACGGTTTTGAGCCGGATTACGGAACGTTCGAGCGCGGAAAGACCAAACAGGGACTTGAATATTACCGAGCGTATCGCTACGCCAAACGGAAAGGCTCCGATGAATATGATATGAATGCGCGTATCGACGCGAACATCCTGCTCGTAAAGGTTGGCGGAAAGATCGCGGTAGCCGTCGGCACATCGCCGTTCCAAACGGACAGCTATCCCGATTCGCCCGGGCCGACCATCGACCGAATTCTTTACGATCTGGAATTCAAAAGCGCAAAAACGCCGTATGACCTGAAACGCGAACTTCTTGGTTCGTGGTCAACGGCGAGCAGCAGCGTTGCCGTGGCATATACCTTCAATGCGAACGGCACTTTTGATAAAGGCGGTGCGATATCCTTCCGCACGCGGCACGACGAAACGCGCGACAAAGTGACGACGACGAGCTATGGAATGTCCGACAGATACAGCCTGGCCGGAAACGTGATCACGCAAACATATAAACGTACGGGTGAGGTATCGAAATACAAGATCCGTATCTACGAAACGAAATACGACAAAGATCCGTGGCAGCGGAAACTCGGGTTTCTGTCGGTCGCAGATCCCGAAAACGGGACTATTGTATTCACGCGGTCGAACTGACCTCTATCCGATGCATAACGGCCGGACGCCCAGGCATTCTTGAATTCGTCCGGTCGTTATTCTAATCTGTTTGACATGAACGGACAGATCACGGAATTCATCAAGCATCATTATCGGCATTTTAACGCGGCGGCTTTGATCGACGCATCTGAGGCGTACGTGCGGCATATGGACGCGGGCGGCAAGATGATGATCACGCTTGCCGGTGCGATGAGCACGGCGGAATTGGGCCTGAGCCTTGCGGAAATGATCCGCCGGGACAAAGTGCAGATAATTTCCTGCACCGGTGCGAATCTGGAAGAAGACCTTTTCAATCTGGTCGCGCACGATTATTACGAACGCGTGCCGCATTACCGCGACCTGACGCCGCAGGACGAACAGGATTTGCTGGACCGCCATATGAACCGCGTGACCGACACGTGCATTCCCGAAATGGAAGCGATGCGGCGTTTGGAAAAAGCCATGGTCGATGTTTGGACCGCGGCCGACGCAAAAGGCGAACGATATTTTCCGCACGAATTTATGTATCAGGTGCTGCGTTCCGGCGTGCTTGAGGAATATTATCAGATCGACCTGAAAGATTCGTGGATGTACGCCGCGATGGAAAAGAATCTGCCGATGGTCGTGCCGGGTTGGGAAGACAGCACGATGGGCAATATGTTCGCCGGCCACGTGATCACCGGCGACGTGAAAAATGTCCACACCGTTCGCACCGGCATCGAATATATGACGATGCTCGCCGAATGGTACACCGAAAATGCGACGGATGATTCGACCGTCGGGTTTTATCAAATAGGCGGCGGCATCGCTGGCGATTTTCCGATCTGCGTTGTGCCGATGCTGCACCAGGACCTGCAGCGCGAGAACGTTCCAGTTTGGGGTTATTTCTGCCAGGTCAGCGACTCGACCACCAGCTATGGTTCATATTCCGGCGCCGTCCCCAACGAAAAAATAACCTGGGGCAAACTCGCCGCCGATACACCGAAATTCATCGTCGAGAGTGACGCGTCCATCGTCGCACCGCTGATGTTCGCGTATATTCTTGGTTGGTGATCAGATGGGTTCTATCCGCCGTCAAGTCAATCTAATTCACTACAACATCTGGCGATTTGAACGCTGGTGGAGATATCTCGTCTTCGGCGAAAGAAGGCTGACAACGATCTCTGATCGAGATGATGATAGAGAACTTCGCGATTACGTCCCTCTTGCCGTTGGCCCGGTCGACGAATCGATGCTTCCGAATTACACGGGCAAGCATTTTGGGACACTCGTTTTCATTGTTTTGCTTTCGATATGGAACGTCGTTTGTGGGATCTTTGGCGTGCACATTTCGGGTCGATGGTATTGGGGGGCGATCATGGCGGGAATCGTCGCCTTCGTCGCTGATCTCTATTTGATGCCTGAACGGCATATTTTGCTAGCCGAATTTAAGATATTCGAATCACTGCCGGCATCGAAAAAACGTATTTCAGGTTTTCTCACACTTTTCATTGTGACGGGGACCTGGGCTGTATTCTTTTTTAGTTTCTGGTTCTATCTAGGAGTCATGATCGCCGCTAAATAAACCTCTGCGTTCTAGTGTGCAAGGTCGGGTGCGAACGGGTCTGCCTTGCTTGAAACACGACAGTTCATGCGACGCTGGTACTAAATGAAACGACAATGTGACATCAACCATACTTCTAAGATCACGCTCGAATACAAAGATAAAATAGCCAGAGTTTATGCGTTCCATCACTCGCAGATCGTGGGATGTCACTAAGGCTTGATGGCCATATCCAAAAGTCGTTTACCGTGTATGACAGCGGCAATTGTGACCTTGTTTAATTCAACCTGATAAATTATCCGAAAACTGTACACGAACACCTCACGGATCGTAACATCGTCAAATTCGGGAACCACGCGACCGACGTAAGGAAATTCAGACAATCGTCGAGCCTTGGACAAGATCTCTCTTACGACCGATGCGGCATACGCCTCTGAGTCTTCAGCAATATATGCCGCAATAGAATCAACGTCATCGATCGCGCGCGGCGACCAAATTACGAGATAAGCCATTTCCCGAGTCTCTTTTCGGCTTGTTCCTGTGTAATGGTTTCTCCGGTTCTCGCGGCTTCAAGTCCGTGGTTCACTTTTTCGACTACATAAAGGTGGTACTGCACATCCTCAATGGACGCGTCGTCGGGCAGCCGGTCGAGCAAGGCTGTGACTTTTTCTTTTGCTTCGTTCATATAGATATTCTATCACCAAGAGCCACGCTTGAGGCAGTTCTATTCTCCCGCAGGTTGGCGTTCGAAGTAGCTTGCCATGCCTTCGACGAGCAGGCCGCCGATGAGTCCGATGATGAAATTCAGCACCGGGTGAACCTGCATTCCGACGATCAGCTCTATCAGCGGCAGTATCGCGAATGATATCAGCGCGATCGAAGCGATCACGCTCAGCACGTTGATGACACCGAAACCGGTCGGGCCTTCGCCCGTTTCGCGGAGTCGGCTGTTCTTGATGCCGTAGAGGCGATAGATCATCAGCCCGAGCGCAAGCCATACAAAGAACCGAAGCCAGTTCGTTATCTCAAGCTGTGACATCAGATACAGGCACGACAGAAGCCCGAGTATCGGGATCAGAGACATTTTTTTTATCTGACTGACGATCAGCAGTACGGCCGCGACAACCAGGAACAGAATCCCCGGTATCAGATGCGAAAACGCCTGAAACGCAGTTTCGCCTTCGGCCGGTTTCGGCGTGAACATATCGCTCAGGAACGTCGGGTTGA
>CBFGSN010000028.1:0-22472 GCA_965651435.1 uncultured bacterium | reverse complement strand
AGCGTCTGCGATCTTCTCTTTATTTTCAGGCTTTGCGGCAAGCTTTTCGAGTTCGCCCATCGCCCAGCGGCGGCCGAGAACGTCCTTGTCGTTCGCCATTTGATAAAGCAGATCGTCGAGCGGTTTATCGAACTTCATTTCCTTCAGGATCGTGTCCTGATAATCGAAGTTCACGAGCTTTGGCCGCGTCGGTGAATCGAACGTAAAGACGTTCGTTTCCTTCGGTTCGACCCAAACGGATTCGATCTTGTTGTCGATCTCGACATCGACTTTTGCGCGGAAATACCGCGTCTGCGGATATTCGTTCTTTGCGTCGATCTGCTGCGTTTGCTTGACGGTGAGCGTCAGCTTTTTCGCCGCGTCGTCGTAATTTTGCGTGACCTCAAAAACCGGATGTCCCATCGTGTAAAGCCACTGATGGAAAAATTCATCGAGCGATTGTCCGGTCGCTTCTTCGAATGCGATGCGCAAGTCTTCGGTCGAAACGGGCTGATGCGCGTTTTCGGTCAGATAATGATTCAGGCCTTTGAAAAAAGCCTTGTCGCCGATCTGTTTGCGGAGCATATGAAGCACCGAACCGCCGCCCGGATATGCATAGCTGTCGAACATCGCGTCTTTGTCGGCGTAGTATTCGGTGACGATCGGCCGACGGTTTCCCTGACGCCAGGCGTTCAGAACCTGCTGCTGATTAGCTCGGATATCGGTGTAGAGAAATTCGTCTTCGCCCTTGAACTTTTCGTCCCACATCGCCTGCATATACGTCGCGAAACTTTCGTTCAGCCATATCTGGCCCCAATCGCGGCAGGTGACATAATCGCCGAACCACTGATGAGCGAGTTCGTGCGCCTGCAGCGATTCGCTGTCCGTATCGAGCAGTTCGCGTTCGTCGTGGATCATTTCTTCGATCTGCGTGGTGGCCGAAATGTTCTCCATTCCGCCGCCGAAATCTTCGACGAACGTTTGGGAATATTTCGCGTACGGATACTTCACGCCGGTTATGTCGGAAAAGAATTTGATCGTCGCCGGAAGGTTTTTCGTCGTCGCGGCAACCTCTTTTGTTTCATTCGGATAGCCGAAATTGTAAACCGGAACGTCGGCAAATTTTTGCTCGACCGGGATGAATTCGCCAACCACTATCGACGTCAGGTAATTCGAATACGGCTGGTCCATCACCCAATGAAAAGTGCGCGTGTTGTCGCCGTTGTCTTTTGTGGATTCGAGGCGTCCGTTCGATACGACTGTGAAGGGTTTTTCGACGGTTGCGGTAAGTTCCGAGGTGCGGAAATCGTTCGGGCTGTCGTACGAAGGGAACCAATAGCGGTTGAATTCGCTTTCGCCCTGCGACCATATCTGTCGCGGTTTGTTCGGTTCGTCGGCGGAAGGTTTTATGAACCGAAGTCCCCGGCCGAAGCTTCCGATCGCGGTGTCCGCGTCCGCGGTGTTCACATAATGCGTCGAATAATCGATCTTGACCGTGATCTGCTCGCCCGCGGGATAAATGCGGTCAAGCAGGATCATTAAATTGTCGTTCTCTTTTTTGCCGTCGTATTCGAACCGAAGCGCTTTGCCGCCAGCGAGCGTTACCGAATTTATCGACATATCGGCCGCATCAAGCGGAAACCGGTCGGTGTCGGTATATGGCGTGACGGTTATCGTCGTCGAACCCATTGCGGATTCTTTTTCCCAATCGAACCGAAGGTCGATGGCGACGTGTTTTACATCAATGGTTCGGCTTCGGATCCAGTTTACCGGGGGAAGCTTTTTGACGTCGCTGCGGCTTTGGAAAGGGAACTGGGGCATCGGGCGGGAATAGCCCGCGGAGGCGAAGGCCAATATCAGAACGGCCAACGCGAGAAAGTAGCTGCGAATTTTCATAATTTTGTGCCTGCTGAGTAGAATTTCACTGAAATTACGTTCGATCTATCGTGTCTGTTTCATAAAAAATGCCGCCTGACGCTTTTTTGTCGGCGTCAAACGGCACATTTTTATTACAGTTAAGAGGTCTGTAATTATCTTTGCGTCATATATTTGAACGCCATCGAAGCGATGTCGTCGAGCGAACTTCCGTCGCCGTCCTGGTCGAGAATGCTCGAGGCAATGTTGCCCATCGCACTTCCGGAACCGGCCGACTGTGCTCCGCCGAGCAATCCACCGAGAAGGCCGCCGAGCCCGTCGGCTCCGATGCCTTGCTGACGTTTTTCGCGTCCGAGATAGTTCATAACGATCGGCGCAAGGAACATAAGTATCTGTGCGACCTGTCCCATGCCGAGCCCCGTTTGATTGCTGACCTGCTGTGCGACCTGGCCCTGATTCGAACCGAGAATGTGGCCGAGAATGCCGCCGGCGTCTGCCTGACGCGGAGCGGAACCCTGCTGGCCGAAGATCATGCTGCCGAGTCCGCCGAGGTTGTCGAGGATACTTCCGTCGTGATCCTGTTCGAGGGCGTTGTTAAGGCTTTCGGCACCCTGCGGTGTTGCCGCGTTGTTCGCGAGGCCGTTGATCAGTACCGGCAAGGCCATCTGAATGGCCGAATTTACAAGCGACGGTTCGGCGCCGACCTGCTGAGAGATCTGGCCGACGGCTTGTTCGCCCTGCGCCTGGCCGAGAAGATCTTGAAGTGAAAACATGTTCGTATCCTCCTTGTTTCTAAAACTGAAAATGAGAGGTTAATATTATCAGAATACTTTCTGCGTACCAATGCTAATTTTAAGCTCGATAAAAAATTTACGGCGTCGGAAAGGCAGGCCGGCGGCGCTATTCTCCGTCCTGGCCTTGGCCGTTCTGTTCGCTGCGGGCTGTGGTCATTTCGATGGCGATACCCGGAGCCGTTTTCGTTATGCCTATACGGTCGCCGGATTGAACCGCGAATTTACCGAACCTTTCGGCATTGCGGTTCGCGGCGGAATTATTTATGTTTCGGACGGCGACGAAGGCGTAATAAAGAAAATATCGGCGGACGGCGGAGTGTCGATCTTCGCACGCGGATTTGAAACTCCGTCGGACATCGCATTCGACGGCGGCGGGAATTTGATCGTTGCCGACAGCGGTTCACATTCGATAAAAAAGGTGGACACGGCGGGAAGCGTCACGACGATCGCGGGAATCGACGGAACGAGCGGCGATGCGGACGGCGATGCACTTTCGGCGACGTTCAATGCGCCGATCGGGGTTGCGATCGGGGCGGACGGCCGGATCTGGATAGCCGATACATATAATGATTCCATCCGCCTGATCGATAACGGCCGCGTGACGACCGTAGCAAAAGGTTTTGATACGCCGATCGGAGTTGCGGTTTACGGCGGCGGCGTTTTGGTCGCAGATATGAAAAACCGCCGCATCTGCTTGCTTGATGAAACAGGAGCGGTGAGCGTTCTCGCGGACGGAAGATCGTCCGACGACGAAGCGAATTTTCTATCATCGGCGGGTCTGAACGGTCCGACGCATTTTGCGGTCGCCGGTGACGGTTCGATCTATATTTCGGACGGCACGTCGATAAAAGCGATCCGGCCGGGGATCATTCCGCTTATCGAAACGCTTGTGGAAAACGGCCGCGGCTATTTGGACGGAAGGCTTGCGAGTGCACAGTTCGGCCGAATTTCGGGCATTGCGGTCGACGCGGCCGGGCGGCTTTTGATCGCGGACAGCGACGCACAGACGATCCGCATACTGTCATCGAGCAATGAGGGTAGGGCCGCGACGCACGACGACATCGTGAAGCTGCGGTATTCGCCCGGGGAATTCCGGTCGCTTCAGCCGCCGCGTTGGCCGTTCGCTCCGCCGGACCGAAGGCGTGATGTTGCGGGAACTCTCGGCGAACTTCGCGGCGATATAGTTCTCGGAAAAGAAGATCGCGTGTGGCTGCACAACGGCCTCGACATCGCGGGAGCATACGGAGAAACAGTGTATTTCATCCGTAATGAAAAAGTTCTCGACCCGGCGGCGGCTCAAAATTTCGGAACGCTGCGCGAGCTCTTGCGAATGCCGACGCTTGGTTATATTCATTTAAGGCTCGGCCGCGGTGCGGACGGAAAGCTATTCGACGACCCGCGTTTTCAATTCAGAAGAGGCATCGACGGAAAGATCAACGGTGTTCGCGTGCCGCGCGGGGCGAAATTCGAAGCGGGCGAAGCCGTCGGAACGCTGAACGCGATGCATCACGTTCACCTGATCGCAGGCCGAAGCGGAGCGGAGATGAACGCTCTTGCCGCGTTGGATCTGCCGAACGTAGCCGACACGACTGCTCCGGTAATAGAATCGGTACGGTTTTTCGATAAAAATTGGAAGGAAATCGAAACCGAATCCGACGCAAAACGTATTCATTTGAAAGTTCCGGCACGTGTTGTCGTCAGGGCGTTCGACCGGATGGACGGAAACCCGGAACGAAGGAAGCTGGGAGTTTACCGGATCGGTTATAAGATCGCGAATGCGGACGGGACCGCCGCCGAGAATACGGCTTTTACGATGTTGAGTTTGCCGCGCGGCGATGATGCCCGTTTGATCTACGGCCCGGAAAGTCACTCGGGTGCGACCGGCGTTACGATATTTAATTACATTGCAACGAATACGGTATATTCGCTGCTGGATGGAATGGAGTCAAAAGAAGGTTTTATCGATCCGGCCGGGTTCGAGAACGGAACATATTCGCTGTATATTTTCGTCGAGGACAGGTTCGGAAACTTAGCGGAAAAGGAAATCACGGTCGAGATAAATAAATGAAAAAGACAATAAATTTGCTGATCTTGGCGGTTTTGACAGCCGCCGCCGCGAACACCGCGGCATATGCGCAAACGATACGGCAAACGCCGCCGGCTCCTGTTTTTACCGAATCCGAACGCCACGCCGAACTTGCACGCCGCCGAAAAGCCGTTGCGGATAAAATGGCCGATGGCAGTATTTTGGTTATGTTCAGCGCACGGCCGCGGCTTTATACGGGTGACGTCGATTATGTATATCGGCAGGAGAACAACCTGTTTTACCTGACCGACCTTAACCAGGCGAACATCACGCTGGCGATATATAAAAAAGACGGCAAAGTCACGGAATTTTTGTTCGTGCCGCGGCGTTCGTATTTTGCCGAAACATGGAACGGCAAGATGTATTCGACCGACGAGGTAAAAAGCCTTTCCGGTATTTCGAATATCGTCACGACGGCGCGGCCGTCCGATCAGAAAGCATTTCTGGATGCTCTGCGTTCCTCCGGCAAATTCGAAGCAAAAAGCAGCGGCGAAGATATTGCGATCGACGCATTGCCCGCGACGATATATCTGAACCTGCCGTACGGCGAACGCGACGGCGACGGCCTGCGCGAATTTGATAAGGAAGCCGATCTCGCGAAAACGCTGACCGGCAAAACGGTCGAGAATGCGCGGGAGATCATCGACCCGCTTCGGCAGGTGAAATCGCCGTACGAGCTTAAAATACTTCAGCACGCGATCGACATCACGATCGAAGCCCAAGAAAGGGCAATGTCGATGGTCGGCACCGCGAACTGGGAATACGAAGTTCAGGCCGAGGTCGAATACACGTTCCGCCGCCGCAACGCCGATTTTTGGGGCTATGGTTCCATCGTCGGCTGCGGCCCGAACGCGACGACGTTGCATTATGTCGAATCGCAGGGGCCGGTGAAAAAAGGCGAAGTTCTGCTGATGGACGTCGGTGCGGAATATCATCATTACACGGCGGATGTGACGAGGACGTTTCCGGTAAACGGAAAATTTTCAAAGGAACAGGCCGATATTTACCGGATAGTATATAACGCACAGGAAGCCGCCGCGGCGAAGATAAAACCCGGAGCAACGCTCGGCGAGATAAGCGAAGCCGCGAACAAGGCGATCATCGACGGATTGTTCGAACTCGGCCTGATCACGGATAAAAATTCGATGCAGTATCGGCTTTTCTATATGCACGGCCTTGGCCATTGGCTCGGAATGAACGTTCACGATGTCGGTGAATATGACGCACCGTTCAAACCGGGAATGGTCTTTACGAACGAGCCGGGAATTTACATCCGCGCCGAAGCGCTCGACAACATTCCGGCGAATATGCCGGGCCGCGAAGAGTTCATCAAAAAGGTTCGGCCCGTGTTCGAAAAATACAAGAACATCGGCGTCCGCATCGAAGACGATATGCTCGTGACTGCGGACGGCGTCGAATGGATGACAAAGGCTTTGCCGCGAAAGCTGGAGGACATCGAACGCCTGACGCAGGGCAAATAGCGTCGTTCGTTGACTTTTGCGTCCCAAAGTGGTGAGATTGGTTTTAGCCGTGGTGAGTTATTGCGACTTGCGGCCACGTAAAATAAACGGCTAAACAGCAGAGAGAACGTATTTTTTCAAGGACTCTGTGCTGATAATTTCGGCACGGAGTTTTTGTTATTTGCAGTCATTATAGTTTGCGGGCGGAGTAGAGATATGGAGGATTCTGACGGCTTTGCGATTCGCGTAAAACATGAAACGAGCGATTATTCAAGGTTGCTCTGGACAATACTGAAACAGAGACACTTGTTTCTCGGGATCTTGTTACTTCTTATCTTCGTTTCTTGTATAGCTTTTACGTTGATCAGTCCCGCAACCGATCCCGAGAACGATCGGAAATGGGTGACGGTCTTCATAGCCCTCTTTTTATTCTGTTTGTTAGCGGTAATCTTTGGGTTTACCCTGCGGCGACAGGCCAAAAAGTTGGCTGCGGCGTCGGAGGAGACGACTCTCCGGTTTACTGCGCAGGGGCTAGAAGCGAAAACTTCTCGGTCGAGCTCGAAAGTGCTGTGGGATGTTTATACCAAGGCGGTAGAAACAAAGCTGGACTTCCTCTTTTACCCGCAAAAGAACGCGGCTCTCATGATTCCCAAGCGGTTCTTTGAGAATCAAGAGCAGATCGATCAGCTTCGACGCTACTTGCGTAATAGCCTTGGAGAAAAGGCAAAACTTTTGTGATCAGTTTATGGAATTTCTTGATCTATTAAAAGAAAAGGTCGTTGTTTTTGACGGCGCGATGGGCACGTTTCTGCAGTCTCTGAACCTTTCGCTGGACGAATGGGGCGGCTAAGTTTTTGATCTGCAATGAAAAGATTACTTCTAAATTTAGTTCTTCTTTTCGGCACTATAGGCATTGCTGCGGGATCCGCCTGTTTCCTTTACGCTGAAAAAGACCATCCGAAAGATCGTGATCTGTTGGAATTTTTCTCAGAGAACAGACACGATTTTGACGAGCTTATCGCTATGTTTAAGGCTGACCGGAGTTTGGGAAGGGTCGGTGATAATTTTGAAAGGACCTCCAGTTTTTTCGGAGAATGCAAAGGCGATAATGCATGGAATGGAGATAAGATAGAAGTAACTAAAGAGCGTTTGAGCGATTACCGTTCCTTGTTTACAAAACTGAAACTCCCGGCCGGAATAGAAGGCTATTGCGACAAACACGAGATATATCTGTACGCATCCACAAAAGGGCTTTCGGTAACAGGTTCGACGAAGGGATACGCATTTCTTGATGAACGACCTAAAGTTTTGGTTGATGATCTTGATACGTATTGGTCGGCCGATGGTAAGTCGTTTATTGCTTATAGACATATCGAAGGGAATTGGTATTTATTTTTTAATTACGAGGATTAATTTTTAGGTGAGCAGCAATTTTCTAGACATTTTAAAAGAGCGCGTCGTTGTTTTTGACGGCGCGATGGGCACGTTTCTGCAGTCTCTGAACCTTTCGCTGGACGAATGGGGCGGGCCGGAATTTGAGAATTGTTCCGAGAATCTGCTTTACACGCGGCCCGATGCGATCGAAACCGTGCACACGGCGTTTCTCGAAGCGGGCTGCGACGTGATCGAAACGAACAGCTTTGGCGGCAGCGAGGTCGTGTTGTCCGAATTCGGCATCGCGGACAAAACTTTCGATGTTAATTTCAAGGCGGCGGAACTTGCAAAACGCATCGCGAGCGATTTTTCGACAGCCGACAAACCGCGTTTTGTCGCCGGTTCGATCGGGCCGGGCACAAAGCTTCCGACGCTCGGCCATATTACATACAGCGATCTGAAAGCTGCCTATACCGAACAGATCCGCGGCCTTGTCGAAGGCGGTTCGGACATACTGATCGTCGAAACCTGTCAGGACATTTTGCAGACAAAAGCGGCGCTTGCGGCGATATTCGATCATTTTGCGAAAACAAAAACGCGGATTCCGGTCATCGCTCAGGTGACGATAGAAACTTTCGGGACGATGCTGAACGGCACGGAGATCGCGGCCGCATTGACCGCACTTGAACCGTTCCCGATCGACGTCGTCGGAATGAACTGCGGCACCGGCCCGAAACATATGGCCGAAAGCCTGAAATATCTGTGCGAAAATTCGCCGCTGCCGGTTTCGGTGCTGCCGAACGCCGGTTTGCCGGAGGTAAAGGACGGCAAGCAGCATTATGACGAAACGCCGGAAAGTTTTGCCGCGCAGGTCGAACATTTTGCGAAAGAATTCGGTGCGAACATCGTCGGCGGATGCTGCGGCACGACGCCGGAGCATCTGAAAATGGTTGTCGAACGCATCGGCGGAATTTCGCCGAAACAGCGTGACGCCAAGCTTATTCCGTCGGCGTCGTCGATATATTTTCAACAGCCTTATCATCAGGATGCGTCATTCCTGATCGTCGGCGAACGCGTGAATGCGTCGGGTTCGAAGAAGATGCGCGACCTGCTCGATGCCGAAGATTGGGACGGACTCGTTTCGCTTGCGAAATCGCAGGAACGCGAAGGCGCTCACATTTTGGACGTGAACGTCGATTTCGTCGGCCGCGACGGCGTCGCCGATATGCACGAACTCGTTTCGCGGCTGGTGACGAACGTAAAGATCCCGATAATGTTCGATTCGACCGAATGGGAAAAGATGGAAGCCGGCTTGCAGCACGCGGGCGGCAAATCGATCCTTAATTCGACGAATTACGAAGACGGCGAACCGCGTTTTCTAAAAGTTTTAGAACTCGCAAAAGAATACGGTGCGGCTGTCGTCATCGGTTTGATAGACGAAACCGGGATGGCGCGCACCGCCGAAGACAAGGTCGCGATCGCACGGCGAGCATATAAGCAGGCTGTCGGATTCGGCATTGAGGCTCACGACATTTTCTTCGATCCGCTGGCACTGCCGATATCGACCGGCATCGAAGAGGACCGAAAGAACGCCGCCGAAACCATTCAGGCGATAAAAACGATCCGCAAAGAAATGCCGGAGGCGAATATCATTTTGGGCGTTTCGAATATCTCGTTCGGCCTGAGCCCGGCGGCGCGTGTCGTTTTGAATTCGGTGTTTTTGCACGATGCGGTCGAAGCCGGGATGAATTCCGCGATCGTAAACGCGTCAAAGATCCTGCCGCTGAACCGTTTTAACGAACACGAGATAGACACGGCCCGCGACCTGGTTTATGACCGGCGCAAATTTGAAAGCGACGTTTGCGTTTACGATCCGCTGACGGAGTTCACGACGCTTTTCGAAGGCAAAACGGCGCAGTCGATAAAGGCCGACATAACCGACCTTCCGGTCGAAGAACGCCTGAAACGGCATATCATCGACGGCGAAAAATTGGGACTCGATGATTCGCTGAAAGAAGCCCTGGAAAAATATCCGCCGCTCGACATCATTAATACGATCCTGCTGGACGGAATGAAAACGGTCGGCGATCTGTTCGGTTCCGGCCAGATGCAGCTTCCGTTCGTGCTGCAGTCGGCAGAGGCGATGAAGGCCGCGGTGAAATTCCTGGAACCTTTTATGGAACGCGTCGAAGGCGTGAACAAAGGCACGCTTGTTCTGGCGACGGTCAAAGGCGACGTTCATGACATCGGCAAAAATCTGGTCGATATCATTTTGACGAACAACGGATACAAGGTCATAAATCTCGGCATCAAACAATCGATCGACGCGATACTTGATTCGTTCGCCGAAACAAACGCGGACGCGATCGGCATGAGCGGCCTGTTGGTAAAATCGACGCTCGTAATGCGCGACAATCTTGAGATAATGAACGACCGCGGGATAAACGCTCCGGTAATTTTGGGCGGAGCGGCGCTTAATCGGCGATACGTCGAAAATGACCTGATACCGCTTTTTAACGGGCCGCTTTATTATGCGCGAGACGCTTTTGACGGCCTGCACACGATGGACGAACTGACTTCGGATCGCGGAACGCCGAATGCGGATTCCGATGTTTCCGCACCTGTGAAGGTAAAAGAAGCGGCCGCCGGGAATGAAAGTTCGTTCATTGCAGACGATCCGGGATCAGACGAAGACCTCGTCGGCGACGATGCAAAGCTTGGCCGGGTTGCGGCACGATTTTCGGCGACCGGAGCAGGCGATCGAACGCACACGGAACGCTCTGACATTTCGCGCGACGTGCCGATACCGACGGCTCCGTTTTACGGTTCGAAGGTCGTCGAAATCAAAGACCTGACAAAGGTCTTTGATTTTATAAACACGACGGCGCTGTTCAAAGGGCAGTGGCAATACAAACAGGGAAGAACATCGAAAGAAGATTACGACGAACTTTTGCGAACGACGGTGCTGCCGAAGTTCGAAGAGATAAAGGCACAGGCGATCCGCGAAAAACTGCTCGAAGCGAAGGTCGTTTACGGATATTTTCCGTGCAATTCCGAGGGCAACGATCTGATCATTTGGCAGGACGATCTGAAAACCGAACGCATGCGATTCACGTTCCCGCGTCAGCCGAAAGAACAGCGCGGCGGAAAGAATCTTTGCCTGGCGGATTATTTCGCGGCGGTTGATTCCGGAAAAACGGATGTGATCGCACTCGACCTTGTGACAATGGGCCGGCGAGCGAGCGAATATTCGGCTCAGCTTTTTAAATCCGACAATTATACCGAATATCTTTTATTCCACGGGCTTTCGGTGGAATCGGCCGAGGCATTTGCCGAAATGTGGCACAAAAGGATCCGCTCGGAACTCGGCATTAACGGAGCCGACGCACCGGAACTCACGAAGCTTTTTCATCAGGGCTATCAAGGTTCGCGTTACAGCTTCGGTTATCCGGCGTGTCCGAACATCGCCGATCAGGAAAAGCTTTTCGAACTGCTGCGGCCCGAACGCATCGGCGTCGAACTGACCGACGGCTATATGCTTGAACCCGAACAATCGACATCCGCGATCATTCTCCATCATCCGGAAGCGAAGTATTTTAATGTTGAGTAGCTCTTGCGGAAAAGTTTAACCACCAAATTCACGAAAGGCACGAAATAGCCATAAATGTTTCGTGCCTTTTGTGTTTTTCGTGGTTAATAAGATTTTATCTAAACAGATGCAAAAACGCCGCGGCTGTTTCCGGTTTGTCGAGTGTTTTTGCATATGGTGTCAGCAGCATCTGGATCGCGGAGATCGAATTAAAAAGTGTGTGCAGGATGATCGCCGGCAGAAGGTTGCCGCTTGACGCGCGAAGCAGCGTCAGGACAAGGCTCAACGAGGCGATCAGTATGATCTTTGACGGATTTTCCGCGTACTGCGGAATATGGACGGACGTGAACAAAAGCGTCACGATGATTATCGACAAAAACGGGCCGACGCGCCGCTGAAACGCCGAATAAAGCGCTCCGCGATAGATAACTTCTTCGGTTATCGGGGCCGTGACGACGGCCATTACGGCTATCGCGATCATTGCTGCCTGCGAACTCGACGCGATCCGCGATAATTCATCTTCGACCATCGGGATATATTGGCCGACAACCGCAATTATTATAAAAAATCCGAAAACGATCGCGATGTAATGCCACCATCGGACGCCGCCGCTTTTCCAGCCGAGGGCTTCGGTAAAACTGTCTTTCCGCATTCGCGTTATGACCAGCCAGGCGGCCGCCACGGTCAGAATATGCGCCGGTATCAGCCCTAATATCTGCAGAAAAATTCCCGTCGGGTCTTTTGTCGCGATCTGCTCTAATGCTTCAGCCGATATCGATCCGCCGCCGGAATGCGATGCGATATACGGCAAAAGAAACACGGTCGGCAGCAGCAGTATAAAAAAAACGCTGAGCAGCCAAAGGCCGACCGCCGCCGGAATTCCCCACGACGGATCGTTCGGGTCAAGCGTTTCGGGCTTTGCGTCCGCGGGCTCGATCTGGAATGCTTCGTCTTCGGAAAGTGCTTTGTCCACGAAATTGAGTTTACTTAAAATCGGCGTTCGCCGCGAATTATGTAAAGCAGTTTTTAGTTTTCAGCTTTAAGTTTTTAGTCTGTTATTGGCTATAGTACTTCTGCCCATTTAAGAGCAAACTATTTGGCTATGGTTTTTGTGCTCCGTCAGGAGCGGGCTGTGATTAGAACCGGATTCTCCAAGTGTTTTTCAGCTCCGAAGGAGCGGCCTGTAAATCGAGGACGCTCCTTCGGAGCTTTGTCGTTTTTTTGTTAGTTGCCAATAACAGCTCGCTCCTACGGAGCACAGGTTTTTGTTCCGTTTGTTCTCTTTTTTCTTCCGATTCCGTGGCTATCTTGCCGTCGGAAATTCAAACCGCAAAATATGCGAATCACATAAAAAACAGTTTTCAGCTTTTAGCTACAAGTTTTTAGCTCTTCCGTCGGGAAAAAGCCGCGAATATCGACCGCGAAAAATTTCAGTTTCTTTCATTTGAAATTTATACCTACTGCGGTTAATCTAGAATTCCATGGAGCCCCATGGGAATAATCCACAAAATTTAGCGACGGCGGTCATTCCGGCAAGGTTCGCATCAACGCGTCTGCCGGGAAAAATGCTGCTCGATATCGGCGGAAAACCGCTTATCGTGCGGACGGCCGAACGCGCCCGTGCGGCAAAATGCATCGAACGCGTGATCGTGGCGACGGACGACGAACGCATTTACGAAGCCGTAACCGCGGCCGGTTTTGAGGCCGTGATGACGCGTACCGATCATGCGTCAGGCAGCGACCGCATTGCCGAGGTCGCGGAAAATTTGCCGACGGGTTCGATAATTGTGAATGTTCAGGGCGACGAACCGCTGATCGATCCGGAAACGATCGACCGCGCGGTTTCTGCAATTGCGGAATGCGGATCGCGGAATGCGGAATTGCTGCCGGAGATCGTCACAGTTTATGAAGAGCTTCGGTCGCCGGACGAATTGTTCGATCCGAATGTTGTAAAGGTCGTGACGAACGAAGCGGGACGAGCGTTGTATTTTTCACGTTCGCCGATGCCTTTTCCGCGCGATGCGGCGAATAAACACGGCGGCGTGCGTGAAGCTTTGGCGGCGGAGCCGAAGCTGATCTCGACGTTCAAAAAACACGTCGGGCTTTATGTCTATCGACGCGAATATTTGCTTGAATTTACAAAAATGACGCCGACGCCGCTTGAAGAGACGGAAATGCTCGAACAACTTCGGGCGCTCGAAAACGGCGCGTACATCAAAGTCGTCGAAGCGGCGTCGAGTTCGATAGGTGTTGACGCAGAGGAAGATCTGGCGGCAGTGAGGAAGAAGTTTGGCCTATTATGACGGCAGACGTTCTCGGAATTTTATTTATAGCGGTGCTTGTTGTCGGAGCGTATTTCGGATTGCGGCATTTGGCGAAACCGACGGATCGCACGACCGAGGAATTCGAACAGCGTGCGGCGGAAGGCACGACCGGAATGGGAGTTTTTGTGAACGCTCTGCAGGAAATGGCCGACCCGGCCGCGGCGCGTTCGAATACCGTTATTACGCAGATGAAAGACGGCAGTTTTAAGAAGAAACGGCGGGAAGGAAAGGCCAGTGACGGCCCGGAGAGAATTAGAGATGAATAAAACAAAATATATATTTGTAACAGGCGGCGTAGTTTCGAGTTTGGGCAAAGGCTTGGCGGCGAGTTCGCTTGGCTGTTTGCTGGAAGCTCGCGGAATGAAGGTTCAAATGATGAAGCTCGACCCGTACATAAACGTCGATCCGGGAACGATGTCGCCGTTTCAGCACGGCGAGGTTTACGTCACGGATGACGGTGCGGAAACGGATCTCGACCTCGGGCATTATGAGCGCTTCACGAACGCGGAGCTGTCGCAGGCAAACAACTGGACGAGCGGACGCATATATCTTTCCGTGATCGAAAAAGAACGCCGCGGCGATTATCTCGGCAAAACGATACAGGTCATTCCGCACATCACGGACGAAATAAAAATGGCTGTGCGCACCGTTGCAGATAAAGATTCGCCGGATGTTCTGATCGTTGAGATCGGCGGCACCGTCGGCGATATCGAATCGCTACCGTTTCTGGAAGCGATCCGCCAGATGGGCAATGAAGAAGGCCGCGGAAACGCCGTTTTTGTCCATGTAACGCTCGTTCCTTTTATTGCCGCCGCCGGCGAACTCAAAACAAAACCGACCCAGCACAGCGTGCGCGAACTCCGCGAGATCGGTATCGCTCCGGACGTTCTGCTTTGCCGTTCGGACCGGCCGCTGTCGATGGATCTTCGGCGAAAGATCGCACTTTTCTGCAACGTCCGCGAAAAGGCGGTCATATCCGCGCTTGATGTCCCGACGATATATGAGGTGCCGCTTGCCTTTCACGAACAGAGCCTGGACGAACTGATCGTGGAGGAACTCCAGCTGACCGAAACGTTCCCGCATGCCGATCTGACAAAATGGCGCGAGCTGGTATCGACGATAAAGGAACCGGCGGACGGGCCGGTCGATATCGCTATCGTCGGAAAATACGTCGGTTTGGAAGATTCGTACAAATCGCTGAGCGAGGCCCTGACGCACGCGGGTGTGGCGAACGACCTTCGCGTAAACGTGAAATGGATCGAATCGACCGAACTTTCGGACGACAGTTTTGAAGCGACGCTTGACGAATTCGACGCGATACTTGTTCCCGGCGGTTTCGGCAAACGCGGAATTTCGGGAATGCTGCGGGCGATAAAATACGCGCGGAGATCGGGCACGCCTTATTTTGGAATATGTCTGGGAATGCAGACGGCGTGTATCGAATTTGCACGCAACGTCGCCGGTTTGCGCGAAGCCGATTCGACCGAATTTAACGAGGAAACTCCGTTCCCGATAATCTTTAAGCTGCGCGATCTGGTCGATGTCGAGGAACTCGGCGGAACAATGCGGCTTGGCGCGTGGGAATGCAAGCTAAGCGAAGATTCGCTCGCCTCGAATATTTACGGAAATGCCGAGATGATCAAAGAACGCCACCGTCATCGATATGAATTCAATCCCGAATACCGCGACGCGCTCGAAAGGGAAGGGCTTGTGTTCAGCGGCATTTCGCCGGACGGAAAATTCGTCGAAATGGTCGAACTTCCGGCCGATAAACATCCGTATTTCGTCGCGTGTCAGTTCCATCCGGAATACAGGTCAAAACCGCTGAAACCGCATCCGCTGTTCGTTTCGTTCGTAAAAGCCGCTTGGGACCATCGGCTGAAAACCGAAAACCTGGAACACGACGTGACCAGCGATAAACAGGTCGAAATGCCCGGCCATGTTGAGATAGTCGAAGAGTGATATACTTTACCTATGAACAGCGTGATAACAATTTCACCGGAAATTCAAAGCGGCGAACCTGTTTTCAGCGGCACCCGTGTACCGGTAAAGAACCTTTTCGATTACCTTAAGGGCGGTGATTCGATCGACGAGTTTCTTAAGGATTTTCCGTCGGTAAGCCGCGATCAGGTTTTATACTTGTTGAGTCTAGCTCAGCATACGTTCACCTTTACTGAAGCCGGAGTATATGAAGAAAGCTTTGCTTGATGAGAATCTTCCTAGGCAATTAAAAGAAGGATTTTCTGAGGCCATTCAGGTGACGACGGTTTCGGATCTGGGCTGGCAATCCAAAAAGAATGGTGAGCTGCTTTTAGCCATGTCGGATGCCGGGATAAACTACCTGATAACCGCTGACAAGAATCTTCGGTTTCAGCAGAATTTGGCGAAATATCCGATCATCCTTGTGGTTTTGATCACGGTAGATACGAGAAGAAAATATCTAATGAATTTCGTCGGTGATATCGAGACAGCCATCATCGCGGGCGATCCCCTGGAAAAAGTGATTGAAATTGATATTCGATGAATTAATTCGCGTTCTATGCTGCAATTCACTGTTAATAATGTAAAATTCGGCGGCGGTGAGTTGTCGTTCATACTTGGGCCGTGTGTGGTCGAATCGATCGAGCACGCGCGGATGATGGCCGGTTCGATAAAGGATATTTGCGGCCGCGTCGGCGTCGGGTTTATTTACAAATCGTCGTTCGACAAGGCGAACCGCAGTTCGATCGAAAGCTTTCGCGGCGAAGGAATGAAGTTCGGGCTGGATATTCTCGCGCAAATAAAAGAAGAATTCGGTGTGCCGGTGATCACAGACATACACGAACCGTGGCAGGCGGACGAAGCCGCAAAGGTCGCCGATATGCTGCAGATACCGGCATTCCTTTGCCGGCAGACGGACCTGCTCGTCGCCGCCGCGAAAACCGGTGCGGCAGTAAACGTCAAAAAGGGGCAATTCCTGTCGCCGTGGGACGCAAAGAACATCGTTGAAAAACTCTCTGCCGCAGGATGCGAAAAGATACTGCTGACGGAACGCGGAGCGAGTTTCGGCTACAATAATCTGGTCGTGGATATGCGTTCGTTTCCCGTAATGCGTTCGTTCGGCGTGCCGGTCGTTTTTGATGTGACGCATTCGCTGCAGCTTCCGGGCGGACTCGGAAAGGCAACCGGCGGACAGTCTCAATACATCGAAAACTTTGCAAGAGCAGGAGTTGCGTGCGGCCTCGATGCCGTCTTTATGGAAGTTCACAACGACCCGGCAAATGCTCCGAGTGACGGCCCGAATCAATTGCCGCTCGATCGGCTCGAAGCTCTCCTGAGCAAGCTTAAGCAGATCCACGAACTTGTGAACGAAGGTTGACCTCTTTCAATAATGAAAATAAATCGATCAATTTTTCTTTTGGCCATAATATTTCTTTCGGCTTTGTACGCATCCGCGCAGGACAACCGAATTTCCGCGACGTGGCAGGTCGAAAAGTATGACATTACGGCGACGCTGTCCGCGAATGACACCGATCGGGCGATGAATGTTCAGGCCGTTCTGACGATGAAGAACATTTCCGCATCGGCGGCACGGACGGCGACGCTTCGCATCAGCCCATCGGCGGAAGTTCTGTCGGGAAAAGTTAACGGCGCGGCTGCGGATTTTCGAAAAGGCCAGGAAAAGATCGGCAGCGGAACGCTCCAGCGTGTGATATTTCAAATGCCGTCCGTCGCACCGGGCGGTTCGGCAACGGTCGAAGTGGATTATAAGCTCACCGTCACGGACAATTCCGGCCTGAGCGCGATCTCTCCGCTGACCAGTCAGTTTCTGCCGCTTTCATTCTGGTATCCTACGCCGAACAGCTGGTTCTTTGTACGCGGAGCCGATTACGCGCCGATGAAAATAAAGGTCGTCGATCCGGTCGGTCGCACGACCATTTCCGCGGGAAGCGAAACGGCCGGGGCGTTCGACACAAAGTACCACGCCCAGCCGTTCTTTATCACCGGAAATTTTGAACGCACCGAAGCGAGCGGCGTCAGTGTTTTCGTGCCGCCCGGTTCCGATGCCGAAGCGAAAAAACGTGCGGGCGAACTTGCGGCATTTGCGAACGAAGCTCGTTCATATATGTCGAATTATTTCGGCTCTGCTCCGGAAGTTCCGCTGCGGATCGTCGCCGCCAGACGCGGAGCCGGCTTCGCGGGCTGCGGAACTATCTTTGTCGATGACGGAGTTTTTCGG
The DNA here is from genome assembly GCA_965651435.1 of uncultured bacterium. Classification (GTDB taxonomy): domain Bacteria; phylum Acidobacteriota; class Blastocatellia; order Pyrinomonadales; family Pyrinomonadaceae; genus OLB17. The sequence goes on along the minus strand of CBFGSN010000028.1, from coordinate 4,772 downwards.
CGCGGAAAGATCGATTCGCAGACAGCGATGGTCATCGGCGAAGCCGTTGCGAAATTGTGGATCGGCTGTAAAACGAACGTGACCGGTGATGGTTACGGAACCATTCGCGAAGGGCTTGCCCGCTATGCGGCGACCGAGTTTTTAGAAAGTAAGTACGGTAAGGATGTTGCCGATGCCGAACGCGAGCGTCAGCGCACAGCTTACGCGGCGGTCGCGTTGAACGACGCACCGCTGACGTTCATTTCACCGCTTGATGGTTACTACTACACGGTTGCGTCGAACAAAGGTTCGATGGTTTGGCGGCTTATCGAACGATGGCTCGGACGGGAAAAATTCGTGCAGATGCTGAACGAAGCATCGGCCGACGGAATTCTCGATCTTGCCGAGATTCGGGCGGCTATTCCGGAACAGAAAGAAATGCTCACGAATCTTCTTGACGAAGTCACCGACACTAACCTAATGGTCGGCCTGCCGCAGGCTTCGGGCGGTGAAACGAAAGTAGCACTCCGCAACACGGGCAAATTCGAAACGTCGTTCGATGTGTCCGCGCGGCTCGCGAGCGGAAAGGAAATGATCGCCAATGTCGTTCTGAAACCAACAAGCTTTGGCGAGGTTACCTTCAAAACTGCCGAAAAGGTGGTTCGTGTCGAAGCCGACCCCGACAAACTGTATCCGCAGACGAACTATTCGGACGATATCGCGCCAAAAGAATTTAGCGAAAGCGATCCGATACTTGCCGTAAAGCGCCCCTTCGACAAACAGGATTTTGCCGAGGCGGAAAAGATCGCGAACGCAATTCTTGCGGAAACTCCGCACTTCGATGATATTCGAATATTGCTTGCACGAGCCCTATTCGCGCAAAATAAGACCGCTGAGGCTGAAAAGCAGTTTCGTGCCGCGCTGGACGAACCGCTGCCTACGGCCCGAACCATCGCTTGGGGAAATGTCGGGCTGGCACAGATCGCCGCAAAAGCGGGCCGCAACGCGGAAGCTCGTGAATTGGCGCAAAAGGCTATACTCGCCGATGCGGAATACGGAGCCTCGTTCGCGGCCCGGGCCGTTCGCGATAAGCTGCCGGACGCACCGGCTCCGAGCGAAGAGATCAAAGCTTTCTTTACCAGATTCGATGCGGCCGCTCGATCGAACCGAAAGGCCGAGCTTGAGGTTCTTTTTATGCCGGGTGAATCGGTCAGTTTCGCGAACGGGATCTCCGGTCAAACGACCGAATGGGCCACGACCGTCCGCCACACGTATTTGATCGATCCGGTGACAATGGTCGCGGAGGTCGATCTGGCGATAAAGCTTTTGAACAGAAATAACGAAAGTGGGCCGGCCGTTTTTCGGTTAACAAAAAGTCCGAACGGCTGGAAAATGAGTTCCGTGGATAGTTTCGAGGTCAGGTGAAATGGCTGACGATCAGATCAAACAACGCGCGGCGCGCATTCGCCTGCTGCTGATGGATTGCGACGGCGTCCTGACCGACGGCCGTATATATATGACCGCCGCCGGCGAAGCAATGAAGGTCTTTGACGTGAAAGACGGCGAAGGCCTTTCGCGATGGCACAAGAGCGGCGGCAGGTCGGGAATAATTTCTGGGCGCGATGCGCACGACATATTAGAGGCCAGATGCCGCGAGCTCGGCGTGGAATTTCTTCGCACCGGTTCAAAGGACAAGGTTGCCGACATGACGAAATTTGCGGAAGCCGCCGGCGTTTCGCTCGAAGAGACCGCGTTCATCGGCGACGATCTTGGTGACCTGGGAGCATTGAATGCGGCGGGTTTTTCGATGGCGGTCGCGGACGCCGCAGAAGAAGTAAAGCTGGCCGCGATGCACACAACACAAAACGGCGGAGGCCGCGGTGCCGTCCGCGAGGCAGTGGAATTTATTCTTTCGTGCCGCCGGTAGGCCTACGCTTCCAACAGACCCCTCGCCGCAAATTCACTTAAAATATCCTCGATCATTTTTGGCAAAGCCGCAGCGAAATCCTCCATTTCGTCTTCGGGAACATCGACCATCTGTTTCAGCTCAACGGCGATCTCGTCCGCTGTATGCATTCCGTCGCAAAGACGCATTACGGCCCCGACGATGGGATTTTCTATATCAAGATTTTCCTCGGCCAACGTCGTTACAACGTTCGAACCGCTTTCGATCTGATGCCGCGCGATCGCCGAAACGCGCGGGCGTTCCGATATGGTTTTGGCGAACTTCGCTTCGCACGAATGAGCCGTTATGAATTCGGCGCGAAACATCATCAATAAATAGGCGTCCAGAATGTTTAGGTCTTCGATGGCCGGTTCGGAACCGAGGAGCATCGCGGTATTTTCGAGCGCGTCTTCGCAATTTATTCCCGATGCTCCGTGTCGCTCGAGTTCGATCAGAAACGCCTTCGTCAGCGGATGGCTTACGTCAAGTCCGCCTTTCTTTGCGGAAAAACGCATTGCGGCTTCCGGCGAAAGGTTCATCGGGCCGTCCGCCGACAGTGTCGAAACAAGCCGCATAGAATGGAGCGCACCGGCATCGTATTCCGGCGACGGTGCGGCGTCCGCCCGGCAGACAAGCGATGAGCGAAAACGCCGCATTTCTACGAAATCAATATATTGTTCGCGAACGAGCGGGTCGTCACTCGTACCGAACACGGATTCGCGAACCTCGGGCCGAAGCCTGTCGGGATTTGCCGTAGAAGGATTTGCCTCGCCTATATACGAGAGTTCGTTCGACGAGATGAGCGAAACAAATTCATGGAAATAGAACGGCTGATTCAACGGGGAAAGGTCGTCGTGGAAAACGTTCGCATCCGAACGCGAAGCGACGCCGCTTTGTTCATGGGCGACGATCTGCGCGTGCACGGAATTTTCCGGGACGGCGTCCGCCAGGAAACCGACGAATGTTCTCGCCGCTTCGATGCGTTCGGCCGGATCGTCAATATCGGCGCAATGAAAAAGCATCATGTCGCTCATCATCTGCCGAACGCGGCAGCCGGGGAACGCGTTGTAGCTTATGTAACCGACACCGTTCGGTTCCAGAAGTTCCTTATACATAATAAGGACCCTTTTGCGTACTGCATCCGGTATCCATGAAAAAAGTCCGTGGGCGACGATCATGTCGAATTTGCCAAGCGCGGAAAGTTCGAGCTCACAGATGTCGGCGGCGATGAATTCGATATTTTTTAGGCCGAGTTTTCGCGCCGAAAGTTTGGCTTTTTCGATGTGGACCTCGGCAAGATCGATGCCGACGAAGCGGCTTTCGGGATATGCATATGCGAATGCGATCAGATTCGTGCCGTCGCCGCAGCCGAGTTCCAAGTAGCGCGAATCGTTCGGGTCGGAAGTCTCGATCCTGCGAAGCCGTCCGAGTGTTGCGAGCCGGTCCGGGCTTGTCTGCGGAAAGACAAAGCTTGGGTACGGCACTTCATTATAAGATGATATTTTGTCGTTCATTTTGTGCTATAATAACTGATAAATACTAATACGCAGCGGCCCGTTCACTTCGCGAAATTTTGCGGCAACGGGAAAGATTTTGCAAGCATCTTAAAACGTTCGCGCCCGGCTTGACAAAAAAAACATGTTCGGGCAGAATCATAAATTGCCTCTGACGAAAGGCATTCAACAAGGAAATTACAAAAAGTTGAAAAAAGTTCGTCACAGCAGTTGACAATAGATTTTGATTCTGTATAATCAGTAATTTCGCTTCGAGGGAATCTTGAACGAAACAGAACGTTGATATTTGAAAACTAGATATGCGAGTCCATGTGTTAATTCGTATAACAAAAAAGTCCGGCATAACCTGCCGGCATTGAACTAGGAAAATAACTTAACGAGAGTTTGATCCTGGCTCAGAATCAACGCTGGCGGCGTGCCTCAGACATGCAAGTCGAACGATTAAAGCTTCCTTCGGGAAGTGTATAAAGTGGCGCACGGGTGAGTAACACGTAAGTAATCTACCTTCGAGTGGGGAATAACGTTCGGAAACGGACGCTAATACCGCATAATGCAGCGGCATCGCAAGATGACAGTTGTTAAAGGAGCAATTCGCTTGAAGAGGAGCTTGCGGCAGATTAGCTAGTTGGTAAGGTAACGGCTTACCAAGGCTACGATCTGTATCCGGCCTGAGAGGGCGGTCGGACACACTGACACTGAATAACGGGTCAGACTCCTACGGGAGGCAGCAGTCGGGAATTTTGGGCAATGGGGGAAACCCTGACCCAGCAACGCCGCGTGAAGGATGAAGTATTTCGGTATGTAAACTTCGAAAGAATGGGAAGAATAAATGACGGTACCATTTATAAGGTCCGGCTAACTACGTGCCAGCAGCCGCGGTAATACGTAGGGACCAAGCGTTGTTCGGATTTACTGGGCGTAAAGGGCGCGTAGGCGGCTTGGCAAGTCACTTGTGAAATCTCCGGGCTTAACTCGGAACGGTCAAGTGAAACTGCCATGCTAGAGTGCAGAAGGGGCAATCGGAATTCTTGGTGTAGCGGTGAAATGCGTAGATATCAAGAGGAACACCTGAGGTGAAGACGGGTTGCTGGGCTGACACTGACGCTGAGGCGCGAAAGCCAGGGGAGCAAACGGGATTAGATACCCCGGTAGTCCTGGCCCTAAACGATGAATACTTGGTGTCTGGAGTTCTTATGCTTCGGGTGCCGTAGCTAACGTTTTAAGTATTCCGCCTGGGGAGTACGTACGCAAGTATGAAACTCAAAGGAATTGACGGGGACCCGCACAAGCGGTGGAGCATGTGGTTTAATTCGACGCAACGCGAAGAACCTTAC
>CBFGSN010000027.1:0-23379 GCA_965651435.1 uncultured bacterium | reverse complement strand
TCATCGGCTTGTTTCTGGTTTTCTCTTGAGTCTTATGATGGCCGGAGTGGGAATATTCATAAATGAATTCGGCGAACCGGAAAAAGGCGAAATAAAATCCGATCCGCTTGATCTGAATGACGAAGGAAAATGAAGCTGCCGTATGCAGCGGCTTGGTTCATTCTAAACAGTTACCGGGTTTTTAGTTGACAGCTTTCAGTTCTGTTCCGCATATTCTTCCCGGTTCTCCGGCTCTGTGGTACTTTTATTACGGAAAAGAAGAAATAGATCCGAGTACCATGGTCTGAAATAATGAAAGTCACGGAGGTCGATAATGTTTTCCTTACAAACAATCTTTGTGCTGGCCCTTGCGGCTCTTGTGCTCGCTTCCGGATATACGCGAAAGGCTCGTCATCTAATGCCCATCGTCATTGGACTGGCTTTTGGTTATATGATTCTTGTTCCGAATCCACGGATACAATATATCGCTGATTATTCAACCTACCCATCGGTTGAATGTAAAGACGAACCATGCCGCGAACTGGAGGAAAGGCTCAGCTCGGTCAACGAAGATACGCTGAAGCTTCAAGAAAATCTGGAAAGTTTAGATCGTGACAATCGGTTTTTTATGGCAGTTGTTGCAATGTTCTTCTTTTGGGCGACATATAGAGGTCCGATGCCGAAAGGCCACGAAGACGATATCCAGACGTTAGGGCTGAGCAAATAATCTTCAATCTCAAAATCTTTTCACGCGAATGTGGCAGTACGGAGTTCCGCCGTTCTTTTTGTAGTATTCCTGATGGTATTCTTCGGCTTTCCAAAAGCGTCGCGCGGGTTTTAGCTGCGTGGCTATTTTGAGTCCTTTGTCTTCGAGCAGCTTAATCAATTTTTCGGCGATCTTTTTCTGATTCAGGTCCTGATAAAAAACGACGGAGCGGTATTGTTCGCCGATGTCCGGGCCTTGGCCGTCGGTTTGGGTCGGATCGTGTATCTCAAAGAAAAGCCGCGCGAGTGTTTCGTAATCCGTAAGTTTCGGGTCGAATTCGATCCGAACTGCTTCGTAATGGCCGGTCTTGTGGCTTAGAACTTCTTCGTATGTCGGGTTTATCTTCGTGCCGCCGGTATAGCCGACTGTGATATTCTTCACGCCCTTTTCTTTTAAGAAATAATGTTCAACGCCCCAGAAACAACCGCCGGCGAAAATGGCGACGTTCGATTCATCTTTCGAAACGGCCGGAACAAAAACAAGCGATGTGGTATTCGCGCACTGCCGCTCATTCCGCTTTGTAAAACCTTCGCCGTAAAAGACGTGGCCGAGATGAGCCTTGCACCGCGTACAGATTATCTCCGTGCGAACGCCGTCCGCGTCCGGAATCTTTGTGACCGCACCGGCAATTTCCTGATCGAAACTCGGCCAGCCGCAGCCGGAATGAAACTTCGCCGTCGATTCGTAAAGTTCCGCGTTACAGCGTCGGCACAGATATTTGCCTTCCTCGAAATGATCGGTCAGGTCGCCGGTGAACGCACGGTCGGTGCCTTTGTCGATGATGACATGTTTTTCTTCGTCCGTAAGTTCGTTCAGCGCCGCCGGATCGATGTCGGGCGGCGGCGTCGGAGCGGCCATCGCCGTTTCACCTCCGAACTGCCGCGCACAGCCGGAATGCATCGCCGCTGCCGCAAATATTAGAACGATCTGAACAAAAAATACTAAACGGGTTTTCGACATCGGCACCATCCTTCGAACAAATTCGGCAACTATTATATTAGCGCTCTATTTGGTCAAGATGCGCGAAAAGCGAAATTGTTTGCACGAAGGCGTGGGAAAGGTTAACAGTAATGGCGCTTAGTAGATCGTGATGATCGAAGTTCTATTCATTTCGACGGCGTCGCCGTTTTGGAGCGAATGGATAAGAAGAAGCAAGTTCGCTTCAAAGAGATGTAAAAGGTCACGATTGTGGATGTTGCCCATCGTTAAATATAATAGTTTAAATGGTTCTTGTTTCGCCTCGTAACTATTATAGAAATCTGAATCCTTTGTAATAACAACCCGCTTCTCAGCCAACGATATCTCGTTTATTGTCAGATCGTCAGTTTGATTCTTATCAGCTAATTCGAGCGTGTGTATCGCGTCAAAGCCGCGTTCGCGAAGAAACCTCGCCAACGACATGGGAAGTTGCGCGTCGACGAGAAACTTCATGCGACCAGCTTGGTTATCGTTTTGACATCGGCCAGTTTTGCCGCAAATGCCAAGCATGCTTGAAGGTCAGCTTCTTCTAGATCCTGATAATCGGCAAGAATCTCTTCGTGTGTCATGCCCGCGGCCATTAGCTCCAGTATATTGACTACCGGATATCGCATACCACGGATCACGGGCTTGCCGTGGCACATATTCGGATCGGTAGTTATTCGATGTAAGAGTCCGGTTTCCATACCGTTATATTAGCACAACTTCAACTGATACCTGACGCCCATTCTTTATAAGATCCGACCCTTCTTTCGCATAGCAAAGTTGTGCGACAGAGTTTATAATGGCTTGAAATGAATAACTTCTTTACCGCAGATCTTGATGAGGCTGATCCGCTGATCAGCGAAGCTATCGACAACGAAGTTCGGCGTCAGACGAACGGCCTGGAGCTTATCGCATCGGAAAATTTCGTTTCCGAAGCTGTGCTGCAGGCGATGGGAACCGTTTTTACGAACAAGTACGCCGAAGGCTATCCGGGCAAACGCTATTACGGCGGATGTGAATTTGCGGACGTCGTCGAGCAGGCGGCGATCGACCGCGCGAAGCAAATGTTCGGTGCCGAGCACGCGAATGTTCAGCCGCATTCCGGAGCGCAGGCGAATATGTCCGTACTGCTCGCCGCGCTCGAACACGGTGACCGAATTCTCGGCATGAATCTTTCGCACGGCGGACATTTGACGCACGGCCATCCGCTGAATTTTTCGGGGCTGAATTACGAAGTTTCGGATTACGGCGTGAACAAAGACACCGAACGCATCGATTATGACGAACTACAGCGCATTGCCGAAGAATCGCGGCCAAAGCTGATCATCTGCGGAGCGTCCGCATATCCGCGGACGATCGATTTCGAGCGCATCGGCGAGATCGCTCGCGGCGTCGGAGCCAAGGTAATGGCGGACATCGCACATATTGCGGGGCTCGTCGTCGCGGGTCTGCATCCATCGCCCGTGCCGCACTGTGAATTTGTCACGACGACGACGCACAAAACGCTTCGCGGGCCGCGCGGCGGTTTGATCTTGTGCCGCGAAGAATTTGCAAAAGACGTCGATCGGCGAGTATTTCCCGGCGTTCAGGGCGGACCGCTGATGCACGTGATCGCGGCCAAAGCCGTCGCATTCGGCGAAGCTTTGACGGACGATTTCAATGAATACCAGCGTCAGATCTTAAAGAATGCTCAGGCGCTTGCCGAAGCATTGAAAGATGCCGGACTTCGCATCGTTTCGGGTGGCACGGACAATCATCTGTTGCTTGTGGATGTTTACCAGGACGGCAAGGGCATTACGGGCAAAGAGGCGGAAAAAGCGCTCGACGAAGTTCACATTACGGTCAACAAAAATACGATCCCGTTCGATACGCAGAAGCCTTTTGTTGCTTCGGGCATCAGGCTCGGCACGCCTGCGCTGACGACACGCGGAATGAAGGAAGAAGAGATGAAGGCGGTCGGCGAAATGATCGCCGCGGTCATAAACGAACCGGCTTCTGATGCAGTAAAGGAACGCGTGAGGTCGGGCGTGGCGGAAATTACGGAGCGGTTTCCGATGTACACAAAACGGTTGAAATAGGCCTAGTTTTCCGGTGGCCCGCCGCCGTTCGACATCAATTGTTCGAGGACTTCGCGGGCTTCTTCCGAATCGAATTCGTATGCTTTTTGTTCAAGCGAGCTGACCGCAATGTCCTCATAAAGCGGATCGTCCAAAAGCGGCAGCAGCGTTCCGGCCGGAAGCATCGCAAGCGTTTCGAATGCGATGGCGCGAATCTGCGGCCGGTCGGTCTGACGGATGATCTCAGCTATCTCGCTTGCCGAAAACCTTTCAAAAAGACGGTCGGAAAGTTTATCGAGCCGCTCGAAATCGTTCCTGTCCAAAAGCCGTTCGGCAAGCTGGATGAAAACCTCGGCCGAACCGCTTTGTTCTTCCAGGATCGAAACGCACGTTTCCGCAAGCTGTGTTATTTCACGTAGTTTCTCCGGATCTTTTGACGCGGTCTTGTCACGCGCGCGGTCGTCAAGCGCATCCAGCAAACGCCCCAATTCCCAATCGGCATGGGCATCATAAGAGAACTTCTGCAATGGACGATTTTTTGAGGCGGTCGAGGTAGATTCGAGCAAACCAACGAGTAATTTTTTTGTGACAGGCCGCAAACCATCCCAAACCGATTCAACGCCTGCGCCTAGATCTTTTATCATCATCGACAATATTAAGTCTGCTACCGATGAAAGGCAGTGTCAAGCCGCAGTCCGCGGCGCGGCGTTCATCATACGTTCTTCGATGTCGGAAAGCAGCGATTCACGTTCGGTTTCGCCGTGATCATCATCAAAAACAGCTACGAGTGCAAATGGCGAACCGGTCAGCCGACGGAGTTCCCAGGTTTCAGTTCCGGGCTTTGAGATGCGCGAAAACCACAGCGCATCGATGGGCGCGGGTTTAAGAAAACCCGCATCGAGTATGCCGTCGTAAACCTCCGGAGCGGCCGTAACGAGGGCCCGCCGCAGCATCCAGCCGTGCTTTTCGTACAGTTCGAGAACCGGTAAAATGTCGGATCGCTCGACCATCTTTATTTCTGCGGTAGCGGTTTGTTGGCCGTGTTTGCCGAATTAGCGGCGTTCGCACCGGGAAGTTTCGGCACTTCGACGATCTTTTCTTTGATATTTGGATCGGGCGTGGCTCCCGGGATCAAATTGTTTCCGCGCATTACATTCGCGGCTTCGGCTTCCTTACGCGCGCGTCCCATTCCCGGCGATGTATAAGCACCGCTCCACGCTTCGCCCGCGGCAAATTTCCATTGGCCGTCTTCGACCATAAAGGGCAAGTCTTCCCAAACCTTATCGTGCGCGTTCCAAACCTCTACCGCGCCGAAATTGCCCTTAATGCGTTCGTCGCGTATTTCCGGCATCGTTTCCGAAAAGGTCGTTCGGGTCAACCCGTTCGCATAAACCTCGGCTTCGGGCTTGTTGCTTTTTGCTGCTGCTGCTTTAATAAATTCCTGCGTGCCTTTTGTCATCGTAGCTTTGATCGCGTCGATGTTCTTGCTTCTCACGGCATTGTATAGCTTCTGATACGCCTCCGTCGGCGAACCGGCCTCAACCGCGGCCGCCGGGCCGGCGGTGTCCGAACAAGCAACAATGGCGGAAATGGTGGTAAACAGCAGACCGAGTAAAATTATATTGCGCATAGATTTTGAATGACCGAAGGTTTATTGAGAGTATAAATTATGACTTTGCCGAAAGTAAATGACAGTGAGGAATCGGCCCGATGAAAGCTCTGAAATTCGTGAACGGAGAGCTGTTTTTGGACGAAGCCGCGCCAGTGCCGAACGCGGCAGGCGAAGCGCTCGTGCGCGTCACGATGTCGGGCATTTGCAACACGGATCTGGAGATAGTCCGCGGTTACGCCGGATTCGAAGGAACTATCGGCCATGAATTCGTCGGCGTCGTGGAAAATTCTTCGTCGCGGCCCGACCTTATCGGAAAACGGGTCGTCGGCGAAATAAACGCGGGCTGCGGCAAATGCGAGAAATGTTCCGGCGGAGATCCGCGCCACTGCCTGACGCGAACCGTTCTCGGCATTCACGGCCGCGACGGCTGTCACGCGGAATATCTTTATTTGCCGCCCGAAAATCTTCTGTTCGTTCCGGACAGCGTTCCCGATGAAGAGGCCGTTTTTGCCGAACCGCTTGCCGCCGCTTACGGCATTACGGAACAGCTCGATATCTCGGCCGATACAAAGCTCGCCGTCATCGGCGACGGCAAACTCGGCCTTCTGTGCGCGATGGCTTTGTTCCCGAAAACGAAGAATGTCACGCTTATCGGCCGTCATCCGGAAAAGATGGTGATCGCCGGCGAACTCGGCGTCAAAACCATGACCGCGGACGAAGTCACGCCGGAACTCAACGGCTCTTTCGATGTCGTTGTCGAAGCCAGCGGCAATGAAAGCGGTTTTGCGTCGGCGGTGGACCTGGTGCGGCCGCGCGGAAAGATCGTGCTGAAATCGACCTTTGCCGGTTCGCCGAAATGGGAAGCCGCGAACATCGTTGTTAATGAGATCACGGTCGTCGGTTCACGCTGCGGACGTTTTGCCCCGGCGGTCGGCCTGCTCGAACGCCGAGAAATTCCCGTAAAGCGAATGATCGAAAAGGTTTATCCGCTCGATGACGCCGTCGCCGCGATGGAACACGCCGGCCGAAAGGGAACGATGAAGATACTTCTGAACAGCGGGCGATGAAAAATATTTCGCGCGGCGCGAGAGAAATTTGTTAGCATTAGGTATATATTTTTCAGAAGATCACCGATTTTCCCGATAAAACAGGAGATACCTTATGCTCGACCGCCGCACGCCGAATAAGATCAAGATCGCCGCTATCGGTTATGCTTTTGCAGTAATGGTGTGCGCGGTGTCGTTTGCCGCAGGGCAGGGATCGCCCGCGACACCCGAACAGCTTTCCGCAACGTTCGCTGAAGTGGTGAAAAAAGTCGGTTCCGCGGTGGTGAGCATCGATACAAAAGGCAAGGTTCCGGACGCCCCGACGATGCCGGACAGAAAGCCCGGCTCCGACAGCGACGATCCCGAAGACATTCTCGATTTTTTTGAACGCCAGCTTCCGCGTCGCCCGGTGTATTCGGTCGGCAGCGGATTCATCGTCGATAAAAGCGGTCTGATCGTAACGAACGCTCACGTTGTCGAAGGCACGACGCGGATCATGGTCAAGTTGGATTCGGGCGAGGAATTTCCCGCGACGATCGTCGGTGCCGATACCGCGACGGACATCGCTGTTTTGAAGATCGACGCACAACGCGATCTGCCGTTCCTTAAATTCGGTGATTCCGACAAGGTCAATGTCGGCGATTGGGTCCTCGCTTTGGGTTCGCCTTTTGGGTTGAACCGAACTGTCACGGCTGGAATCGTTTCCACGACAAGACGCGAAACGCCGAACACATCGCCATTCCAAAAGTTCATACAGACCGACGCCGCGATAAACCGCGGAAATTCCGGCGGACCGCTCGTAAATATGAGCGGTGAGGTGATCGGCGTCAATTCGCAGATAGCGACGTCGACCGGCGATTACAACGGCATAGGCTTCGCGCTGCCGGCGGCTGATGCGCAATATGTTTACGAGGAGATCCGCGAAAACGGCGCCGTCAAACGCGGCTACATCGGCATCGCCCTCGAATCGGTCAGAGAAGAATTCGCACGCGTTTATGGCCTGCCGGATGCGAAAGGCGCGATCATTACCGATGTTCGCGACCCACAAAGTTCGGCCGCAAAAGCCGGTTTGAAAGCGGGCGACGTTATTCTCGCGTTCAACGGAAAGACAATAGAGAACGCTCAGGACCTGATAAAACTTGTTGCCGGATCAAAGCCGGATCAGACGGTCGAACTCGATGTCGCGCGGGAGAAGGGAAATGCGCTCGAACGCTTTACGGCAAGCATCGTCCTTGCCGAACGCATCTCGAATCCGAATATCACATCTGATGACGGTTCGCGAAGGCGGCTTCCGATCAAAAAACGTAATGAAGAACTAAAGCCGTTCGGGCTTACGTTGACCGAGATAACACCGGAACTTTCCGCGTCGTATCAGATCGAAAAAGATGCCGGGCTCGTTGTAAAAGACATCAATCCGGAAAGTTTTATCGCTGACGTGAAAGTTTCAAGCGGCGGTGACGGCATCGGCCAGGGCGATGTGATCCAACGAATGAACCGCAAACCCGTAACGAACCTCAGATCATTTGCCGCCGAGGTCGCGAAGCTCAAAAAAGGCGACCCGGTCGTGCTTCAGATAAAGACCTTCAATCCGATAACACGTTCGCTTCAGCTAAAGATCGTTCAGTTCACTGTGGAATAATGCGCCGCGAGAGAGATCGGACGTCCGCTCTCGATGTCGCTGTTTCGGTGCGTCTGCGTGTCGCTGACTTTCCGAGTCGCGCGTCCGCGCGTTCTTCGCTATAATTGGATAAACCAATGATATTCGACATAAAATTATGGCAAAAGCAAAAAAAGCTAAGACTTCAAATTCCGTAAAAACTTATCACAACTACATCGGCGGCGAATGGGTGAAAAGCTCATCGGGCGAATGGTTCGAGAACGTGAACCCGGCCGATACCACCGACATCGTCGGACGCTTTCCGCGTTCGAACGCCGACGACGTCAATAACGCGGTCGCCGCGGCAAAAGCGGCCGCAACCAAATGGCGGCGGACGCCAGCACCGAAACGCGCCGAACTTTTGTTCAAACTTGCCGAACATATTCGGGACAATAAGGAAGCCTATACGCGCGACATGACACGCGAAATGGGCAAGGTCCTGAAAGAAGCGGGCGGCGACGTGCAAGAAGCGATCGACTGTACATACTACACCGCGGGCGAAGGCCGTCGGCTTCACGGATTTACGACACCGGCGGAAATGCCGAACAAATTCGCGATGTGCGTCCGTCAGCCGGTCGGCATCTGCGGATTGATAACTCCGTTCAATTTTCCGATGGCGATACCGTCGTGGAAGCTGATACCGGCGCTGGTTTGCGGCAACACCGTCGTTATCAAATCGGGCGAAGATGTGCCGCTTTCGACGATCAACCTAGTCAAAGCGTGCGAAAAAGCGGGGATTCCGAAAGGCGTTATCAATATCGTCAACGGATTCGGCGACGCGGGACAGGCGCTTGTCGAACACGACGATATTCGGCTTATTTCGTTCACGGGTTCGACCGCGACCGGAGCAAAGATCGCCGAACAATGCGCACGCGACAACAAGATCGTCAGCCTTGAAATGGGCGGAAAGAACGCCATCATCGTCATGGATGACGCCGACATCGACAACGCCGTCGAAGGTTCGCTTTGGGGGGCTTTCGGCACCAGCGGCCAGCGGTGCACGGCTTCGTCAAGGCTTGTCGTTCATAAAAAGATCTACAAAAAATTCTGCGATAAATTGGTTGAACGCGTGAAAAAACTCCGCGTCGGGAACGGACTCGATCCAAAAACCGAGGTCGGCCCGGTCATCAACCAAAAGGCGATGGACAAGATCCTCGGCTATATCGAGATCGGCCAAAAAGAAGACAAAGCGAAACTCGCATGCGGCGGAAATCCGCTTACAAAAGGCGAATATAAGAACGGTTACTTCATCGAACCGACGGTTTTCACGAACGTGAAGCCGGGAATGCGGGTCGAACAGGAAGAGATCTTCGGGCCCGTCACGTCGGTCATTCCTTTTTCGACGCTCGACGAAGCGATCGAGATCGTCAACGGCGTGAAATACGGACTTTCGTCGGCGATCTATACTCAGGACGTGAACAATGCTTTCTATGCGATGCAGGAACTTTACACAGGCATTGCCTATGTGAATTCAGCAACGATCGGAGCTGAAGTTCATCTGCCGTTCGGTGGAACGAAAGGCACCGGCAACGGTCACCGCGAAGCGGGAACGCAGGTGCTCGATATTTTCAGCGAATGGAAAGCGCTTTATATCGATTACAGCGGCAAGCTTCAGAAAGCGCAGATCGATGAGGTCGAGATCTGATCGACCGTTCTCAAGACAAAAAGAACCGCCTGCTTCAAAACAGGCGGTTTTTAGTTTGTGATCGAAAGGTTCTTTTAGACCGTCGCTCCCGGGTAACTTGAACCGAGAAGCTCCGGTTTGCCTTCGCTAAGCGAATTGACAAGTTCGTAATGGAAATAGTCGAACTTCTGAGCGACCGGTGCGTGAACCCGTTTTTCATACATCTCGCGCGAACGGTCGATGGCTTCGCGAAGGCGGTCGTAAAGGTCGCCGGTTTCGCGGCCTTCGTTCACTTTTTGCTGATTGTAAAGTTTGATCTCCGAAACAAGCAGCCGTGCAAAAAGGCGAGCGTCGTTGTGCATCGGGCGTTCTTCTTCGGTCACCTCGATCGGCAGATCGACGTTGCGTCGGCTTAGACGCGGACGGCGCGGCTGCGATCCGACAGTTTCCACGACCGGTTCGGAAACGGCTGCTGCCGGTTCGAACGCCGGCTTGGCTTCTTCTGCGGGTTCGTCGAATGCAGAACTTCCGGAAGTTTCGCTTGACGTGAACGAATAATCGGACGTTGTTTCGCCGACGTAAGGAATTTCCGCGGGTGCTTCGGCTTCCGGTTCGGCTCCGGCGTGTTCGACCGTTTCAAAAGATCCGGCGTCGTCTTGGGCTTCGGCGTGAACTTCCGCGGCTTCGGACGGAGCGAACTCAAACCCGGATTCCGTTTCCGAAACTTCTTCCACAAATTCTTCGGCGGCTTCGGTTTCGGCTTCTTCGTAAGTAACTTCTTCTTCGCTTTCGAACGATGCCGAATGTTCTTCTTCGATCACCTGCGCATCGCCGTAATGGGTTTCAGGTTCGACCTCGTAAACATTTTCTACTTCCGTTCCCGTTTCCGGTTCGGCGGCGTACGAAGTCTCTTCGACGGCCGGTTCCTCAACGGCAGTTTCCGGCTGCCGGTCGTATGAATTTTCCGCACCCGCACTTTCCTGAACAGCGGTTGCCGGAACCGTTTGCGACGACGCAAGTAATTCGACGCGAAGTCCCGCGACTCCGACGAGAGCTTCCAGGGCTTCGACATTTGTCGGCGCATCATCGCCCGTGGAATCAGCGTAAAGAACGGCGACGCCGCGACCGCGTGCGATCAGCGGTATCGCGTGCATGGAAACAGGGTCGCCGAATCCGAGCGGGCCGAGGAACATCGTGTTCTCCGACGCATCGGTGGAACTGCCCGAAACGCTTTGCAGCGAATCGACCGCACTCGCCAAAAGCGACGGCGTGCCGACCGGAAATTCGACCGAACGAACCGTTTCGTCACCGGCAAAAGCGTTGGAACCAAAAACTTTCCACCCGACAAAATTGTCGTTCTTTACGATGAAGAACGCCCCGCGTGATGTGAACTGTGCCGCGTGTTCGACCAGCGACCGGAGTATCGTCGCCTGCGAAGATTGCGAACTGATGTCTGCGATAGCGTTGCGGAGCTTGCCGAAACCGCCGTCATCCGAAGCGGCGGAACTCGACGATCTGCGTAGGTCTTCGGCTTCGGCAAACGCGTTAGCGGCAAGCTGTGCGCCTTCGTCGCGGGCAAGCCTGAGGTGTTCTACGACCGATTCTGAAAAGGCTCCGTCGAACTCCTTTTCTGAGCCCAAGCGATCGGAAAATTCACGAAAGGCGGTGTCCAATTGGCTTTTATGCTTTTCGACTTCCGATTCGATCTTGGCCTGAAATTCGGCAACTTCGCGACGCATATCGTCGGTCAAACCTTTCAGATAAGTTTCGAATTCAGTCCTCAAACTCAGTTCGAGTTCTTCACTATTCACAGTATTTCTCCTCCAAAATGCTTAGATTATACATTTTTGAAAATGCGAGCCTAAATAGCGGCAATGAAATGTAGCTAAAACGGCGGGTAAACGTGCGGCGGCAGAAAGGCCGCCGATATGAATTATGACGAATTCGACAAAGAAATGTCAAGAATTTCTTTATCCGAACGGAAAGAATAGGTTAAACGCTGACGACTTCTATATCGGGATCGATCTCTTCGCGAATGAAATTTTCGATCGCCATAAGCGTTCCGGTCAGGGAACTGGGACAGGTTCCGCACGCGCCCTGATAGCGGATCTGAAGCTGCGAACCCTTCAGCCCGATGACCTCCAGCCAGCCGCCATCGCTCGCCAAATACGGGCGAATCCGGTCGTCAAGAAGTTCGTTGATCGCGGCGAGTTTCGGATCGTCCGACAGCGCGGCGGCGATCGCTCCGCCGACCTTTTGCGCCGCTCCGTTTCCGTTCGTGACGGTGACCGCGGCCGCTTCGCGGATCGGCACTGCCAAAAGCGGCAGTATCTCGTCCCAATCCATCGCGTCGGTTTTTTCGATCGTCACCATTTTGTCCATATAAAACACGGACACGACCTCGCCGACGTCAAATATAGACTTCGCGAGTTCGTCGCCGGCGGCCTCTTCGGCGGATTTGAACGAATTTGACGTGCCATGCGAAACCGGCTCGCGAAGAATGAACTTCACGGCGTTCGGGTTCGGCGTTTCTTGTATGTCTGCGATCTTTGGCATCTTAAATTCAAAAGGCGGAATAAATCCTTACCTTTTTTTCTACATTATACTGGAATGAAAGGGAATGCACAATTTCCGGCGGCTAAAAACTAATTGCTCAAAGCTAAAAACTGCTTTTATATATAAACAGTTTTCAGTTCTAAGTTAAAAGTTATTGGTTCGGAATTATTCACCGTCTTCGATATCGATCTCCACGAAACGTTCGCGGCGGAGCCGTGAGATAGGAATGAGCGCATCGGTCGAAGCAATGTCGGATGCGCGAGAAAATTCGCCGGCGTGTGCTTTCAGGTAATCGAAGAACCGCTGGAATTCACGCTGCATCGATGCCATTTTTTCGCGCATATTGATGATGATCTCGACGCCCGCCAGATTTACGCCAAGCTCACGCGTCAGCGACAAAATGACTTCGAGATGTTCGAGATCTTCGTCGGTAAAAAGCCGCGTGTTTCCTTCGGAACGCGACGGTTTCAGAAGCCCTTCGCGTTCATACAGCCGGAGCGTCTGCGGATGAATGTCATACATTTCCGCGACCGCGCTGATCGTATAAGTTTTGCTTCGCTTCCTCATAAAACCTTATTCCAATCCCATCGCCTTGCGCGGATTTTCGGGATTGAGTTTGTCCCATTGCCGCAGAAGTTCTTTCGTTTCTTCGGATATCACGCGCGGCAGCGATATTTTCACTTCGACGAATTCGTCGCCGCTGAGTTTCGGGTTCCGAAGGCTCGGAAAACCACGTTCGCGGAGCCGGAATTTCTGTCCGGATTCGGTGCCCGCCGGTATCTTTAATTGAGCTTTTCCTTCGACGGTCGGCACTTCGATCTTTGCACCGAGAGCCGCTTCCGAAACCGATATCGGAACGGTTATGTAAACGTTGTCGCCCTTTCGGGTCAAGAACGGATGCTTGCCGACGTTCGTTAAAATGAAAAGGTCGCCGGGTTCGGCTCCGAGCCGTCCACCGTGCCCTTTTTTCGGGATCCGTACGCGCGAACCGGTATCTACGCCGGCCGGAATTCTGACCTTGACCTGTTCGGTTTTCGGCGTCGTGCCTTTTCCATTGCAGAGCGAACACGGCGTTCGTCTGCGGCCCGTGCCGTCACAATCCGGACACGTCTGCGAAAACTGGAGCCGGCCGCCGGTACGCATAACTTGTCCGGTACCTTTACATGTCGTGCAGGTGATGACAGGTCCGCCAAGATCACCCGCGCCCTGACATCGTGAACACTGCTCTGACCGATTGACGGTGATGTTCGTCGTCAGGCCGGAGTAAGCTTCCTCAAAACTCAACGCAAGCGGGATCTCGATGTCGCGGCCTTTTTTCGGCATTGCCCGCGGCGGTTCTGCCTGACGCTGCGTGCCGCCTCCGCCTCCGCCGCCAAAAAGATCGGAAAAAATATCGCGGAAGCTGCTTGAACCGCTTCCTGTTCCGCCGGCGCCGGAGAAATCAAAGCCGGAAAAATCGAAACCGGCGGCGCCGCCCGGCGCACCGGAAGCCGCACCCGTAGCGAACGGCGAATCAGGGTCGAGATTGTCGTTGTAATAACCGAAACGATCGAAAACCTTGCGCTTCTTTTCATCCGAAAGAACGTCGTAGGCTTCCTGAACTTCCTTGAACCGATCCTCGGCGGCCTTGTCGTCCGGATTTACATCCGGATGATATTTCCGCGCCAAACGGCGGTAAGCCTTTTTGATCTCGTCGGCTTTTGCATCTTTTTTGACGCCTAAAATTTGGTAATAATCTTTCTTTGCCACTTATTTCTCAAAACCAAACGCAAATTTGATCGCCTCAAAGACGTCGTTCATTTTCATTTCCGTCAGATGGGCCACCGGCTTGCTGAGCTTCTCTTTCTGCACTGTTTGAATATTGTCCAGATTAATTGCACACTCCTGACTCATTCCATCAGTTTCATCGATCCAAACTTCACTGGGAATGTCGCGTAATCTGGTTGTTATCGGAGCTACGGTGATCCAAGTCAATTCAGGGATCGCCCCCGAACGTGTAAGTATCAATACGGGGCGTCTTTTATCAGGAGATTTGAAGGTGTGCAGGCAAATATCCCCCTGAATCATACTTGCTCCCAAAACTTCTCCATCTGTTCGTCCTCGATATGAAATTCTTCCGGCTCAACCGGATGTTGCCCGTACGCCAGGGCATATTGCCTTGCTACAAGATCCTCTTCGATGAGTCTGCGAAAATATTCATCCCTGTTAATGTGCAGTCGTCCGACCACAGCATCTACCTTGGACATTAAAACTTCATCTATTTTTATTTGTACGGTCATATTGGTTATGGAATAACTTAGAATGAGCGGCTGGTTTTCAAACTCACCGCTCATTCTTTATACCACACCGACTAGTCTTTCTTCTCGTCTTCAACATCGACGTATTCGGCGTCGATGACGTTGTCGTCATCGGCTTCGCCGGCCGATGTTGAACCGTCGGTGCCGGCCGAGGCCGACGATGCCTGTTCGTCCGCGGCTGCGGCGCCGTCGCCGCCCTGCGCCGTTTGGCTGTAAAGCACTTCGGCGAGTTTGTGCGATGCCGTCTGGAGCCGTTCGAATGCGTTGTTCATCGCATCGACATCGCTGCCGTTCAAAGCGGTCTTCGCATCGGAAATAGCCGATTCGATGTCGCCTGCGGCGGCGGCGTCGAGCTTGTCCTTGTTTTCGGAAAGACTCTTATCGACACTGTAAACAAGTCCGTCCAGGCGGTTGCGGGCTTCGATCTCGAGTTTCTTCTTCTCGTCATCGCCCGCGTGCGATTCGGCGTCCTTCATCATACGGTCGATCTCGTCCTTCGAAAGGCCCGAAGACGACGTGATCGTGATCTTCTGTTCGCGTCCCGTTCCGACGTCTTTTGCCGAAACGTTCACGATGCCGTTCGCATCGATATCGAACGTAACCTCGATCTGCGGTACGCCGCGCGGTGCCGGCGGAATGCCAACGAGGTGAAATTTGCCGAGCGTTTTATTGTCCGAAGCCAGCGGCCTTTCGCCCTGCAGAACGTGAACCTCGACCGACGTCTGGTTGTCCGCCGCGGTCGAGAAGATCTCGCTTTTGCGGGTCGGGATGGTCGTATTGCGCGGTATCATCTGCGTCGATACGCCGCCCTGCGTTTCGATGCCGAGACTGAGCGGCGTAACGTCCAAAAGCAGAATGTCCGTCTTTTCGCCGCCCAGCACGCCGGCCTGAACCGCCGCGCCGAGAGCAACTACTTCATCCGGGTTAACCGATTTGTTCGGGTCTTTGCCAAAATATTCTTTGACCATTTCCTGAACCTTCGGAATGCGCGTCGAGCCGCCGACAAGGACGATCTCCTGAATGTCCTTTGCTTCGAGTCCGGCATCTTTGATGGCCTGTTCGACGGGCGGCATAAGCCGTTTCAGGATCGATTCGGTCAAGGCTTCAAATTTCGAACGCGTAAGCTTTGTGACAAGGTGTTTCGGGCCCGAAGCATCCGCCGTGATGAACGGCAGGTTGATCTCCGTTTCCATCGCGCTCGAAAGTTCGACCTTTGCTTTTTCGGCAGCTTCCTTCAAACGCTGAAGCGCCATCTTGTCGTTCGCCAGGTCGATGCCCTGGTCTTTTTTGAATTCGTCGATGATCCATTTGATAAGAACTTCGTCGATGTCATCACCGCCGAGGTGCGTGTCGCCGTTCGTCGATTTTACTTCCACGACGCCTTCGCCAACTTCGAGCACCGATACGTCGAACGTACCACCGCCGAAGTCGAAAACAACGATAGTTTCGTCCTTTTTCTTATCAAGGCCGTATGCGAGAGCCGCCGCCGTCGGTTCGTTGACGATACGCATCACCTCAAGCCCGGCGATCTTTCCGGCGTCTTTCGTCGCCTGACGCTGAGCGTCGTTAAAATATGCCGGAACCGTGATGACGGCCTTTTCGACCTTTGAGCCGAGATAATCTTCGGCCGACTGCTTCAGTTTCTGCAGAACCATCGCCGCGATCTCCGGCGGGCTGTATTGCTTGCCTTCGGCATCGATCCGGACGTCGCCGTTCGAAGCCTTTTCTACCTTAAAAGGAACCTGTTTTATCTCGCCCTGAACCTCGTCGAACTGACGCCCCATGAAGCGTTTGATCGAATAAAGCGTGTTTTCCGGATTCGTTACGGCCTGGCGCTTTGCAACTTGGCCGACGAGACGGTTTCCGTCCTTTGTGAATGCGACGACCGAAGGAGTCGTGCGTCCGCCCTCGGCATTTGTGATGACGACCGGCTCGCCGCCTTCCATCACCGCCACAACCGAGTTCGTCGTTCCAAGGTCGATACCTATGATTTTGCTCATTTATTTTTCTCCAACTACGTAAAATTACTTGCTCGACAAAATTATAGAAATAATATATTACCTGAGCCTTGAAAGAGTATAAAGGTTGAGTGTGTTGTTGTCAAGTTTATTTGATGTTCGTTTATACGGTAGCCACTACGGAGTCTGGGCGACCCCGCCGGTCGCGAGGTAAAGCACGGCCATGCGGACGGCGACGCCGTATTTTACCTGGTCCAGGATGAGCGAGCGGGAGCTGTCGGCGACATCGGATGATATTTCGATGCCGCGGTTCATCGGGCCCGGATGCAGAACGATGGCGTCTTTTTTCGCGAGATCGAGGCGTTCGGTCGTCAGGCCGTAATGGATAGCGTATTCGCTGAGCGTCGGGAAAAATGCGGAATCCTGCCGTTCGCGTTGGATGCGCAGGATCATCACGACATCGGCTCCGCGGATGGCATCTTCGATATGCGGCGAAACGGTCAGCGGACGGTGTGTTTGCGTTTCATCTTCGGCATCGATCGGGTTCAAAAGCGACGCGAGGTCGTTCGGCACAAGCGTTTTCGGTCCGGCGACGCGGACGCGTGCACCGAGTTTTGTCAGCAGATGTATGTTCGAACGGGCGACGCGGCTGTGCAGAATGTCGCCGACGATCGCGACCTCCAACCCGTCAAAGGTTTTCTTATGTTCGCGGATGGTCATTGCGTCGAGCAAAGCCTGTGTCGGATGTTCGTTCGCGCCGTCGCCGGCGTTGACGATCGCGGCTTTGCTGACCTTGGCAAGCTGGTGCGGAACGCCCGCGGAACCGTGGCGGACGACGATGCAGTCCGGCTGCATCGCGTCCAGGTTCAATGCAGTGTCGAGCAGCGTTTCGCCTTTGCTCAGGCTTGACGAAGAAACGCTTATGTTCACCGCGTCGGCGGAAAGCCGTTTGGCGGCGAGTTCGAACGAAGTCCGCGTGCGTGTCGAAGATTCGAAAAACAAATTGATGATGGTTTTTCCGCGAAGCGTAGGAACTTTTTTGACCTCGCGCGTCGAAATTTCGGAAAACGTTTCGGCGGTGTCCAAAACGCCGATGATCTCTTCGGCCGAAAGGTGTCGAATTCCTAAAAAGTCTTTGCGTTGGAAAGGTTTGACCATTTTTATCGATAACAGATTCAAAAAAAGCAAGGCCTCAACCTTGCTCTCCTGAAAGATCAAAAATACCGACGGCTTCTATATCGTCAAATTCTTTTAACATAACCCGAATTATCTCGTTCTTCTTCGTGGGAACGAGTTTGCCGACGAAATCCGCCTGAATGGGAAGTTCGCGGTGTTCGCGGCCGCGGTCGATGAGTACGGCAAGCTGAACGCGTTTCGGGCGGCCGAAATCCATTAGCTGGTCGAGCGCGGCGCGTATCGTGCGTCCTGTATAAAGAACGTCATCGACAAGCACGATGGTTTTGCCGTCAACGTCGGTGTCGAGCTCCGTGCGGTTGACGATCGGGTTGGCTCCGACGGTCGAAAGATCGTCGCGGTAAAGCGTAATGTCGATGATGCCGTACAGCGGCCTGACGCCTTCGATCTTTTCGATGTGTTCGACAAGGCGTTCGGCCAATGGAACGCCGCGGCGGCGGATGCCGACGATGTATAGGCCATCGGCGCCCTGATTGTTTTCCACGATCTCGGTCGCGAGCCGCGCGAGCGCTCGTTCAATACGCGCGGCGTCCATTATCCTGGATTTTTCATGTAGGGAAGCTTCGTCCGGCATAGGCAAGCAAATCGTAACAAATGGCGGTAATATTTTAAAGCGGACGGCAGCGGTTTGCGGAACTTTCCGCCGTGTTCGCCGAGGGCGGATCCGTGTCGCATAAAAATTGACAATAATGGGACCACATATCAGAATATGGATAGCCGCTGTGCGCACATTTTGGGGATACTTTTATGATAACGACAAAAGCCAATAGAGAGAGCCGTTTCAGCATTCGGGCGACCAAAAAGCAAAAGGAACTGATAGCCCGCGCGGCCGCGCGGTCCAATAAGACCATCAGCGAATTTGTCCTGGAAAACGCGATCGAAGCAGCCGAGGCGGTCGGTTCGGAAAACAAACGAGCCGGCACTTCGTTCAAACCGATCTACGAAATATTCGACTCTCTGAGCGAGACAATTCCCGCCGAAGAGTGGCAGAAACTGCCCAAAGACGGTGCCGAGAATCACGATCATTATCTTTACGGTTCGCCAAAAAAGGACGAATTAAATATCGATGAATAAGATCTTTGCCGACGCCTTTTTCTGGATCGCTCTTGCCAATCCCTCTGACCAATGGCATTCCACGGCAAAGCGGTTCAATCGGGCGAATCCCAATGCCGTGCTTGTAACTACAGATGAAGTTCTAACAGAATTTTTAAACTATTTCTCGAATGTCGGCGGACAGCACCGAAGGATCGTGTCACAAATGTGCGACGGCATCCTCACCCATCCGAACATTACGGTTTATGCACAGACACACGATTCGTTTTTGAAAGGCCTCGATCTTTACTCCCGGCGACCGGACAAAGGCTACAGTTTGACGGATTGCAGCTCCATGGCACTTATGCGCGAGCTCGGCATTACAGAGGTTCTAACACACGATAGGCATTTCGTGCAGGAAGGGTTCCGCGTACTTCTTTGATATTCATTTCTGATTATGTCGGCAATATACGAAAAGTTCATCAAGCGGGCGATGTTTTCGCTGGACGCGGAACGGGCGCACGAGATCGGGATGTTCGTGCTGCGGTCCGGATTTTTGCCGAATTATGCGGAAGATCTGGCCAGCGAGAGTATATTGGAAACTGAAGTTTTCGGGCTGCGATTCGCGAATCCGCTTGGAATGGCGGCGGGTTTTGATAAGAACGCGGTCGCGGTGGACGCTTTGGCCCGACTTGGCTTTGGGTTCGTGGAAACGGGTACGGTGACTATACGGCCGCAGCCCGGAAACGAAAAGCCGCGGATGTTCCGCCTGCCGAAAGATAACGCGTTGATCAACCGGCTCGGATTTAATAACAAAGGCGCCGAAGCCGCCGCCGAGAATTTGCGCGGGTCGCAGCATCGATGCATCATCGGCGTAAACATCGGCAAGAACAAGGATGTTCCGCTCGAAGAAGCGGCGGAAAATTACCTTCGGTGTTTTGAGGCAGTTCACGGCGTCGCCGATTATGTCGCGGTAAATATCTCGTCGCCGAATACGCCGGGGCTTCGCGAACTTCAAAAAGGCGAAAGTTTCGAAGAGCTTTTGCAGGTTCTTCAGACGCGAAACAGCGAACTCGGAGCAAAACCGCTGCTGGTAAAGATCGCTCCGGACCTGGGCGAAGCCGAGATCGACGCGGTCGCGGACGGCTGCGTGCGGCATAATATTTCGGGAATTATCGCGACGAACACGACCGTCGGCCGCGGCGGATTATTGACCGACTCAGCAAATGTGGAACGGATCGGCGCCGGCGGTTTGAGCGGCAAACCAGTTTTTGAAATGTCCAACCGCGTCATCGAAAGCCTTTACAAACGAACTTCCGGCAAAATGCCGATCATCGGCGTCGGCGGGATATTCACGGCCGAAGATGCGTTCAAAAAGATCGCCGCCGGTGCGTCGCTCGTCCAGGCATACACCGGTTTTATATACTCCGGCCCGTCGTTCGCAAAAAACATCCTAGAAGGTTTGGCGGGCATCTTAAAGGAAAAAGGTTTTGATTCGGTGAGCGAAGCCGTCGGTACCGCCTTAAAATAACTAGTTACAAACATTGTCCTGTTCGCACGAAATTTCTGCGAGTTCAAATAGCTATAAATTTAGAACCGAAAGGATTTGATCCGATCTATTTAAACTATGAGAAAACTTATTTGGTCCATGCTCGTGCTTCTGGCACTTTCGGCGGTTTCGTTCGCACAGCACTGTCCTTTCGACGGAGCCCACATCATCGTGGTGCATTTAACCGATGCGGAAAACATGCCGGTGATGAATGCCCAGCCTATGCTTCAGGAAGTCGATAATCCGGAAGCTGAAAGCTGCTCTTATTCCAAAGGATTGTTGAGCAAGTCTTTTATGCCGGTCAAAGATCTTTTGAACACCGGTCTTTTGTTTAGATCCCGTGAAAGCATTGCCGATAAATATTGTGCGGATTGTTCGTTTTTGGGCGACGGATATTATGCGGCCTCGCTCAGTCAGGCGGAAGAGAATTGTATGATACCCAAAGAAGGCAGCGATTTCCGCTATCGGCCGCGAAAATTCGAGATCTTTTGGGGCGATCAAACTTTCGTCGTCGATCCGGCCAATATTCATACGCTGTGTTTGGGCGCCGGAAAATGGTCACGGATCGAACCGGTCGAACTGTCGCGGAAATCGTAGGCTTTAGGTCCATTTTCACAGCTACAGATATTCCTGCGCGGTTGTCGGGTCTGAGGACGCTCGCTTCAACAAACTGAAGTTTGTTGGACTTTTTGTTTGTCTAAAATATTTGACATCCGGTGCTCAAACCTTATAATTAAAACTTTTGCCCTAAAAGGCGCGTTGGAACGCTTTTGGGCTTGGTAAAATGGCTACGGATCTTACAAATTTAGCCGGATCGGACGGAAGTTTTGACAACGAGCTGGAACCGGAAACGCTTGAGCTGGCGGATGAGAATATCGATTTTTCGGGGCCGGTTCACGTAAAAGGCAATATACGCCGTGAAGCCGCCGCGACATCCGTCAGCGGAACGATCGATGCGGATGCTTCGATCAACTGCACACGCTGCGCCGCGTCGGTCGAACACAAGCTTTCGATACCGTTCGATGTGCGTTATACATCCGACGACGAATCGGACGAACACGCCGAATCATCGGAGGTCGATGCCGCCGAACTCGATGCGGCGGTCATTCCCGAAGGCGGTTTGACGCTTGAAGAATTGGTTCGCGAACAGATACTTTTATCGCTGCCGATGCAGTTCTTTTGCCGTCCCGATTGCAAAGGTGTCTGCACAATATGCGGCGGCAACCGAAATTTGATAGATTGTAAGTGTATAGATAATGAGATCGACCCGCGCTGGGCGGCTCTGAAAAATTTGAATTAGCCGCAAATTCGGCTCGGAATATTTATAAGATAACAGAGGTATAAAATGCCAAATCCTAAAAGACGACATTCACACGCGCGCACGCGCATCCGCCGTTCGCACGACGCCCTGACGCCGACGCAGTTCTATCTGGACAAAGATACGGGCGAAGCAAAGCGTCCGCACCGCATCGACCCGGCGACCGGCGAATACAAGGGCCGTCAGATAATCGACGTCAAAGAACGGGACTAAACTTTGAAATTTTCGGATTTTTAAGTTCTAATTCTAACCAATGACAAAACAAAACGCGGGAATTATCGGAATGGGGCAATCCTATCCGGAAGGCATTCTTACGAACGCCGATCTGGAAAAGATAGTCGAAACATCCGATGAATGGATAACGACGCGGACCGGCATAAAACAGCGCCACAAAGCGGCACCGGACGAATATACATCAATGTTCGGAACGGCTGCGGCTTTGCAGGCGATAGAACGCGCCGGTTTGACGCCTGCGGACATCGACATCATCGTCTGTGCCACAACGACGCCTGACCAGATAATGCCTTCGACCGGTGCGTTGATACAGGCTCGCATCGGTGCGGTAAATGCCGCCGGCATGGACGTTTTCGCCGCCTGTTCCGGATTTTTGTACGGCATTACGATGGTCGAATCGATGATCCGAACCGGCCAGATCCGCCACGCGCTTGTCATCGGTGCCGAGGTTTTGACGAAATACGTCGATTACACCGATCGCGGAACGTGCGTTATTTTCGGCGACGGGGCCGGTGCGGCCGTGCTCGGGCCGGTGCCGGAAGGCAAGGGAATTCTCGCGACAAAGATCAAGTCAGACGGCCGTTACGAAGAGCAGCTTTACTGCCCCGGCGGCGGAACGAAGCTCGGCACAACGCACGAAACCATCGACAACCGCGACCATTATTTCAAAATGAAGGGCAACGAGCTTTTTAAGGTAGCCGTGCGTTCGATGGCGGAGATTTCGGCGGAGATGATCGAAACGGCGGGCTATGCCGTCGATGACATTGACCTCGTCATTCCGCATCAGGCAAATCAGCGAATAACGGACGCGGTTGCCTCAAGGCTCGGCGTACCGGAAGATAAAGTTTTTTCGAACATCGCCGATATGGGAAATACATCGTCGGCGTCGATACCGATCGCCATGGACGAATGCATCCAAACCGGGCGAATAAAAGAAGGTTCGCTCGTGCTTTTGACGGCGTTCGGCGGCGGCGTGACGTGGGGCGGAACGGTCATTCGATTTTAGATTGACGATCGCGGAATGCGGATCGGGAGAAGCATTGCCGGATCAACGACGACTGACGAATGACGCCTGAAGAAATTGAAAGCATGGACGAAAGTGTTTGCGTTGCGCGTCATCAAGCTGGTTCGAAGTTTGCCGAACGATCCGGTAGCGAGGCATATCGGCGGACAGTTAGTAAGGTCGGGGACTTCGGTGGCGGCAAATTATCGTGCCTCTTGCCGAGCTCGCTCCACAGCCGATTTTATTTCGAAGATGACGATCGTTGAAGAAGAGTGTGATGAGTCAGCGTTTTGGATCGAGATTTTAGTGGATACGGGAACTGTTAGGAAGGAGTTAGTGGCGGATCTGTTAGATGAAGCCGATCAGTTAGTATCGATCTTCGTTTCATCGATCAATACTGCCAGGAAAAGAAAGCGATGACCGAAAAATCCGCAATCCGAAATCCTCGATCCGAAATCGCCCTGGTGTTTCCTGGCCAAGGTTCGCAGTCCGTCGGAATGGGCAAGGAGTTTTTCGATAACTTCGCGTCCGCGA
>CBFGSN010000026.1:0-23559 GCA_965651435.1 uncultured bacterium | reverse complement strand
CGGGCATAATGCTTTCCCGGCAGAACGCGGATCAGGTCGCGGATATCCAAAGATACCAGAACGCCGTTGAGTTCGCCGAAATTCAGGCCGCTTTGTTCGACCAGAATATCGATGTGAACTGGTTCGTCGGGCGTAAGCAGCGACCATATTTTACGCTCTTTTTCGTTCAAACCGGCGGGTTCCAGTTCCGGCTGTTTCGGCATTTTCGACGAACTTTCTTTTTCATCCGGCTTCGGCGGCATTATCGCCGCGGCGATCTCACCCGGAAGTTCGGCGACGACATCCTGCCATTGCTGAACGAGTTTCGCGCCCGCCTTTATCAGAAAATTTGTGCCGATCGACGTTCGCGAAGTTATGTTTCCCGGAACGGCCATCACCTCGCGGTCCTGTTCGGTCGCAAGCCGCGCCGTTATCAGCGAACCGCTTCTTTCGGTCGCCTCTACCAACACGACGCCGTAGCTCAGCCCGCTTATGATGCGGTTTCTGAACGGAAAGTTGGCGCTCAAGGGCGGCGTACCGAGCGGGAACTGCGAAACCAATGCGCCGCCGGATGCCAGGATCTCTTCGGCAAGCTTCGTGTTTTCTTTCGGATAGACACCATCGATGCCGGTGCCGAGCACGCCGACCGTTCGTCCGCCGCCTGCTATCGCCCCGCGGTGCGCGGCCGCATCAATGCCGCGTGCAAGGCCCGAAACGACCGTCACGCCGCGCGAAGCCAGATCGCGCGAAAGCATCTCAGACGCGTTTATTCCGTACGTCGAACATTTGCGCGAACCAATCATTCCGACGCACGGCTGATCGAAACATTCCTGCCAATTTCCGCGAACATAAAGCGTTATCGGCGGGTCGGCGATCTCGCGCAAAAGGTTCGGATAGCTGCCGTCGTCCAGGACAAGTATGTCGCCGCCGAGTTCCTTCACGCGTTCGAGCTCTTCGTCCGCCTTTGATTCGAACTCGCGTTTTAAGAGACTCTCGATCGTTTCCGGACCGAGCCGCAGACTTTCCAGCTCGCTGCGGCGTGCATGAAAAACGGCCGACGGCGAACCGAATCTTTCCAAAAGCATCGTCGCCGCGCGCGGCCCGATGCCGGGCGTCATATTAAGAGATATCCATTCTTTCATTTGGGTGAAGAAAAAAACCGCGTTCGTTCTAGATCGAAAGCAGCAGCGTCAGCAGCGTCGTTCGGTCCGCGATGTCGCTGATGTTGATATATTCGTCCAGCGTATGAGCTCCGTCGCCGCGAATACCGAGCCCGTCAAGAACCGGAACGCCGAGCGCGGCCGCAAAATTTCCGTCCGAAGCTCCGCCGACCTGCGTTTCATCGATCGCATAACCGAAACTTTCCGCCGCGGGTCTTGCCTTCGCAAAAAGCTCCGCAACAGCATCGGTCCGTTCCATCGGCGGACGGTTTATTCCGCCGTCGATCTCAATGGAAACTCTTTCGTCAAAAGGCTTTAGCGCTCTTACGGCCGCATCGATACGCTCGGCTTCCGCCGCGGTTTTGAACCGAAGATCGATCGAAAATTTTGCGTATTCCGGGATCACGTTCATCGCGGTTCCGCCGCTGAACGTGCATACGTTCACGGTCGTGCCTTTATCCGCGTCCGTTAGCGACGTGAGGGCTTCGACATGCCGGGCAAGCTCCAGCACCGCGTTCGCGCCTTTCTCCGGTTCGAGTCCGGCGTGCGAAGGAATTCCGTGAGCCGAAACGCTGTACATTCCGGTGCCCTTGCGTCCCGTTTTTATCTTGCCCGCGGCCGACGGTTCGCATACCAAACAGAACGCCGCGTCTTTCGCGCCTGCTTCGACATATTCGCGGCCCGACGGGCTGCCGATCTCCTCGTCGCACGAAAGCAGTATCTTTATCGGCCGCGCCGGTCGCAGACCGTTATCGGCAAAATACCGCATCGCCTCGAACGCGGCGACGATATTCGCTTTCATATCGAAAATGCCGCAGCCGTAAAACCTGTCGCCGTCGATTCGCGTCGGGTTCTGTTCGCGCGTTCCGACCGGATGGACCGTATCCGTATGGCCGATCAGAAATGTGTGCGGTTTTTCGTTTCCGAACGCTTCGATGACCAGGTGCTTTCCGTTCTCGCCGGCGTCGATCTTTTCTATTGAAACGGATATACCGCTGTCGAAAAGATACTTCTCGATCCAATCGACAACGGCCGCATTTCCGGACGCATCGCGGCTCGGCGATTCGATCTCTACGATCTCACGGATAGCCTCGACCATCGCGGGAACACGTTCGCCGAAATATTCGCGAGCCTTTTTTGCATCGATGTTTTGGGTCATTTATCCGCCTTTGCCGTGCCGCCGAAGATCGCCTCTAAAGTATCGCCGATGCGATAACCGGCAAGTGCGAGCTGCCGTTCGGAAACTTTGAATGCCTTGTCCGTATATTTTTTTGACGGAAGTTGATTACGCTTCAGATCACTCGAAAAGACCGATCCGGGCACGAGCCTGAACGTCCATTCGACCCAAACATCAAACTTCCCCGGCATCAGGTCGCCCGAGACCTTCGAATACGGATATGCTTTCAGGATCTTGTTCGCTTCGTCGCGAACGTACTCGGCTCCGCAAATGATATCAGGTTTTGGCGGGTCATGACGGTTCACGATCGAATCCCAAAACCAATGAAGGTTCAATTGGTCCGCACGCGGCGTATCTTTCGGTGTCAGATGAAAAAGATTGCCGCCCTGGTCGCCTTTTGGTTCGAGGTCCGTAATGCGTCCGGACGTATGCAGCGGCTGGTGAAGGTCGCCCGCGATGTGTATGAACCACGCTATCGCAAGAGCCTTTTCGGCGTCGGTCGCGGTCGCGCTTCGCATCGTAACGTCTGCTCCGACAAGCTGTTTCATGCCTTGGCCGCCTTCGGGCATTCCTTCGACGATCTCCGCTGTGTCGCCATTCCGTTTCCAGAAAGTATCGGAATAATGCCAATTACTTTTGTGATATTTTTTGTAGCGAACGGGAAAATCGCGCGAACGGACCACGTCCGCCCACGACGCTGTGAACATAAAAAATTCCAATTCGCGCGTTGCTTCTGATTCCGGACCGTAATCCGCGAAATACGCTCCGAGCATGGAATCTTCCGGAGCTTTGCGCAAAATTCGTATTACATTTTCGCGGGCCGCCGGCGACATTCGCTGCCAGGCGATATAGGCAGTTATTTTGTGGCCGACATCATTCCACGCAAACGCGGGCGTCGCGAACGTCATTATAAAGAGCGATAAAATTAGCGGGATAAACAGCTTTCGCATATGATTTCTCCGGGAATATTTTTGTCGATTCTAACCAATAAACGGTTTCGATTAAAGCCGAACGAACGATAAGCGTATTAATTAGTACATTTTTCAGGCAAATCCTGCGTGTAAACTTTCATCATATCGATGCAAAATTTTTGCGTTGATTCGTTCTTTAGTAACGGGGAGGGACACATTATGCAGGGAATTTTGGAACAACACCTAACGATCGACGGCTTGGCGAAAAAATCAGAAACTGCTTTCGGCAAAAAGATAGGATTTTTCACGAGCCTGTTCGGATGCTGGCACAAACGGCTTGGGCGGCCGATGACATTGGCACGCGAATCCTACATGGCATGTGTCGAATGCGGAGCGCGTAAACGTTTCGATGCAAAGAATTTAACGACCTACGGCGGCTATTATTATCCGCCCCAAACTGAAGTAAAGTGATCTGTTAAACAAGAAAAGAGAAACCTGAAAAGGCGGCCGAAGTTCACACGGCCGCTTTTTTATTGGTCGCGCTCTAACCAGGCATCGAACGCCCAACCGGTGTTATTTTCGTACGAAACCATGCACCAACGGCCCTTCTTTCCGCTCACGGTTTTTTCTTCGCGTTCACAATCTTCGATAGAAACATACCTGCCGTGCGGTATTTTTGCGATACGTTCGCCGGCAGATTCACTCGGTTCACTGCGAAGCGCAAGAAAACCATCGCCCGGAGCGTCCACTTTCGCAAGAACGAGCATTCCGTCACGGCGGATCTTTTCGTCTTTTTCATTCGTTGCGGTGTTGTTGTTTGCGGCAACGGTCGGAGTCGGCGAAGCCTGCGGCGTCATGCTCCTAACGGGCGTTGGCGTTGCCGTAACGTTCGGTGTCGGTGTTTCGTCGCCGCCCTGAACCGATATCCGCGAACCGAAATAGAATGCCGCCGCGATCGCCGCTATGACCATTCCTGCAAATATTGCCAAGAGAAATCCGGCGATCACCCATTTCATAATGCCGTGCTTTTCGGCCGGCGGCGGCTGCCGCACAACGGTCGGTTGGCTCATGCGGTCATCCGGTATCACGACCGTCATCGGTTCCGCGGCGGCTTCGACAAGCTGCGACCCATCCGCCAAACAATACGAAAGGCTTTCGTCGGTATATGTCGAATTGCATTTTGGGCAGCGTTTCATTTGACGTTAGTTTTTCAGCTCAGAGTTTATCAGATTGCGAAGATCCGTAATGCTCAACCGCGCAAGTTTGCGGCCGTTCACATAAAACGTAGGCGTCCGCGAAACGCCTAAAGCGCGAACGTCTTTCATATCGCGATCTATTTTATCCGAAAATTTTTGCGACGTTACATCTGCCTTTAATTTCTCTTCGTCAAGCCCGATCTCCCGCGCGTAACGATAAAAGAACGTCTCAACCGGCGGTTCGGCACCGGTCGGTTGGACGCCGTGTTTCTCGCCCCATTCGGACTGGCGTTCAAACAATATATTCTGCATTTCCCAGTATTTGCCCTGCTCGCCGGCCGCTTCCGTAAAGATCGCGGCGGGTTTGCCGTTCTTGTGAAAAGCGGCATAACGGAAAACAAAACGGACCTGCGGAAATTCCGTTATCAAAGCCTTTACCTGCGGAGCAAATGCCGCGCACGATTCACATTCCGGATCGTAAAATTCGACGACTGTTACCTTCGCATCCGCCGGGCCGAGGCTCGGGCTGTCATCGCGGACAAGCAGCTCCAGAACGTTCGAATCAGCAGCCGGAGCTTTCTGAACCTCGCTGCGGTAATACGACGAACCGATCACCACGGCGATAACGACCAACACCAAAATTCCTATCAATATTTTCGCTTCTTTTTTCATTTTGGATCGCACTGCGGCCTGTGAATGAGTGCACAGACCGTTATGATAATAAATGCGGCAAGAGCCATCAAAGGTATCGTTATAAAACCGAAAAGCTCGATCTGCCGCGATGTGCATGAAATTCCTTCGACACACGGTGCGACGCTTTCCGGTAAAATTCCGTAATAAAGCAGGTTGTGATAAACCGATATCGCCAGCCCGATCAGCACCAGCGGCAGCGAATATTTCTTCCATCGACCGTCGTTCGTCAATATCGCAACGCCGATAATTATCACCAGCGGATACATCGCGATCCGCTGATACCAGCAAAGAACGCACGGCGGCAGTTCCATCACTTCGCTGAAAAACAAACTCCCGGCCGTTGCGACAAGCGCAACGATCCACGCCGCATACGGCAGCAAAACATTGACCCGCGAATCCGTAACCGCATCTCCAGCCATTGCATTCATTAAAACATTTTCCGCCAAAAATATCAGAAGCCGGCCGCATAAGACATTTCACACGACCGGCTTCGAAAAATAAATTAAGTCAACATTGATCATATCCGGAGCGGCATTACTATGTATTTATAATCGTAATCCTTTTCGCCGGCGATGCGGATCTGTGTGGCGGCGTTCGCGTCTTTGAATTCGAAAGAGATGCGTGCGGCGGCGTTCGGTTCTTTCGCGCGGGTCGCGGCCGCGCCGTTCTCGTCCGATGTCTGTTCCGGGCCTTCGTCGGCCGCGGCGGAACTGTCGAACGACGATGCGTTGTTCAGAAAATCCTGCAGGTATTGCCAGTTGAACCCGAGCGTGACCTCGTCGCCTTTATAATCGGCCGGTACGACCTCGCGGCCTTCGCCTTCTTCGGCGCTTTGCGCGGTAAGTTCGAGTTCGCCGTCGCGGATCGTGACGCGGATCGATCGGTTCCGTTCATCTGCCATAAGGCTTACGCGGCGAACGGCACTTTTCATTTCGGCCAGGTCAAATTCGGCGACGTTGTCATTATCCTTTGGCATTATCATTTCGTAGTTCGGGAAATTTCCGGTCAGCTTTCGCGTAATAAGCAGCCGTCCGCCGATCTCGAAATAAATGTGGTTCGGATCTTCGCCAAAACTTATGTCCGTGTCGGCACCGCGGGAAAGCTTCATCAGCTCGAGCAAAGCTTTTTTCGGAATTAGCGAATCCATCGCTTCGCCGTCCGCGGTTTCGACCTCTTTTTCGATGAACGCGAGCCGGTGGCCGTCCGTCGTCACCATTCGGGCCTTTCCGTCCGCCAGGACGAATTTCGCACCTGAAAGCTGAAAACGCGATTGTTCGTTCGTGATGGCAAATGCCGTGCTCTGGATAAAATGCTCGAATATTTCGGACGTGATCTTTAGCGGAGCCGCCTTAAATATCGGAATTTCGGGATACTGTTCGCGGTTTATTCCGGCCAGGCGAAATTTCGCTCGGCCCGCGGACATTTTGACCCAATCGCCTTCGTCCTTTGCAAAATGAACGTCACCGCCGTCCAGCGAACGGACGATGTCAAAAAGCCTCCTGGCCTGAACGCAGATCGAACCCGGCGTTTTGATGTCGGCTTCGGCGTCGCAGCGGATCGTCACGTCCAGGTCGGTTCCGACGATGCGGATGGAACCTTCGCCAAGCGATTCGATCAAAATATTCGACAGAACGGGTATCGTGCTCTTTCGTTCGACAACACCCTGGATAAAACTCAGTTCGTCTTTGAGTACGTTTTGCTTGATCGTAAATTCCATTTTTCTCGCTCCTTTTCCTGAAACTATTACCTAAGAAATTTTTAAGAATATTTAGTAATAGTAATAGGTTTTGTGAATATGTGTAAAACCGCCTACAACCCTTTGTTAATTTGGCTTTTGTGCTCCACAGCCGCCTGTGAAAAACTTGTGGAAAACGTCAAAAATTTCTGGAAATCTCTTTCAACAATATTTTTCCACCGTTATCCACAGTTCCGTTTCACCTGCATTTGCGGAAATGTGGATAAAAACTTTGTAAACGCTGTAATAACATAAGTTAACTCATTTACCGCCGCCTTTCCGCTGTGGAAAATCGTTCGGCTGATCTCATCGAAAAACGCCCGAACTATCCGCAAAGTATGTCTATTAGCTCACTTATCGTGTTGTGGAAATTGCGGTCTTCCTTTGCAAGCCTATCTATCTTTTCGTATGAGTGCATTACGGTCGTGTGATGCTTGCCGCCGAACTCGCGTCCGATCTCCGGATAGCTCGATTTCGTAAGGCGTTTGCACAAATACATCGCCACCTGACGCGGCGTCGCGATAGCCCGCGAATTATTTTTTGACTTTAATTCCTCGACCGTCAGTTTGTAATGCGAAGCAACGATACGTCCGATCCGTTCCAGCGTAAGTCCTTCGGGGCGTTCGCTGTCGATGATATTTTTCATCGCATCCTGCGCGAGCATTTTTGATATCGGAATTCCGCGGAGGCTTGATATGGCAACGAGCCGAACAAGCGAACCTTCGAGTTCGCGCACGTTCGAACGCACTTTGCTGGCGATAAATATAGCGATATCGTCGGTTAGTTCGATGCCGTCCAGATCCGCTTTGCGTTTCAGGATCGCAACCTTTGTTTCCAGGTCCGGCGGTTCGATGTCGGCGATCAGTCCCCACTGAAAACGGGAATGCAGCCGCTCTTCGAGTGTAGGTATTTCGCGCGGCGGGCAATCGCTGGTGATGACGATCTGTTTTTGTTCGTTATGCAGCGTGTTGAAAGTATGAAAAAATTCGTCCTGCGTCCGCTCTTTGCCGGCAAGGAACTGGACGTCGTCCATCAGCAGAACGTCGATCGAGCGGTATTTTTCACGAAAGCTTTGCGTTCGGTCGTACCTGATCGCATTGATCAGCTCGTTCATGAATTTTTCAGACGTTGTATAAGAAACGCGCATATGCCGGTTGCGTTCTTTTATCGAATGGCCGATCGCATGCATCAGATGTGTTTTTCCGAGCCCGACACCGCCGTAGATGAATAGCGGGTTGTAAGTCGTTCCCGGTGTTTCGGCGGCTCCCATCGATGCGGCGTGAGCAAATTCGTTAGACGAACCGACGACAAATTTGTCGAACGTGTATTTCGGGTTGAGCGAATTTTCGACCGGCACCGGATCTGTGTGAACGGCCGGGGCCTGGATCGGCGGAATATTCGAAAGCGGCGAAGCCGGACCATGACCGATCTCAAAAAAGAAATCGACATCTTGGTCATCGGGAAAAGTTTCGGTCGTCGGTTTTCCGGCGTTATCGATCCATTCGATCGAAAAATCCTCGAGCCCCGCGGCCGCGAGCGCATCGTCCAGAACGTCGAGGTAATTTGCCTTGACCCAATTAACCGTAGTTTCGCCGGAGGAAAGTCTGATGACGGAGTTTGATTCACTGACACCCTCGAAGCTGATCGGAGCGAACCACGTGTTGATAATATTCTCATTCAGACGCTTTTCAAGTTCCTTGAGGACCGAACCCCAAACGTCAATTTGTTCGACAAAAATATCCAAAACGCTCTCCGTAAAAACCGTGATCAGTATCGAAAAATCTTTTCTTTAGGTAATCAAAGGGAAAGCCAAAAGAGCACGCTCATAAAGCCCTTTAACGGGAGTCCCGCAAATTATTATTTCGTAAGCAGTTTTAGGGTGCTTGCGGCGGATGAAATTAAATTTCCACAACTTTATCCACAACCCTGTGGAAAATAGCCATAAACTTAAAGTGTAACTTTAAGTTATTTAGTTTCAACAATTTACAGGGATTCTAATTACCAAACGGTGGACAGATTAGCATACCCCAAAGCCGAATGCAAGGTTGAAATCCACAGAGCCGACAGCCGTCCGACCGGACAGCAAAACTCTTTTTTTAACAACGATTTGGCTAATGAACACATCCGAAAAATTGCGTTTTTGGGGCTGAAATTTGGGTCGAAAAAGAGCTAAAATATGACAAAATCATGAAAAAAAACTTACAGCCGTCTAAAAAATTTCCGAAGGTCGCCGAAAAGATCGCGGAGCTGTGCGAGCCGCTGGTTTATATCAGCGAAACGGACGAACCGGTCGAACTGTTCTTTCACGAAGGCGAGTTCCCCGATACGCTGTTTTCGAACGAAAGGCGGTCGGCTGAATCGGGCATAAAGGCCGCCGACCCAGACGAATTTTTTGACAAACTCACGCGTGAACGCGATTGGCACAATGCGGCCGACAAAAAGCGCGTCGCCGGCTTTCGCCGGCTGGAATCGTATATGCAAAAGAACCTTCGCGATCTGGCATTCTACCGCATCGGCCGCATTCGTCTGGACATGTACGTCGTCGGTTTGGATGATGACGGGAACACCGTCGGGATCAAAACGAGAGCTGTCGAAACCTAGGGCCGCTCAAGGTTTATGATCACGTCAACGCTGACATCGCGGTCCGGATTTTCAGCGTTGTCGAAGACTATGTAATAAACCCGGGGCTCGACCGGATGGTCGAAACTTCCTTGCCGAACATAACCGGTGGACGTTTCACGCTTTTCGGAGGCCTTGTTTTCGAGCCAAATTTTATGATCATCCTCCGTAAAAACAAAAAATCCGATCCGCGTATTTGGGTCCGGAGCAAGAAATCCGCCGCGGATCCGTGCAGGCCTATTCAGATCGATCCGAAAAGCTTTGTATCCGCCCGCTTCGATGATTATCGGTTCATTTATGAACTCGCCGAGTTGGGTGTATAGATGCGGCTTTTCACGCGGCACCGGCGGCGGAGTGTTGTTTGCGACGACGACGATCAAAACAAAGGCCGCCGCAGCACCGGCGACTATGCCGATCCACATACCGATCGAAATGCCGCCGCTTCCTGACATGTCCTGTTCGCCTTTATCCGCGTGTGTCGTGGATGGATTCGGTTTCAGCCATCACCGGCGTCGAAGTATCGTCCGAAGCTTTGCCGTAATAATCGTAATAGCCGGAACCGTAATAGTCGTATTCGACCGAGCCGGACTTGATGCCGTTGAGCACGACGCCGTAGATGCGTGCACCGATGTTGCTCAGGCGTTGTTTGAACCGCCGCATGAGATGTATCGAACTCTTACCGGCCATTGCCACAAGTACAACGCCGTCAACGAGCGTCGATAGGATCGCCGCGTCAGTAAATGAAATGGCCGGCGGCGAATCTACGATCACGTGATTGTAGCGTCCGCGAAGGAACTGCAGCAGATTTTTCATCTCGTTCGAACTGAGCAGTTCGGCCGGGTTCGGCGGTATCGGGCCGCTCGTGATGACTTTCAGCCGCGGAAGTCCGGGGCACGATTTGATCATGTTAGCGGTATTGCGTTCGCCCGAAAGATAGTTCGTCAGGCCGTGTGAATTTTCGAGTCCGAGATTGCTGTGAAGCCGCGGCCGACGCAGGTCACAATCGACAATGATGACATCGACGCCCGATTGAGCAAGCGTGATCGCCGTATTGATCGCCGTCGTCGTTTTACCTTCGGAAGGCTGCGAGGACGTAACAAGTATCGTCTGCGGCGGCTTTCCGGCAGATGAGAAAAGCAGCGATGTCCGCAAATGGCGGTATGCTTCCGCCATTGGCGAATGGCGTTCGGAAAGCGCGATCATCGACGTTACTCCGCCGTTCGAGCCGTTTCCGTCGGTAAGCTTCGGCGTCAAGATATGTTTTTTCCGTTCAAGCGTATTGTGATGCGGGATCAACGCCAGCGTCGGCAGGCCGAGATGACGGCCGACATCTTCGGACGATTTTACCGAATCGTCCAGATAATCCAGAAGGAACGCGAGCCCGATGCCGCCTGCCAGCGAAAGAAGAAACGCGACCAGAATATTCCGGCTTCGGCGCGGGCCGGATTTCGTCGGCGTTGCGCTCATCGCTATCTTGATGTTGTCGGGGCGGCCGCTCGCCAGATTCAGTTCGCGTTCTTTTAGCCGCTGTGTGTATGTATCAAGCAGGTTGCGGTTCGTTTCGATGTCGCGTTTCTGCGTCGTAAGTTTCGTTTGGGCCTGGCCCTGAATGTTTGCAAGTGCCGCTTCGCGTTCGTAAACGGCGAGTGATTGGGCCTCTTGTTTACGCGCTGATTCGAGCTGTGAACGAAGTGCGACCAAAGCTCCCGCGACGGCTTCTTTTTCGATCTTTTTCTGATCGCGTTCGATTATCTGCGAAACTTCTTTTTCGGTTTTTTCCTTTGTCGCCTTAAGTGTCGCGATGCGTTCCTGCTTTGCTTTAACGGGCGCGTATTCCGGCGTGTATTTTACTAGAAGCTCGGCCATTTCGGCTTCGGTGTCCTGTATCTGTTTTTCGATATCGCGGATCTGGTCCTGGAGCTTTGCCTTGCGTTCGGTGTTCAAACGCATCGTGTCCTGAAATATCTTGTTTTCGTAAAGATCCGGAATATTCATTCCTTCGCCGCGGTTGTTGGCGGCGACCGCCGCGTTGTAACGGCCTTCGATCTGGCGGCGGTTTTCGGATGCGGTGAGCCACGCCTGGCTCATTGACTGCAAACGGCTGGCGGCAAGGTCCTGGCCTTTGTCCTGCAGCGGCAGGCCCGAAGCGCTCATGTCCTGAATAAGCTGAGCTTCCTGCTGTGATATCGTTGCCTGGAGTTCTTCGATCGATTTACGAAGATCGGTAACTTCCTGCTGGGTGCCGGACATTTCGCGTTCGGCGTCCTCGTCCTGAAAAACTTTTGCGACCATGTTCGCGGCCGCAGCGGAAATTTCCGGATTGTCGCTGGTGACGGAAATATCGACAAGGTTCGTCCGCTCACGCTGAGTAACGCTCATGCCGCCGCGAAGAATGGCGGCGTATCTATTGACGCGCGCCTGCTGTTCGGGCGTAAGCTCCGGTTTGACTTTCGGAGCCGCGGCGTCGGTGTTTATCGCATCGGTCGTGATCACCGGCAGCGTTTTGGCGGATTCGGTCTTTTCCGGTTCGCTCGAAAAGATGGAGCGGAACATATCGCTGATGCCCAACCGGCCTTTGCCGAGAATTCCGGGCTGGTCATATATGCCAAGTTCGGTAACGACCTTTTGCATAAGTTCCGGACTTTGCAAAAGTTGAAGCTGTGTTTGATAGTAATTTTGATCAACGCCGAAATTGATGTTGATCGAATCCCTGGACGCGACTTTCGGCTTTCGCGGTTCGATCACAAGCGTCGTCGAGGCACTGTATCTGGACGGCAGGCTGAACATATAGAACGCCGCGGCTGTCGTCGCGACCAGCGTGATCGCAAGGATCATCGGCAGGCGTTTTTTGACGATGTCGATGTACTGGCGTATCGACCGCTGGCCCTCCAGCGAATCCTCATCATAATACGGGGCGTAGCCGGAAACTTCTTCCGGACGATGCTGTGTGAGGTGTTCGGCTGTTCTCGGCGCGGGCGTCAGCCTCTGGTCTTCTTGCATACTACCTTGATCCTTCTTGAATATTCGGTTACTACGAATGCGAATCGTAAACCTGTTTTATATCATATTGACCGTATTTTATCACTTTTTTTGTCTTAAGAGGTTCGTTGATCCATGTGCCGGACCGCCGCTGTTCTGTTAGGAAACGGGCGAAAATGATATCATAATCTTTACTTTTTAATATTTGTTTTAACCTTATTGATACGTTTATATGACCGCATTTTCCGAAAAAACAGCCGATGCGAACGGGTTCGACATCGAACTCGGCATTGATGGCTTTAAATACTCCGACCTCTATAACGCTGCGCGGCTGAAAGATCTTGCAGACGCCTTTTATGCCGAGGTCACCGAGAAGGAACCGGTTCTCGGTGAAGCTTTGACGAAATATATCGCCGCCCACGGACAGGGTTACGAAAAACGCGCCGAATCGAAAATATTGACCGACGCGGCGCCGTTCCTTTCCGAATTTGTCGCACGGCTTTTTCGCATTACCAAAGAAAGAGACGAACTGCAGAACGAAATATTGCGGCAGGACCCGATCTGGAAGTTCCGATTCTTCGTCCAGCGCCGAGCGTCGAAAAAATTCAAACCCGAACAGCTTGCGGACACGGACACGAACCTTCTGGAACGCGCGATCAAAGACCTGCGCAATGCGGCATTCGATGAAACCCTGATCGATGACGAAGAACTTTCATTCGCGACGATCACATTTCGCCTGACCGAAGCCGAAGATGCCCTGACAAAAGGTGCGGAAATTACGCCGGAGATCGCCGAAACGATCGAAAAAGTAACCGCCGCGTATGACAAGCTCCGCGACGGAACGTTCGGTAACGTTTTTGCGAAAAAGGCCGCGGAGATCGATGCGGCGGGCGA
Source organism: uncultured bacterium (assembly GCA_965651435.1). GTDB lineage: Bacteria > Acidobacteriota > Blastocatellia > Pyrinomonadales > Pyrinomonadaceae > OLB17. The sequence continues at coordinate 10,216 of CBFGSN010000026.1, read as the reverse complement.
TCTGCTTTTGATAAAAGGCGCGGTCGCGATCATCGAAGAATGGTCGGCCGCCGAATTTGCTAAAAAAGAAAGACGTTGGATATCGTTCAAAACACCGCACGCGCTGGATTATCAAAACCTGGTGCATTTGATACATCCGGAACCGGAACTCGCGAACGTATTGGCCGGGCCGGAATCAGAGCTTCGACGCCGCGACGGATTTAAGCTTACCGACGACCGCGGCACGATGCGCGAAGCTCTCGGCGAAGTCGATTACTGTCTGATCTGTCACGAACGTTCGAAAGATTCGTGTTCGACGGGCTTGCTCGAAAAGGACGGAACCGCAAAGCGAAATCCGCTCGGCATTTCGACCGCCGGATGTCCGCTGGATGAAAAGATCTCTGAGATGCATCTGCTGAAACGCCATGGCGATTCGATCGGTTCACTTGCGCTTATCACGATCGACAATCCGATGTGCGCCGGAACAGGCCACCGCATCTGCAACGATTGTATGAAAGGCTGCATCTTTCAGCGGCAGGAACCCGTGAACATTCCGCTGGCGGAAACCGCATCGCTGACGGATGTGCTGAAACTTCCCTATGGTTTTGAAATATACAGTCTGCTGACGCGTTGGAATCCGCTTAATCCGCTTCGGCCGCACGCACTGCCGTACAACGGAAAGAACGTGATGGTCGTCGGGCTCGGCCCCGCGGGTTATACGCTTTCGCAGTATTTGCTGAACGAAGGTTTCGGTGTTGTCGGCATAGACGGGCTGAAGATCGAACCGCTTCCGGAAGATTGGACGGGCGATCTCGGTTCGCGCTGTCCAAAGCCGATAAAGGATATCAGCGAAATTACCGAAGATCTGGACGAGCGGATCTTGTCCGGCTTCGGCGGTGTTTCGGAATATGGCATCACGGTCCGCTGGGACAAGAATTTTCTGACGATGGTGCAGCTGATGCTGTCGCGTCGGCGAAGATTCCGTGCATACGGCGGCGTGCGTTTCGGCGGCACGCTGACGATCGAGGACGCATGGAAATACGGCTTTGACCACATCGCGATCGCGACCGGTGCGGGCCGTCCGACCATTGTTCCGATGAAGAACAACTTGATCCGCGGCATTCGCCAGGCATCTGATTTTCTCATGGCTCTGCAGCTAACGGGTGCTTTCAAAAAAGACACGCTTTCTAATCTGCAGGTTCGACTTCCGGCGGTCGTCATCGGCGGCGGTTTGACCGGCATCGACACGGCGACGGAGATATTTGCGTATTATCCGGTCCAGGTCGAAAAGACCCTCGAAAAATACGAAGAGATCGTCGAAGCTTTTGGCGAAGACGCCGTGCTGGCAAAATTCGATCAGGAAGAGCTCGACGTGCTTTCCGAATTTCTCGGACACGGACGCGCGGTTCGCGCCGAACGCGCACGTGCTGCCGCGGCCGGCGAACAGCCGGATCTTATTTCGCTTGTGCGTTCGTGGGGCGGTGTTTCGCTGGTTTACCGCAAACGGCTGCAGGATTCGCCGGCGTATAAGCTCAATCACGAAGAAGTTCAAAAAGCGCTCGAAGAAGGCATAAGCTTCGTGGAATGCATGAACCCGGTCGAAGCCGTTCCGGATGTTTACAACGCGGTCGAGGCTTTGGTTTTCGAACGGCTCGAACACAACCCGGAAACCGGAAAATTCGACAAAACCGGCGAGATGCGTACATTCCCCGCGCGAACGGTTTGTGTTGCCGCCGGAACGTCGCCGAACGTCATCTATGAAAAAGAAAATCCCGGCACGTTCAAACTCGACGATTGGCAACAGTTCTTCCGGCCGCACAAACTCGAATTCGACGGCGGCGATCCGCACGTAATCGAAGCAGAAAAAGGCGAAACCGGATTTTTCACATCGTATGAACATGACGGAAAATTCATCAGCTATTACGGCGACAACCATCCGAAATATGCCGGCAATGTCGTAAAAGCGATGGCTTCGGCAAAGCACGGATATCTAAAGGTCGTCGAACTTTTTTCGCGGGAACTCGCGGAGCGCGGTCCGCTTGAACAGTCTGAACGCGATGCAATATTCGACCGGCTAAAACAAACACTGGACGAACAGCTTCGCGCATATGTCGTAAAGGTAGAACGCCTGACGCCGACGATCGTCGATGTGGTCGTTAAAGCTCCGCTGCAGGCGCGCAAATTCGAACCGGGACAGTTTTATCGTCTGCAGAATTTCGAAACATCGGCGCCCATTGTTGACGGCAAACGGCTTTTGATGGAAGGACTCGCACTCACCGGTGCGTGGGTCGATGAAGAAAAAGGCCTGCTGTCGATGATCGTTCTGGAAATGGGAACGTCGTCTCGACTCGTGTCGTTGTTGAAAGAAGGCGAAGAGGTTTTGGTAATGGGCCCGACCGGAACGCCGACCGAAATTCCCGAAAACGAAACCGTATTGCTGGCCGGCGGCGGACTCGGCAACGCCGTGCTGTTTTCGATCGCACGCGCGCTTCGTGAAAAGCACAACCGTGTAATTTACTTTGCCGGATACAAGAACGGCGCTGATCTTTTCAAACGCGAAGAGATCGAAAAAGCCACCGACCAGGTCATCTGGGCGACAGATTTCGGCGACGAGATCCGCCCGATGCGGCCGCAGGATTCGCATTTTCGCGGCAATATCGTTCAGGCGATGGTCGCCTACGGTGAAGGCAGATTCGGCCAAACGAAGCTCAGCCTAAAGGATGTCGACCGCATCATCGCGATCGGTTCCGACCGTATGATGAATGGCGTCCGCGAGGCGCGCCACACGTCGCTGAAACCGTATCTGAAAGAAAATCACACGGCCATCGGTTCGATAAATTCGCCGATGCAGTGCATGATGAAAGAGGTCTGTGCCCAATGCCTGCAGCGGCACGTCAACCCGCACACCGGTGAGGAGTTTTTCGTCTTTTCGTGCTTCAATCAGGATCAGCACCTCGATTTTGTCGATTTTAAGAACCTGAACGAACGTCTGAAAGCCAACAGCATCCAGGAAAAACTTTCGAACATGTGGCTCGACCGCGCATTCGGCCGCGGAGAATTGCAGAAACTGTACGGGAAAGTTAATTGAAAATATTCGAAAATACGGCAGTGCGGCAAACCTAACGGCCTCCATTGCTCATCGAATGCAACATGAAAGATCGCGAGAAATATCTGGTTTTGATCACCCTCTTGATCGGTCTTTTTTGTGTTCCGATCTATTCTCAAGAGACGCAAAAGGAGACCATCTTGCGGCAGATCTCAAATACTTTTGGCAGCTCTGTCGATCCAGAACTAGGCCTTTATGACGTCAACCGATCTTACGTTCTGAAGGTAGATTTTGATAAGACCAATTCCCTACAAAAACTAAGCGTCTCACCAAAGTACTACTTCGATAAAAAACATCCGGAATGGGCCCAAACTTCTGAAGATCGCGACCTTACGCTTTCGGAATACAATTCACTTCGCAATATATTGATTTCGTTGGCACCGCTAGGTAAGCTTCTTGAACCACCGCCAAATATTCTTTTAGTTACAAACTCCACGGCGTGGGCGCCGGAAAAATATGAAAAAGGAGTTCTTACGACCGGATTTTTAGAAGATCTTGTCGAGCGCCAACCCGATGAACGCGAAATCAGATGGTTCCGTATTCAGTATGGAAAAGCAGCTCTCGATCAATACGATAAACAATTCGCGAATGATCTCCCGGAGATTGAATTCGACTTTTCCGCGACCGATAAACCCGCAAACACTGGTCATTAGAGAATGATTAGACATCAAAGCATCAAATATCTGATGTCTTGATGTTGACACATGTCGCTACCTTGATTATCATTGTATTATGAGAACCACGCTCACAATTGACGACGACATCGCATTTGCCTTAAAGAAAGTTCAGGAAAAAGAGCCGTCAAAATCATTCAAAGAGATCATTAATGATATTCTTCGTCGCGGTCTAAAATCGAAAGACCCCAACATAAAAAAGAACGACTTCAAGCTTATTACATATCCGCTCCAGCTTAAACAAGGTTTGAGCTTGGATAATATTGAAGAACTTCTAGATCAGATAGAAGGGCCAAATCGCAGATGATATTTCCTGACATCAATATGTTGGTTTATGCTCACTCTGAAACAAGTGAATTTCATCGCGAAGCATCTGCCTGGCTTAAGTCTGCCCTCATCGAAGAACAAGTATTTTTCTCGTGGCAAACGATCACCGGATTTTTGCGTATTACTACAAATCCACGAGTATTCCAAAGCCCGTTAACAATACGGCAAGCCATTTCGATCATAGATTCCTGGTTGGATCTTGAAAACACTCATCTAGTTTTTCTAGAGAAAAAAAACTGGCCGCTTTTTTCAGCAATGCTCATTGAGAGTCAAGCAACCGGTAATCTTGTTATGGACGCCCATATCGCGGCAATGGCCAAGTCTTGCGGGGCGACCGTGGCCAGTACTGATAGAGATTTTACGCGTTTCCCGGGAATTTCGCTGATCGACCCGGTTTCGAAACAAAAATAGTGACTTTTATCATAATAAAAAATCAAGAATTACTTCTTGCGAAATATCTGGTCTGTGATAGCGAAGCAGGCAGTTGCGATCACAAAAGCTAGAAAGACATAAATGGTTATTTCAAGTATAAGTGCCAATGGGCGGAAAATTGAATGACTTTGCCCGATGTAAGAATCGAGAAAAAATGAAGGTAAGATCTCTAATGTTCCAAGCACTATCCAAAGCAGCCACAAAATGCCGTTTGCCAAAAATCTTCTGCTTCACTCTTTTCGACATTATTGTCTTATTTTATTATCGCTATAACTTTCCCGACCGTTTCACCGCGGCGGTTTTTGATCGGCATTGGCGAGAGTTCGGGCAGCGCGTCGGCGTTCAAAATCCCTAATTTTTTTAATAACTGAACAGCGACGACGGGGCGGGCGCGTTTGTCGTCACCGTCCTCGATCTTTAATGCGATCGCGGCTCCGTTCGGGTAATTTTCGCACGGCAAAATGCCGCAAAGCCAGACGCCTTCGGCACCGATCTTCGAAATTATCTTGCCTTCGGCGGCCTGCATCAATATTGTGTCGAGCCGTTCGGAACCGCCGATGAGTTCGGGAAATTTCGTCATCGCGGAAACGATCCGCGAAAAAGCCTTTCGATGTGCGTCCGAAAAATTCTCACGCGGCGATATCAGGTTCAAAAAGCTTCGGGCCATTGCGGAAAGCGGCATCGCGAAATTCGGGGCGGAACAGCCGTCGATGCCGATGCCGATCTCGTCCGCTGATATCTCTGCCATTTCGGCTACGGCCGCAAGTATCGCCTGCTGCAGCGGGTTTTCCGGAGCGTCGTATGTCGCGATGTCGGCGCCGATATGTTTTGCGGCGGCGAGCATCGCGGCGTGTTTGCCGGAACAATTATTGTGAAGCTGCGTCGGATATTCGCCCACGCGCATCATCCGCTCGGCTTCTTTTTCGTAAAAAGGCAGATGGGCTCCGCACCGCAGATGCGCTTCCGTGAGTCCGGTGCGTTCGAGCATAAGTTCGGCAATGCGTGTGTGCCGCGATTCGCCCGAATGCGACGCGCACGCAAGCGCGATCTCTTCGTCCGAAAAGCCGTATTCATCCGCCGCTCCGCTCATCAAAAACGGCATTGCCTGCATCGCTTTTGCCGCGGAGCGCATAAACGTAAAAAATTCTGTATCTCCGGCGTGGGCGATGATATTTCGCTCGCCGTCCATAACTACAAAGTGTCCGCGGTGAATTGATTCGACCGTTTCGCCGCGGACGGCCTTTGCTAAAATTGCGGGTTCTGTGTGGTTCATTTTCCGGTTGTGGCCAGCATTTCGCGTGCGTTTTCGCGTGCCGCATTCGTGATCTTTTCTCCGGCGAGCATTCGCGCGACCTCTTCGATGCGTTCGGCGTCGCCGAGTTTTCGAACGGCGATGGACGTGCTTTTCGCCGACATGGATTTTTCTACTACGAGATGCGTGTCGGCCTTTGACGCGACCTGCGGCTGATGTGTGACGCAGAGCACCTGACGCGTTTTGCCGAGTTCGCTGAGCTTTACTCCGACGGCTTCGGCGACGCGTCCGCCGATGCCCGCATCGACCTCGTCAAAAACCGTCGTCGTTGTTTTCGACGAATTTTTCGCGGCGGTTTTTAATATCAGCATCAGGCGTGACGCTTCGCCGCCGGACGCGACCTTTGCCAGCGGTTTCACCGGCTCGCCGGCGTTCGCCGAAAAATAAAATTCGACGCGGTCAAAACCCCTCGCGGTCGAATATTTTTCGATCTCGTCAGCGTTCGTGGGCGTATCGATCCGCACCTCGAAACGCGCCTTTTGAAGCGCGACGGCGTTCAGGTCTTGTTCGACGTTCTTTTGAAATGCTTTCGCTTTTTGCCTGCGCAATGCGCTTAGTTTTTCGGCGGCGGCGACGTAACCCGAACGAAGGTTCGCGATCTCTTTTCGCAGCTCGGCTTCGCGTTGTTCGGCCGAAACAATGTTCGCAAGCCGCTCTTCGCTCTCAGCCAGATGAGCAAGCGCGGATTCGATCGTGCCGCCGTATTTTCGCGTCAGCCGCGATATTTCCGCCAGCCGATCGTCGATCTCGGCCAGGCGTTCCGGCGAAAATTCGATACGGTGGCGAAGGTCGCCGGCCGTTCGCGCCGCTTCTTCGATAGATGCTCTTGCAGATGCGAGAGCTTCCTGAAACGGAGCGAAGCGGTCGTCAAATTCGACGAGTTCGTCTATCCGCAGGATAGCTTTATCAAGAGCCGTCACGGCCGAATCATCGTCGTCATAAAGCAGCCCGCTGACCTCGCCGCTTAGCGTTGTAAGCTTTTCGGCGTTGTTCAGGCGGTTCTTTTCTTTCAGAAGTTCGGCGTCCTCGCCGGGCGAAAGAGCCGCCCGCTTTAGTTCATCGACCTGGAAATTAAGTATGTCCAACAGCTGAAGTTTTGCGGCTTCGTCCGATTCGAGTTGGTCCAGGCGGCGTTCTGCGTCAGCGAGATCGGCGAATGCCGCCGCAGCCTTTTCGCGAAGCTCAGCCGCATCGGCAAATTGGTCCAGCATATCCAGATGCGATGAAACTTCGTAAAGCAGATCGTGTTCGCCCTGGCCGTGAATATCGACGAGCATCGGCGCAAGGCTTCGCAGCAAACCGGCCGTGACCGTTCGATCGTTTATAAAAATGCGGTTCTTTCCGGATGATGAAAGTTCGCGCCGGACTATGAACTCGTCGTCGTCGGCATCGATCCCGGCATCGGCAAGTATCGCATCGAATTCCTTTGTCGAAGGCTTCGAAAATATCGCCTCGATCGATGCTCTTTCCGCCCCGGCTTTGATTAGGTCGGAAGAAACGCGAGTGCCCGTGAGCGCGCCCAGACTATCGACAATGATCGATTTTCCCGAACCGGTCTCGCCCGTCAGCACATTCAGGCCGCGGCCGAATTCGATCTCGGCCCGGTCGATCAGTGCAATATTTTCTATCTTTAGCAAATTCAGCATTGCTTATTGTTTGGGAACCACGCCTTCGCCGACGACCCATTTTCCCAGCGAGAAAATTGCGTCGGGACGTTCGTGTTTTTCGATATCGGTGTCCGAAAGATCTATCGTCCGGGATTTTTTGTAGAACAAAAGGTCGCCGAATGAACCTTCGGTTATCGGCTGAAATCGGCCGATGACGTAAAACCCGCTCGCGTCGTATTCCAGCAGGCCCTCGAAATCTGAAAGCTGTCCTATCTTTCTGATGAACGTCGGTGCGGCAAATTTTTCGCGGCGTCGCGCCTTATTGATACCGATGTCCGTTATCACGATCGAATTCGGGTCGCTGCGTTTCAGCATCGAACCGTTTCGAAACACAAAATCCATCAGGTTGCCGTAACCGTTCGGCGGAAGCGTGTCGTACGGTTCGGTGCTGTAAGTTCGTTCGCTGCCGTCGCTGACGCTTTTCAGTGCGGTTGCGAGCGCGATGAAATTCATCTTTACCAGATACATTTCATCGTGTCCTTTCAGGCCGCCGGTCTCGATCAAAATTGTCGGTGTTCCCCACGCTGAGAAATTGTCGCCGAACGCCGTTTCGGTGTATTCGTCGTCATATTCCGCGATGTGTCCGGGAATGAATTGTTCCAGCGCGTCGCGGATCATTGATGTGATCCGGCGGTTGCGTTCGTGTCCGGCGTTCGTCGTTTTTTCGGCATCGCCGTAAACCACCAGTAGGGATATCGCCGCCTGATTGAATGTTCCGTCAACCGACGTCAGCGTATTCTGGTTGTGAAGGTTAAACCCGATCTCCGGTGAAAATTCTTCGCGAAGGCGTTTCAGTAGCCGAGCCTCCGGCGTTCTCAGATCGATGGCATCGCGGTTTATGTCAATGCCCTGCAGGTTGCGCCGAATGAAGGTTTCGGCTCCGTCCGGATTCAGCATCGGTACGGCGCGAAGCGTTATCGCTTTTTCGATCCGTTTGACCCAATCTTCGCCGCGGTTTGTCTGCAGTATCGTAAAAAGATCAATGAGCGCCGACGTCGCCGTCGGTTCGTCGCCGTGCATTTGCGACCACATCATTACTTTCAGCGGGCCGGTGCCGAATTCGACCTGATATATTTCGCGGTTCGCGTTGCTGCGGCCGACCTCTTTAACGTTTAGCCCGAGATCTTTCAGTTTCGCCATCTCGGCTTTGATGTCCGCGTGGCGCAAATTTGACGGGAACTGCCGCGTGACGTGCCGGCTGTCCCAAATTTCGGCTAGTTCCATTGGCGTTTGTGCGTGTATGCCGGACGCGAACAATACGGCGGCCGCTGCGGCAAGCAACAGTGATCTCATAGCTTAAAGATAAACGTCCGCAGGCTTTGCCGCAAACCGTTTCACTCGGGTTCGACCGTGCAAAGAAGCGGAAATTCGCGAGCACGCGCAAGGTTCGTCGTTTTATCTGCTTTGGCTGTCGCGATCTCGTACGGATAAACGCCCGCGACGCCGATCCCTTTTTCATGAACCGCGATCATTATCGTAAAAGCTTCTTCGGTCGGACGCTTAAAAACATGCTCCAGAATGAACACGACAAATTCCATCGTCGTAAAATTGTCGTTATGCAGCAAAACCTTGAAAAGCTTTGGCTTTTCTAATTTTGTCTCAGTTTCGGTCAGTACATCGCCGAATTCTTCCGGAAAAACGGGCATAGTTCTATTCTACATTTTACCGATCTCGAAATACGTTTTTATCGCGCCGTATTTTGCGGAATCGTTAAGTATGGCGAACGCCTGTTCGAAATTTTCCAGGCCTTCGACCTTGTGTGTAAGCATACGCCCGAGCCATCCGGCATACATCGCTTCGCACAACGCCAGATCCTTTACGCCGAGTTCGAAATGCTCGCGGTTCGCGTTCACCGTTCCGACCATCGCGCGGTTTCCGAGCACAAAAAGCTGATTTATTTTGTCCGAAGGAACGGCATCGATTTTCCGTTCGCCGCCGGTCACGGACGCCAAAATAAGTATGCCATTTTCGTTCAGCGACTGCATCGCGTCAAATATGATCGGCGAAAATCCCGTGCATTCAAATATCAGGTCGTATTCGCCGTATCTTTTTACGGATTCGATAAGCGATAACTGCTTTGTCGAATCGTATGTTGCGCCGATGGCCGCACAAAGTTCGGCGTTGACGTAACCGTCCGGCAGATCAAGCCCGAAGCCGTGAACCTCGTAACCGCGCATTCGCAAAGCCATTACCGTCAAAAGACCTACATTGCCCGTACCGAGCACGGCGGCTTTCTTCGGCCGCCATATTTTTAGGCGTTCCTGTATGTCCGACGCTTGTTTCAGGCCTTTTTCGATGATCGAAAGCGGTTCCAGCAGAACAGCTATGTCGGCGATAGCCGGCGGTATTTTCACCAAAAATTCGGCGTCCTCGGCATAAAATTCGGCCATATAACCGTGAAGCCGCGAAATTCCACGTTCGTAATAGACATTATCGGTCGTAAAATCCTGTTCGCCGATCTTGTCGTAGATGCTTTTGCCGCCCGGGCGCCGCACTGTAGCTACAACGTAATTACCGATTTCGAGATCACGCACGTTTTCGCCTATTTCTACGACGCGGCCAAAGTTCTCGTGGCCCAAAATTAGAATATCGGATCCGGGAGGAGCTATTCCGTATTCGCCGTTGTTTATTTCGCGGTCGGTTCCGCACGCGCCGACGCGGAGAACCTCCACCAAAACGCCGCGGCCGCCCGGAATGTCGCCGATCTTTGGTTTTTCCA
>CBFGSN010000025.1:0-23598 GCA_965651435.1 uncultured bacterium | reverse complement strand
GCGGCATTTAAGCGAGGCGACGGCGTTCGCCATGCGTGCGGCGTCTTCGACGGTTTCGCCGCGAAGCATTCCGTATATGAGTCCGACGCGGAACGAATCGCCGGCTCCGGTCGTGTCCTTACACCCGCCGGGGACGGGAAAGCCCGGAGTTTCTACAAAGGTGTTTCCGCACAGCAGCATCGAACCGGCTTCGCCGAGCGTGACGCCGACGACGCCGCAGCCGTACCGCGACCGCATCTCCGTCAATGCCCCGATCGTTTCCATGTCGCCGAGCAGCTTACGCGGAAAATCAGCCGATGTTATCAGGATATCGACATACGGCAACAGGTCTTCGATGCCGTCGAAAACATTGTCGATGTCGGACGACACGATGACGCCGCGGGCGCGAGCCTCTTTTGCAAGTTCGAGGCAGGCTTCGACATCGTGCGGTGTGAAATGCAGAACTTTCGTCCGCGATATTGCATCAAGCGGCACGTCGTCTTTCGCGAACGCGAGCCGTTCATCACGCTGCCAAATGACGGTGCGTTCGCCGCTGCGGTCATCGATGATGATGAACGCGATCTGCGTTTTCGCGCCGCCGACCATTCGCGTGTACGACACATCGACGCCTTCGTCACGCAGCGACGCGAGCCCGAATTTGCCCGAAGCGTCGTCGCCGAATTTGCCGATGTACGCCGCACGAAGCCCGAGCCGCTGCAGCCCGACGGCAGTGGTCGCAGCTTCGCCGCCCGCGGCCTGGACATAATCAATAAGCTCGACCTTAGAGTTGAATGCCGGGTATTCCGGAACACGGACCAAAAAATCGACCGCATTTGTACCGAAAGAGACGGTGTCGAATTCAGTGTCACTGATAAGATGGAATGGAAAATTCATGATGTTCAAAGCGAAAACTTGTCGGCGAATTTTTACTTGCGCTGATATCGTTCGACAGGTTAGATTAAATACTAATAATTTTATTCGAAATAGGTAAGCAGCAAGTTAAAGAAATTATCATATTGGAGAAATAAAAAAATGCCGACAGCAATTTGTCCGGAATGCGAAGAAGAAGTTTACGTTGATGCCGATTCGGAACAGGGCGACCAGGTAACGTGCGAGGAATGCGGCACGACGCTGGTCGTCGTCGGGCTCGACCCCGTCGAGGTCGATGTGTATGACGAAGAGATGCTCGACTATGACGATGATTATGACGACGACGATGATTATTGATCGGCGCCGCCGAACGTCACGCGGTTCTGCCTGATCGTGAGCCCGCGTTTCGATTCGATCTTCACGGTGTGCCGTTTTTCCTCGTCGCCGTCCTTGGCATAAAATGCGATCGCATACGAAGACGTGATCTCTTCGGCAAGGCTGTCGAACAAACGGTCCAGATCCTCGCCGGTCGCGTAAAATGTCTTCCCGCCGGTCTTATCGATAAGCCCGCTGGCTTCGAACGGGGTCAGCAGGGGTTTTCTATCTCTCTGAAGCCTAGAATACGACGGCAATATCACAGCATAAACCGATGTTTCCGCGTCATTTGCCCGCTCCGTAACAACCCCGGGCGACACGATGTCGCCGACCGGAAATCCGTCGGTCACAACGACGACGGCGCGTTTCGGCATCCGCCCGCGGATCGACTTCGGCGTTTTTTTAATGATCATCCGAACGGCCTGGTCAACCGCATCGTAACCGTGCGTCGAAAGCCCGTCCTGGCGGTGATGGAGTTTGTCGAGAGAATCGCGAAGCTTATCCGGACGGTTTGTGAACGAACGAATGGTCTTGATCTCCATGGCGAATGCAAGCACCGCGAAATACGAATCGCCCGGCGACAGTTTGCCTGCGAAATACCGCACGGAATCTGAAAGTTTCGTGATCTCTTCCTTGGTCATGCTGCCCGAAACATCCAGCGCGAACACAACGACCAACGGCCGCGACCGATCCTTATTGGCGACCGGCTGGAAAAAATCAATGCTGCGTTCAACGCCGTCAACAATGATCCGAAAATCGTCGGCCGAAAGCCCGCGAACCAGGTCCCCGTTCTCATCCGATGCGGTTACCTCGAACGTGATCAGGTCTGTATCGACGCGGATCACATCGTTCTGGGCCGCAGCTAAGCTGACGCTGCAGAACAGCAGAAAAAGCGTCAAAAAAATGGTCGATAATTTCGAATTGAACATTTGTGTTAAACAGGCCGCCGTGCTCGGTCAGACTGACAGAATTCTCTCACTTTGAAACGTCATTTTGAAATACTCGGCCGCCCGTTCGAAACTTGGATGCGCTCCGGACCAGCAAATTTGCAGGTAATAATTTCCGGCCCTTCTGGCACGAAGCTTGTATTGACGTGCGGTAGGACGACATCGGTTTTATCACGGCATCTCCCACCGTTTCGGCCGAGCTGCCGGTGTCGTCTAGATTTTGGCCGAATGCAGTACGCGAATGACTTCAAAAAATTGTCGCTCGAAGCCCGACTTCTATGGTTGATCGTCGGGCTCGGAGCCGTGTCTGTATCTGCGCTGGCATTGGTGGCGGCTTTCTCGTTTTCGGCGACTTCTGTCATCACACTCGCCGTCGGATGTGTGATCGCCGTGCTTACGTGCCAGTACAGCGCGGTTATTCCTTTCACGAACATCCGTATTTCCACTAAGGCGATCTTTATTTTCTGGGGCATCATCTGGCTGGGGCCGGCGGGAGCCATCTTGCTGAGCCTGGCCGCATCGATCGCGGAACGCAGTTCGTCCGACAGGGCCTGGACGGCGAAGTTCTACGGCGTCTTTTGTGACATTTCGGCGGCATATACCGCGGCCTTTGTTTATTTCCTGGCATTCGGCATCACTAACGAGCGGCTCGGCGGCATTGATGCGGAACGGCCGCTGATCCCAACGGCGATGATCGTCGCGGTTCCGCTTATGGTCGTAACGAATTACACCGTTCGCGGCGTTCTGGCATTCCTGGGCCGGGCGGCGGAAGGCGGCCTCGGCCTAAAAGCGAATTTCATTCGATCATTCATTCGGCCGGCAGCGAATTATCCCGCGTGCTTGCTCGCGACCTTCGTTCTGTACATTGTATTTCGCCACTTCGGCATCGAACTCGGCTTTGTGCTTTTGCCCGCGGCGATATTCGGATTTTTCGCCGGGCGCATTTATCGCCGCGTACTCGAACAAAAAACAAAGGAGATATCCGAGGCGAGCCGGCTTCACCTGGCAACGGTCGAAGCTCTTGCCTCGGCGATCGATGCGCGCGATCAGATCGGCGCCGGGCACATCCGCCGAACGCAGATCTTTGCGGTCGGACTTGGACACGCCCTAGGATTGCCGGAAAAGGAGATCAACGCGCTGCGTGCCGCGTCGCTTCTGCACGACATCGGCAAGCTTGCCGTACCCGACCACATCCTGAATAAACCGACGCACCTGACGCAGGCGGAACTTGAAAAGACAAAAATACACGTTTCGGTCGGTGCGTCCATACTGGAAAAAGCCGGGTTCAAGGACGGAGTTGTGCCGACGGTCCGGCATCATCATGAATGGTTCAACGGCGGCGGATATCCCGACGGCCTTCGCGGAAACACCATTCCGCTGACGGCCCGGATACTTACCATCGCGGATGTTTACGACACATTGCGCGGCGCGCGGCCCTATCGTTCGCCGATGACCCGCGAAGAAGCCGGACGAATTCTGCAGAAAGGCGCGGGACGGCAGTTCGACCCGCAATTCGTGAAGGTATTCTTGGAACACGCTGAAACTTTCGAGAAGGAAGTAATCGCACAGGGGCTTTCGTATCGGCATGACGAAGAGGTGGTTGCAGATCCGCATATCTCGCTTGCGGGCATTACGGTTTCGAGTTATATCGAGGAGATCAAACGTGCGAACCGCGAGGTGTTTTCGCTATATGAGATCGCACGTGATCTCGGTTCATCCGAAGACCTGGAAAAAACCTTGGCGATGTTCACGCGGCGCATTGCCGAATTTGTCCCGTATGACAACTGCATCGTTTATCTGATGGACGATTCGGGAACATTCGCCACCGCAAAACACGCTGACGGAAAGAATCATGCTGAACTAAAAGGAAAGGTCGTCCGCGTCGGCGAAGGTGCGACGGGCTATGTTCTCAAGGAGCGTAAGTCAATCAACGGGATCGACCCGGCGCTTGATTTCGCCTTTTCGGAATTCGAATTTACGACGAAGTACGTCGGCATGGTGTCGTTTCCGCTGATAACGGACAAAAAGCTTTTGGGCGCCGTGACGCTTTATTCGAACGAGATAGCAAATTATGACGAAGAGCATCTGCGGCTGCTCGAAACCGTTTCGCGCATCGCCGCAACATCGATCTATCGGTCGCAGGCACACGACCGCACGAAAAACTATGCGATGACCGATCCGCTTACCGGCCTTCCTAACGGACGTGCTCTTCAGCAGCAGTTCGAAAAGGAAACGGCCCGAGCCGGGCGTTCGGATACGAATTTCCAGCTTTTGATGCTGGACCTTGATGGTTTCAAATCGGTGAACGACACATACGGCCACCGCGAAGGCGACATTATGCTGCGCGAAGTTTCGTCAGTGATCCGCGGCCAGCTTCGCGATTATGATTTCCTGGCGCGGTACGGCGGCGACGAATTTGTCGCGCTTATTCCGGATACGGATTTCGAATACGTCAAAGATCTTTGCCGGCGGATCGAAAAAGCCGTGTCGTCTTTCGAGATGCGTTTTGGCGAAGAAGAATTCGCAAGCGTCGGCATCAGTGTCGGTTCGGCTAGTTTTCCAAAAGACGGCGAAGCTTTGAACGATCTGATCGTCGTCGCGGATAAAGCGATGTATCGTGCAAAGGCGGTCAATAGGCTTCATCGCGATATCCCGCCGGCTAATATTGCCGATATCGAAGGCTTCGATACTGAACAGGCCGCGGACGAAGCGTTCGAGGATCTGATCGTGTCCTCCGCGTCGAATTAAAGGATCCGGTGACAACTTAGAACGCCTGAGAGAAGCGAAAATGCAGTCTTCCCTGCGGAAGCTGGTAGATCGCATTCGGACCAGAAGGCTGCGGGATCTGGAACCGCGGCGGATTGAGCAAATATCCGTAATCAATGCCGAATTCTCCGCCGATCGGTGTTTTCAGCCGAAGGCCGAGTCCAACGGAATGCGTCCACAGAGCGCGAAGGTTTTGCAGATTAGTGTTGTTCGGCGGAGCATCCGCGGGATTGAAAATGTCTTTGAATTTCGTGAAAACGTTTCCGCCGTCATAAAAAGGAACCACACGAATTGACTTCGTGACAGGGATCCTCGCCTCGAGATTCACGACCGCCAGAGCGTTGCCGCCGAAAGGAATGCTGAACGGTTCCAGGTAAACAGGGTCACCGTTGCTGTCGCGAAAAATGCCGGAAGGAACGACAACATATCGCGGCCCGGCAGATTCGAAATCGAACCCACGCAAGGTATTAGCACCGCCCGCGAAGAAACGTTCGCTGATCGGCAAAAGGCCTTCGAAGCCCGGAAACTGGACCGGATCGAAACGGTTTCCTTCCGAGAAAACATTTGCCCCGCCGAGGATCGCACGAGCGGCAAAGGTCGTCTTATTCAAAAATCCGAACGTTTTGTAGTAATTATAGGAGGCCTGGAATTTATTAAATCCGATGTTGGCTCCGAGCCACGGCAGCGAAACATTATATTCGAAGGTCAGATAGCTTCCTTCGGTCGGGTCGCTCGCGTTGTATCGGCAAGGTTCGCCGGGTTCGCCGCGGGCAATTATGTCGAGGATCGTATATTCGATGCCGCATCGACGGCGTGTATCGCGAACGAATGTTGCACCAAAACCGGAAATGCGAATATTCTTGTCCGGAATAAGAAGGTCTTTGATCAAAAGACTGTCGACGTTATAAAGCCTCACGTCCTCATATCTGTATTTTACGAAAATTACGCTGCGGTCTTTGCGGCTGAGCGTTTTGTTCGTCTCTGCTGTCAGCGTCAATCGGTTCAAGGTCGGGTCGCCTTTTGCATTACCGAATTCATCGATCGGGTTTCCTTCTTCGTCGACGCGCTGGACAATGCCGTGCGTTCCCTTGTCGAACTCGGACCGGAAAAAGCGCGTTACGGTCGAATCACGTTGATAGGTCGCGGTCAGAGCGAGCGGTGCAAAGCGTTTCTCGCCGTCGGAAATGAACCGCGGATTCACGAAATCAAGTTGAACGAGCTGTTGCCGCTGGCTTACACGAACACGCGCACCGGCCTGCCACAGATTCCCGAAAAGATTCAAATGCCGAATATCGACGAATCCGTTCGGGCCGTAATCGGTCGAAAAACCGCCGCCATATGTCAGAATTCGCGGAGCCTGTTCCTCAACATCGACGATGATGTCGCGTGCCGATGTACCGTTCGGCTGCGTCATTGGCGGCTGTGGTTTTACCTCGACGCGTGCAAATACGTCCGTTCCGTAAAGGTTCTGTTCGCTGGTATAAACGTCGGCGGAACGCAGAAGCTCGCCGGGCCGAAGCGCTACGGCCTTTTCTATCGCCTGCGGTTTTGTATCCTCGTTCCCCGTCACCAAAATTCGCCCGACGTAAACCTTTTGCCCTTCGTTCTCGATCGTGAATTTTATCTTGAAGTAATCATCAGCATCCGGATTATCGATGCGCTCATCGATCGAAAAACGCACGCTTGCATCGTAAAACCCCTGTTTCGAATAGAACTCGGCCAGTTTTCGCTGTGCAAGTGTAACTCGCGTTCGCGAAAAATGACTGCCGACAAGGTTCGGGATCTGTCCCAGAAGTTCGTCGTCCGAAAACTGCTTATTGCCCTCGATCTCCACACCTGAAACGATCGTCGGTTCACCTTGGTCGACAATGAACGTTATGATCAGATTTTCACCATCGATCGAAACACCCTGATTTACGCGGACGGTCGCTTCGCGATAGCCGAGCTGCCGAAGCAGCGAACGTATGGTCGAGGAATCTTCCTGCAATATAGCCTCGCTCGTGTAGCCGCGGCCGTATCCGAAGATCGGGATGAACCCGAGAATATTCGCCGTTTGCGAATCGAGAACCGACTGAATTTCTTGGATCGTAAATTGGTCGGTTCCCTGAAGCCGTATATCGACGAGTTTCAGTTTTCGATTGAGATCGACCTCGTACTTGACCGTTACCTTTTTGTCTGCAAGATCGGCACTGCTCAAAGCGGCACACAGCGAAGCGGTGTCGTTGCGCGTCGCGCTCGCCTCAGATTCTTTAAGTTCCGGTTCAACCGAACAGACGCTGCGGACATTAACGAAAAAATAACCGATCTCCTGAAAATGATTCTCGAGCCGGCGTTCGCCTTCGATGATCGCCGCGTAATCGAGCGTTCCCTCACGCTTTATTGGCAACAGCCGCGTCTGTGTTCCTTCACCGGGCTTATCGCTTTCGGCATCGACGACAACCTCGACCGTCGGGCCTTTCAATCCTTCCAGTGAAATATCTATACTGTTCTGTTCGCTGTCATAAATGACACGCGGTTCTTCGAGCCGCGGAGCAAGAAACCCTTCTTCGCGAAGCTCTTCTCTGATACGGTCGACATCGGCCGCCAGTTTTTCGCGGGAAAAACCTTCGCCCGGTTTCAGCTTTATCGCATCCAACGCCTTTCGTGTGTCAAAATCCGGGATCGTGAGTTCAAACGTCTTCACCGTTGCCTGCGGGTTCGGGGTAACTTTGAACGTGACCAGAACGTCTGTCGGCGATTCCAGCGGCCGCTGTTCGAAAGCAACCTCAGCCCGAAAATAGCCGCGGTCGCGAAGGTATTCCAAAATTAGCGTTGCGTTGTTATTAAGCGTCGATTCGCTGATCGCTTTGCCCGGTTCGAGAAGATTCAGGCGGTTGAGTATATCCGCTTCTTTCACGTCATTGTCTTCGCCAATGATCTCTATAACGACACGCGAAGCTTGTGTTTTTCGAGTAAGTCGAAAATCCAGAATAACGCCGCCCGAAGGATCGTTCGACGCAGAAACCGTGACCGCTGCGATGCGGCCGGTTCCGTAAAGCTTTTCGATGGAATCGCGGATGCGAACGGTGCTGTATGTCGAACCGACAGCGTTTCTTGCTATGCTTCGGAACTCTTCGGATTCGGCTTCGTTCCGTTCTCCGGATTCGAAACTTATTTCAACCGCCGAGAGTTTCTTGTCCTCGAACTGCGATTGGCCAAATGATGCCTGACACAGGACAATGACAGTTACACAAACGAGAAGCGCCGCCAACGAGCCGCGAAAAATTAGCCGCGCGAAATTTTGCTTAGCCGTCGATGTGATCTTTTCGTATGTGCGCGGTCTCATTAAAATCTTTTTCTAAAACGAAACTCAATACTAAAATTGTTTCTGTTTCCCGTAATGTTCGTCAGCGGACTTTGTTCGTACTGCGCCACGACCGAAAGCTTATTCGAAACACGATATTCCAAGGCGACGATCTGATTCTGATCCTGCGAAAGATTGGTCGCGTAGGTTACGCGCAGATTGTTGTTGATCTGACGACCGACCGTCAGCCGTGCGGTCGGATTTGAACGCGTTCCGGAAATGATCGGGTCGATCTCAAATACATTCAAACCAAAAAGTTTATCGGTGGCCTTTCGCGCCGGATTGTTGATTATTGAATCCGTGATGACCTCTGCCGCCGTGTTGATCCCGGACTGAGCAAGCGTAGGCAGTCCCGATTCGGAATTCGTCAGACTGCCGGTGGTGATCAGCGAAACGACATCGGCCTCTGGCAACGCAGGACTCGAACGCACCGAAGCGTTAAGGGTTTCGGTATCGGAAAGCGAACCGGAAACGTTTACATAGACCTGGTATCCGGCGATCTCGCTTTCCGCCTGCAGAGCAATGATCGGATCGATCTGCGTGTTCGGCGGAAATTCGACCGTCAGCCGCTGAACGTCATATCTTTCCTTTCGGAAAAATACCGTCCCGCTGCTTGCCGTAATGCGCCCCGAAAGTACCGGATTGTTGGTGTTTCCGGTCAGGCGAAGCGAAACCGAAGCCGTCATATCGGCGATGTTGTTGCGGACGATGAGCGCATCGCGGCCTTCGATCGTAAGGTCAAAGCGCGGTGCGCGGAGCGACGACGAACCGCCTCCCGAAAGCGAACCCTCGCTTCGAGCTCCGACGATGTTCGCGAGATCTATGTCTTGCGTGTAAAGGCTTCGGCGGGCAAGGATCTGGCCGGCGACAAGCGTTGAAAGTCCGCCGCCGATCTGCCGCCCCGAAATTTCGAGCCGAACATCGCCTGTCGTTATAAAATCTTCGGGAAGCGGAACGGTCACGTTGCTGCCATTTATATTAAGCCGGAACGAATCGATCCCCAGCGAATCCGAAAGCAAAGCACCGCCCGTTGCCGTAAATTTACCGCCGCCCAGATAGCCGCTCGCGCGTTCGATCTGAACCTGGTTCGATGTGAACAAGATGCGCCCGTCAAGTCTGTCGAACGTCAAGCGCTGGGAACCGATGAACGCCGCAAGCGATGCGTTCTGAATATTTGCCGTTCCGGAAACACGAGCCGAACGATTGACTCCCGCAAGCCTCATCGAGACGTCCGCAAATCCGCCGAAAAATGTGTCGCTGCCGGCAATTCCGGGGATCACGTTCAAAAGGCTAAGATTGACGCGGCCGTCAACACTTAAATTATTTACTCCTTCGTCCGTAAGAGCTTTCGTTCCGGCGATCGTCAGATTAGATCCGCCGCCGGAGAGACGCGCCGATTGGAATACGACGGAATTTGAATCGAAAAGAACGACGACGGGTTCCGTCGCGGTCAGCGGCGTTCCCTCAAGCGAAAGCGAAAGAGCCGAAAGCCGCAGGCTTCCGCTAAGGTCGGCGGTCGAGAATACAAGTTCGTCGTTCGCATCGCGAGAACGAAGCCTTCCGCCAAATTCAATATCACCGGTCGCGTTTCCGCCGATGTCGATGCCCTGAAACTGCGGGATCAATGCGATCAGAGGACGGAGCGAACCGTTCTCGAGCCGGTTCGTTATGGTGAACGGCATTCGTTCGTCTGCGAAATTGAGTGTCGCGTTGATGACCTGCGGCTGCCCGTCGAGCATTGCCGTAAGCGCCGCCGTGAGCTGCGAATTCATCGTTGTACCGTTAAATTCGATATTGCCGAGCTGGCTTTCGTTGACGACGACCTCACCGGCGGTGCCGTTGAATTTTATATCGAACGACGAAGTCCGATCTGCCGTACCGATGGCTTTGGCCGTCATATCGACGCGGCCCGAAACGTCGCGAATGAATTCATTTTTGGGCAATGCTGAAGCCACCAGCGAAAGCGGCAGATTTTCCGTCGTTATGTCCAGATCGAACGCAGTGGTTTCGTAATCGTACGAACCGCGGGCCGATGCGAAACCTTCGCCGGCCTTTATTTCGGCGTTTTGAAGCTGAATAACAGTATCGGCAAAAACCGCTTTTGCCGTGAGCGAATCGAACGGCTGGCCGGAGATGGTACCGTCGGTGGATGCAATATCGATCGTTCCCGTCGATTCATTCGGAAGTCCGCGAAGTTCGACCGTTCCGCTGGTCGTACCGGTAAAATCGCTCAACCCGCCGGGTAGTTCGACCGGCAGCGCGGAAAGCAGGTTTCCGGCATTAACGCCGTTCAGCGTTGCATTGACGGTGATATTATTCGCTCCGTATGTCGGAACCTCCACAGAAAAATCGATGCTGCCGCCGGCGATCTCGTTCAGCTTTCCGTTCGTTAATGCAAGCATCGATGCGTCGCGGTGAAGTTCGGTCGTAACCTCGCCGATCCGGCGGTCGCGAATGCGGACCTCGGCAAGCGAAGCCGTTGCGTCAATGATCGGGTCCGAAAGATCTCCTGTTATGTTTCCGTCGAATTTCAGGTCGCCCGCAACTGCCAGACTCAATCTGTCGAACTGTTCCTCGAACGCAGGCGAAACACCGGAGATTCGGATCAACCGTTCGATCTCAGACGCATCGGACGACGCGAGCAAAACGTCAAGATCGGAATCCTCGCCGCCGATATCAAAACGTCCGGTGGCGGTAAGTTCGCTCTTATCGGTATTAAGTTTTGCCAGGTCAACGTCGAACAAACCCTCCTGTGCGGTCAGGCGAACGCTGCCGCGGATCGGTATCTGCTCCGCCGTCGGATCGCCGGCATCCGCCGTCACATCGGCGTTCACCGTACCGCTCATCGTTTTGTAATTCGTTCCGCGCATCGTAAGTGCGACGTCGCCGGACGTTCGGCCTTCGAGCGGAATAACGCGGCCGCCCTGAAGCGCGATCAGCTTTGACAAGTCCAAGCCGGAAAAACCGGCGTTGATGTTCGATTCGCCGCGTTCGCTGAAAGCGATCAGGGCATTTCCCGCGAGCGTACCGTCCATCACGTTCGCGGTTAGCTCCGAAAGATCGGCATGAGCTTCGGTGACCTCGACCTTGGCATGCGCATTTCCGAGCGGAACGCTGCCGACGATGCCGCCGCCGATGCTCATATCGGCCGTTGCGCGGTATCTGCCCGATGGTTCGAGAACAAAGACCGGAGCCGCGATCGATACATTTTCAAGCGAGCCGCCGTCCGGCAGCGCAGCCGATCTATTAAGTGCGACCGTTCCCGCGTCGATGTCCTTTGACCGCACCTCAACGCGTCCCTGTTTTATCGTAAGGCGAACACCGGCGATGTTCAGTGTGCCGAGCGTTGCAGCATCCGTATCGAGTTTTGCAAGCCGCACGCGGTCGGAATAAATGACCGTTTCGTCTTTGTTATCGGCCAACGTGATCTCCGGCGATTCGAGCCCGTCGATCCGCACACCATCGCCGCGAAGTTCCTGTGCACGAACATTTTTTGCGCTCAGTTCGACCGAATTCGGCAGATCTTTGAATTTGAAATCGTTGGCTGTGACGTTGTTCAGCCGCGTGTCTTTTACCTGTGCGTTGTCCGCGCGAAGCGAGTTTACCGTGATGTCCGTTGTTTTCTGTTGGTTCGTTACGTTTACACCGCTGCCTTTAATGCCGTTCAATTTGTAGTCGTCGGTCGTGAACGAATCCGCCGTTGCGTTCGGTGATGTCAGTACTATGCGGCCGTCGATCAGCGAAAAACGCATATCGCGGGCGACAAGGTTCGCGAATTCGTTCTCAGCGACGGAGAATTTTTTTGCACGGCCGTTCACCGCGCTCGCGCGAAGTTCTTTTTCCTTGTATTCCGCCGCCGCGTCGGACAGAAAAAGTCCGCCGAGCGTCAATGATTTCGATCTCGCCGCAATTGCCTCGAGTTCGCCGACCCAGCGGAAATCGGTCCCCGTACCGCGGACGTTTCCCGTTATTTTCGGAAACTCTACGCGAAAATCTTCGAACGTGAAAAGTTCTGCGACGGCCGTTCCATCCGCTTCGTAATTCGAATTCGTTCCGGCGACGGTTGCAGCGATGTTGACGCCGCGAAGATACACACCGTCCGCCGCGAGGGATTCGGACGTGATCTTTCCGTCAATGTTATATTTCTCACCTTGCCCGCCGACGGTACCTTCGAAATTGCCGACGCCGCGAAGTGCCGTTCCGATCGAAAAGATGTTCGACGCCTGCGTCAGATCTACGTTCGATCTTATATTTAGGTTGTACTTGAGCTCTGTCCAATCGTCGATGGTTCCGCTCAATGTGGATTCACTTATCGGTGTCGTGAGTTTTAGTTCGGAAACCTCAAGGCCGTTCGGATCGGCGGTTCCGTTCGCTTTAAGGTCGATCGGGCGAAGCTCGTCGCCGTCATAAACAAACCGCGAATCGTTCGATGCAAGGTCGAATTTGAAACGGCGGTCGCCTTCGGCCGTTTCGTCCAATATCGGCTGCAGAAAGAACATTACATTGTTCGCATCCGCGTCGATCTTTCGCGAAACATCACCGAAATGAATGACGCTGTCGCGAAGGGCAAGGTCGATCGTCTCGTATTTGAAATTTACGGCACCGCCGCCTTCTTCTTCGACAAGTTTCAGATTGGAGAAATTTGAACGGCCGTTCTCGTCAAATTTTATCCACGCTTCGGCACCATTTATCTCCGTCGTGCGAATGCTGATGTCGCGGCTGAGCTGCCACGCGAAAAGATTATCGACGGTAAGGCCGAGCCGCGCATCGCGGACGAAGAAAAGCTTTTCGCCGCTGATATGATCGTTGAAAGTTGCGTTGCGAAGTTCGAGCTGAAGCGGGTTTACGGTAACGCGAAAAACGTCGGCATCGAAATCAATTCCGATCTCCTGCATCTTGTCACGAAACTGGGCTTTGACATAGCTGTCGCCGGCTCCGGTCTTATAAAAAACAACAGCAAGTGCGGCAAGCAGGACAAGCAGGATCGCCAGACCGCCGAAGAAGATGACCAGATTTCGGCGTGTGAAGAACTTTCGCGGCGGCGCGCTTTCCTCCGCAACGCTCGGGTCCGTCTGATCTTCCTGGCGCGAATCTGTTTGTTCGACGTCGTCGTTCGGCATAATCTGCGCTTACGCTGGGGTGCGTTCTATAAATTGACCGTCTCGGTTATTTCCAGATCGAATGCTTCGATGGCGTTCACGCGGGGCGGATGATTCGTCAGCAGCTTTATCCGCTTTATCCCGAGGTCACGCAGGATCTGTGCTCCGATGCCGTGATCGTGAAGCTTTCCGTAACCCGTAACCGCTTTTGCCGATGCAAGGTCCAATCCTTTTTCGTGCATCAAAGCATAAGTTCGAAGCTGATCGACCAGATCCAGATTGTTCTCACGCTGCCGCAAATATAAAACGACACCGCGGCCGGCCTCCGAAATTTTTGCGAGAGAGGCCTGCATTGCCGGTGCGGCTTCGCCAAGCAGCGAACCGAACATCGCAAAGGTGATGTTCTCCGTTTGGACGCGGACCAGAACCGGTTCGGTTGTATCCAAAACGTCGCCCATGACCATCGCGACATGTGTTTCGCCGTTCATTATATTTTCATACATTATGGCGTGAAAGGTTCCGTATTCGGTGGGCAGATCGGTTTCGACCGTCCGGCGGACCAGCATTTCCTTTGCAATGCGGTAACGCACCAGATCGGCGACCGAAATAATTTTCAAACCGTGTTTTTCCGCGAAAACTTCCAGGTCGGGCATACGCGCCATTGACCCGTCGTCATTCATTATTTCGCAGATAACGGCCGCCGGACGAAGCCCGGCAATGCGTGCGATGTCAACACTCGCTTCGGTTTGGCCGACGCGTACGAGCACGCCGCCATTCTTTGCACGCAAAGGAAAAACGTGTCCGGGCTGGGCAAGATCGCTCGGCCGCGTGTTCGGATCGACCGCGGTGAGTATCGTTTTTGCGCGGTCCGCGGCAGAAATCCCGGTCGTCACGCCTTCGCGCGCTTCGATAGATATCGTAAAAGCTGTGCCCATGCTCGAAGTATTATGCGAGGTTTGCGGCAGCAGATGGAGTTCGTCACAGCGTTCCTCCGTCATCGGCAGACAGATCAGCCCGCGGCCGTGAACGGCCATAAAGCTGATGATCTCCGGCGTGACGAGTTCCGCCGCGCAGGCCAGGTCGCCTTCGTTCTCGCGGTCTTCGTCATCGACGATTATTATCATTTTGCCGTCTTTTATGTCTTGGACGGCGTCTTCTATCTTCGCTAATGGCATTTCGCAAAAACCGGCTTAGCGCCGGATACTTAAAGCAAGCTCGTGTATCTGAATTTTAACTAAAAAGACCGCCTATTGCGAATAATCCGCGCGTATTAACACTTTAAAGATAAAGGAATTACAATATCTGACGTGCGATTAGCCCTAAAAATGTCACGCCGCTGGTACATTGCGGGAAGCCGTACGCCGACGCGCCTTACGGCGGTGCTGTCCGTTTTCGCGGTTGCGGCCGGTGTTGCGGCATTCATCGGCGCGCATTCCATCGCGAACGGATTTCGCGGCGAGGTCACCGAAAAACTTATAGCGAACACGCCGCACATCACGGTGTTTCGCTCCGACCGCGGCGATATTCGGGCGTCCGAACGATTGGCCGAAAACATAGAAACTATCGCGAATGTGACCGCCGCGGATGCGATGCGAAGCGAACAGATCCTTGTCGCCGGGCCGGACCGCATTGAAGGCGGCACACTCTACATTCCCGCGAAACGCGACGCGGATTCGGTCAGCGTCGGGAAAGAGCTTGCCGCGGCGATCGGCGCTAAAAATGGCGGCACGATCGAGGCGATACCGCTCAACGGTGAAAATACCGGCAAACGCATTCGCGTAAAAATGGGCGGTGTCATCGAAACGGGGATCTACGAGCAGGACGCGGAACGCATCGAAGCATCGCCGCGTGTCTATTCCGCGATAACCGGCCGGCCGTTCGCACCGAATTTTATCAGCATTTCGGTCGCCGATGCTTTTGCGTCGGGCGACACCGCCGCACAGGTCGCCGATGAGGTCGGGCCCGAATATCGTGTTGTCGATTGGCAGGAAGTGAACCGGCCGCTTTTTGCCGCGCTTTCGCTGGAAAGAAAAGGCGGCATCGCCGTGATATTTTTGCTGATCGCCGTTTCGATGATCGGTATCGTTTCGACGCTGACGATGCTGGTGACGGACCGGCGGCGCGACATCGCCGTGCTTCGCGCCTGCGGTGCGAAAGCGTCCGACATACTTTCGATCTTCATTTTCGAAGGGATCTTGTTGGGCGTTGCGGGTGTCGTATGCGGATCGGCCGCAGGAATCATCGCGTGTGCCGCGGCAAATGCCTTTCGCCTGCTTTCGATCGACCCGCAGGTCTATATCGTAAATTATATTCCGCTGCGGCCCGATCCGCTGACCGTTCTCATGGGCTGCGGCATTACATTGTTATTATGTTTTGCCGCCGCGGTCTATCCTGCATTTATGGCGACGCGGCTGCGGCCGCTCGAAGACCTTCGCCGATAGTTAATCGAGCTTCAGCGACCGCAGATATTCGCGAAAATCGTCCGCGAGGTCGTCGCGTTTCAGTGCAAATTCGACAGTTGCGATCAGAAACCCGAGCTTGTCGCCCGCATCGTGGCGGCGGCCGTCAAGTTTTACGGCGTAGAACGGACGTTCTTTCAGCAAAACGCGCATCGCATCGGTTATCTGGATCTCGCCGCCCGAACCGGGTTTCGTTTTTTCGATGGCGTCGAAAATATCCGGCGTAAAAATATAACGTCCGATTATCGCCAGGTCTGACGGCGCGTCCGCAAGCGCGGGTTTTTCGATCATATCGTTGATCTTGAAAACGCCGGGTTCGACCTCTTCGGCATCAATGACGCCGAACCGCGATATTGCTTCGCCTTCGACCTGCATTGTTGCTATGACCGGAGCGTCATAGCGTTCGAAAACCTCGATCATTTGGGCGAGTGCGGGCGTTTCCGCATCGACAATGTCGTCCGCGAGCAGTGCGGCGAACGGGTCGCTGCCGACAAAATCTTTTGCCTGATAGATGGCATGCCCGAGCCCGAGAGCCTGTTTCTGGCGTGTGTAGCTGATCTGTGCAATGTCGGAAATGGCGCGGACGAGTTCGAACATCTCGCCCTTGTTCTTTTCGCGTAGAAGCTGTTCGAGTTCGAACGATATATCGAAATGATTTTCGATCGCGGCTTTATCGCGGCCCGTTATTATCAAGATCGATTCGATCCCGGATGCGACGGCTTCTTCGACCGAATATTGGATAAGCGGTTTATCGACCAGCGGCAGCATTTCTTTTGGCGAAGCTTTTGTTGCCGGCAAAAACCGTGTGCCGAGTCCGGCGGCGGGAAAAACAGCTTTACGAACTTTGTTTGACATAGCTAATTCTGATAATTTCACACTTAACGCGCGAATATACGATATTAGGTTAAAAATGGGCGATAAACAAACAATCGAGGTCGTGTTGGAAAAACATCCGCGGATGGATGCGGCCGCCGTCACGATACCTTTTGACGTGCAGGAGGTTTTCGGTTCAAAGCGTGTTCCGGTCATTGTCACGATAAACGGAGCCGAACATCGTTCGACGATCGTTCGAATGGGCGGAAAGTATATGGTCGGCGTGCCCAAGGTCTTTCGCGAAGCGGCCGGAGTCTCGCCCGGTGATAACATTGTAGTTACATTGGAGAAGGACGAAACCGAACGGACGGTCGAAGTTCCGGCGGATCTCGCAAAAGAGCTCAAAAAACGCAAAGCGCTGTGGGATGCGTGGGAAAAACTTAGCTATACTCATAAAAAAGAACACGCCCGGGCGATAGAGGAAGCAAAGCGGCCCGAAACGCGGGTAAAACGCATCGCCGCGGCCGTAAAGATGATAGAAGCTCGTATAAAATAGCATTTATGTTGGATCTTAATTACGTCAGGGAAAATTTAGCCGAGGTCAGAGAAGCCCTTGCGAAACGCAATTTTCCGCCCGAAGCTCTTGATAAATTCGTCGAACTCGACACCGAACGCCGCACCGTTATTGCCGAAGCCGACGAAGTTAACCGAAAGCGCAATATTTTCAGCAAAGAGATCGGTTCGCTCATTCAATCAGGCAAAAAGGACGAAGCCGCGACCATAAAATCAGAGGTTGCCGGGCTTAAGGAACGCCAGAGCGTTCTGGAAAAACTTCGCGACGATGCCGAAGAAGAAATGCGCGGCCTGCTTGCGGGCCTGCCGAATCTGCCGGCGGCGGATGTTCCCGTCGGGCCGGACGAATCGGCGAATGTCGAGGTCCGCAAATGGGGCGAACCGCGGAAGTTCGATTTCGAACCGAAAGATCACGTCGATCTGGGCGAAACGCTCGGCATTCTGGACATCGAACGTGCGACAAAGATCGCGGGTGCGCGGTTCGCGATCCTGAACGGTGCGGGTGCGCGGCTCGAACGAGCGTTGGTCAATTTTATGCTGCACGTTCATACGACCGAGCACGGATATACCGAAACTCTGCCGCCGTTCCTGGTCAACAGAAAAGCGCTGTTCGGCACGAACCAGCTGCCCAAATTCGAAGAAGATCTGTTTCATATAAAAGACGACCGCGGTTTTGCGCTTATACCGACGGCCGAAGTTCCGCTGACGAATTATTACGCCGGCGAGATACTGGACGCGAGCGCGCTGCCGAAATATTTGACGGCATACACGCCGTGTTTTCGGTCCGAAGCGGGAAGTTACGGCCGCGACACACGCGGGCTTATCCGCCAGCATCAGTTCGAAAAGGTCGAACTCGTAAAACTTTCGCTGCCCGAAGAATCCGAAACCGAGCACGAAAAGCTTACGGCGGATGCCGAACGCATTTTGCAGCTTTTGGAAATTCCGTATCGGACGGTTCTGTTATCGACGGGCGATATGGGTTTCGGTGCGCGCAAAACATACGACATCGAAGTTTGGCTGCCGTCACAGCAGACGTATCGCGAAATATCCAGTTGTTCGAACTGTTGGGATTTTCAGGCGCGGCGAATGGACCTTCGGTTTCGGCGTGCGGGCGGTGCAAAGCCCGAATTCGTTCATACGCTGAACGGCAGCGGCCTGGCGGTCGGCCGAACGTGGATCGCGGTCGTCGAAAATTATCAGAATGCGGACGGTTCGGTCGCGGTTCCCCGCGCTCTGCAGCCGTTCATGGGCGGTTCGACCCGGATCGAAACTGCCTGACGCATCGTTCGGCGGCCAATATATGAAAGCACGCATCATCCAAATAGGAAATTCGCAGGGCATACGCATACCGAAAATACTGCTCGAAGAAGCGGCGATATCCGGCGAAGTTGACCTCGTCCCGGTCGAAGACGGCATTTTGATCCGCAATATTTCAAAACCGCGGGGCGATTGGGACGCGGCGTTCGCGCGTTCGGCCGAATTTGACGAAGACGCCGAACTTCACGAACAGGCGGCCGGCGATTTTGAATCAAAGGAATGGCAATGGTAAAACGGTTCGAAATATATCTGGTAAATCTGGATGACGCCGTCACGGACGACCCGAAAAATACGCGGCCCGCGTTGGTCGTTTCGCCGGATGAGATGAACCGCCACCTGGAATATGTCCTGATCGCACCCGTCGCGTCCACCAAAACACATTACCCGACGCGTGTGCCGATACATTTTCTTAATGCCGAACGCTCCGTTATTCTCGATCAGCTTCGCACCGTCGAATCCGTCCGCCTTGTCAAAAAGATCGGCGACGCAGACCGCCGCACCCAAACCTCTGTCCTCGCAAAACTAAATGAAATGTTCGCGGACTGATCACATCGACCGATCGATCAAAGCTTTTCGCTGAACAAAGCAATGACATTTGCCCAAGCGTCCTCGGCGGCCGCTTTGTCGTAAACTTCCGGTCGCGTGTCGTTAAAAAAGGCATGATCCGCTTCGTACCTTAACGATGTCACGGGCAGCTCGTACCGTTCGGCGGCATCCGTGAGTTTGCCGACCTTTTCCGCGTTGATCCATTTATCCTCGGTCGCGGAAACAAATATCGTCGGCGTGCGGAGTTTTTTAAGAATTTCTTCTTCGGGCACGTCGCCGTAGAAAGCCGCCGCCGCGCTGAAGCCTTCGAGCTCGCACGCCGAGCGAAGCGCGTACGTCCCGCCCATGCAAAAACCGATCACGCCAAAATGCGTTACGCCGTATTTTTCACGTCCGGCGTCCATCGCGCTTTTGATAGTATCAAGCCCGTCTTCGATCTTAAGTTCTGACATATATTCGCTCGCGGTTTGCGGATCCTTCGCCAGCTTTCCGCGATAAAGATCCGGGGCAATGGCGATAAAGCCTTCGTCTGCAAATCGGTCGGCGATCGTTTTTATATGCGGGTTCAAACCCCAATATTCCTGCACCACGATCACACATTGTTTCGTGTCGTTCGCAGGTTTCACCGCATAGGCTGTCGTCGCACCGGCGGCCGTATCAAAATTCAATGTTTCGCTCATAAAATAAACCTCCCATCCGATATCATTTACGTAATTATAAACGATATCGAACAGGAGGGCATTCTAGGCACAGGGTTGGAGCCCGGATCAGAAGAATCGGATCGTATATCCGAAACGAATACCGCGGCCGATCTCCGGCATCAGGTCTTTAACAAAGCTGATGTGGTTGCGGTAAAGCTTATCGGTCAGGTTATATGCATTTACGGAAAATATGTGCGCGTAATGCAGCTTGGCGTAAGTGTACGAACCCGCAACATTTATAATGCCGTATCCCGCAGTCGGAGTTTCGAGAGGGAACGTTTTTTTCTGCGCCGCCGCAAAAACTGCTTCGGGCCGGACGCTGAAATTCCCGTAATTAAGATCAAGTCCGACGCGTGCGCGCGCAGGCGGAATGCGCGGAAGGTTCGTTCCGTCGGTCAGTTTTGCCCGCACCGTATCAAGGTTTATGAACGCACCGATATTATTGGTGAATGAATATTCGGCAGAAGCTTCGGCACCGAAATATTCGGCGTCAGATTGTTCATAACGTCCGACCGGCAGCCCATCTTCGAAATCAGGTTGACCGTCGAGATCGTCGTCCTGAAGCGCCAGAAACACGAAATTATTGATGCGGTAATAATATCCGTTAAGGCTGAACCGGAACTTGTCCGCGTGGTGCCTGAGCGAAAGATCGATACCGTTCGATGTTTCTTTCACAAGATCCTGGTTGCCGACCTCGAACATCAGATTTCCGATATGCGGGCCGTGATTATAAAGTTCCTCGAGCGACGGAGCACGCGTTGAGAAAGTATAATTCGCAACGACCGAGCCGCCTTCCCAAACTCCGACATTTATGCCTGCACCGCCCGAAAAACCTGTAAAACTCCGCGGGCGAAGGTTCACGTCTTCCGGATCGTAACGGTGATTTTCAATACGTCCGCCGAACTGAAATTTCACGCGGCCGAGGTCGATGTCTTCGAGTGCATAGCCCGATAACGAATTGTGTTTGACCTTGCCGTTAATGAGCTGCTCCTCGCCGTTGACAACGTAATCGCGTGTAAAGCCTTCGACACCGAAGCGGCCCGAAAGCTTGTCGAATCTCTGCTGTTCAAAAAGTGTGCGGAACGAAAGAACTTTGTTGTCAAAGATAGTTCCAACTTCTTCGATACCGTCAGCTATCTCAAGTTCCTTGTGCCGGTAGTTCGAATAATTAACATCGATCTGCATCCCGTTCAGAAACGGGCCGGTCAGGTCGCGGAGGCCGCCGTGAAATTTGTAATTGTATGTTCGCTGATGAATATCGATGTCTTCGTCGGATGCCGGGATCACACCGGACGGCCGTTCTTCTTCGCCGCCTTCGAAAGACGCGGCAAACGGGACGCCGTAGCGCCGTACATCTGAGCTGAATGAGAAGGAACCGAACGCCTTTTCGCCATAATACCCGGCGCCGAACGAACCCGTTGTCGAACGCGAAGCCGAATTCGGAACTTTGCCGATCGGAGTCGAATAATCTCCGGCGCGCTGTGCGCCTGCGCTTCCGCGAAACAGCCAATTTTTATAACCGTATTCCAGGCCGCCGGAAAACCCTGCCTGCTTGTCGGCCGTTCCTGCAATGCCGGTGGCATATCCGCGAAAGCCGTCATGATAATCGTCGTCGTGATGTCCGATGACATTGACGATGCCGCCGATGGCATTGCTGCTGTAAAGCAGCGTGCCGGGACCTTTTACGACCTCGATGCGTTCGGCCGCAAGCGGGTCGATCGGTTCGGCATGGTCACCTGATTGGGAACCGACCGAGCCGACCTTTACGCCGTCCTGCAAGACCAGAACGCGGTCGCCGTCAAAGCCGCGAATGACCGGCCGCGACGTGCCCGGCCCAAAACTCCGTTTTGCAACGCCGCTTTCGCCGTCAAGCGTTTCACCGAGCGAAGTTGCGCCTTTTTCGGCGATGCGGGTCGAACCGACCGAATTCACCGATTGAAAAGATTCAAGGATAGACTGCTCCGAACCGGAAGCCGTGACCGTCACCTGCTCGGAAAGCGCCATGATCGAAAGTTCGAAATCAGCGGCGGTTTGTGCGCCGTCGGTCACGGTTATGGTTTTCGTCTCATCGGAAAAGCCTTCGATATGCGCGCGAAGGACGTATTTGCCCGGCGCTATGCCGGTTAAAGTGTATTTTCCGGTTTCGTCCGTGACCGCCGTTTGTTTAGTTCGATCGATCGAAACGGTCGCCCCGTGCAGAACGGTGTCGTTGCCGCTGACGCTTACGGTGCCGGTGATCGTGCCTGTCTGAGCGAATGCGGCGATCGAAAAAAGAAGAATAAAACTTAAAGTGATAATTGCTTTCATAATAGTTCCCAAACGGTAACGTTTATAAAACGCAATAATATAAAGAAAGGTTTTGATCGGTTAAGCGCTTTTTAATGAACGGCGGTTATCGGCAAACGGACGGTGTATATCGGCGGACGGCATAGGTCAAATGCGGAATAGTTTTTCGCGAAGTATCTTTGACCGAAGGCGGCTGGAGGTAAACTCACTCCCGTTGGAAAGCTTGATCAAATACGTTCCGCCGGGCATCGGCGAAACGCTTTCGATCGCGTCGATGCGTATGATCACGCCGCGTGAAAGGCGCGCGAACTCGCTTTCATCGAGCCGCGTTTCGAGGTCCTTTAACCGAAAATTTATCGTGAACGTTTCGCCGTCGCTCGTTGCGATCATTAAAAGTTCGCCGTCGGCGGCGATGGAAACGATCCGGCCGACAGGGATCAGAAATATCTTGCCGCGTTTCTTTACCGGGATGCGTTCTATCGGTTTGGTGCCGGCGATCGATTCGAGCGTTTCCGCGGCATTTTCCAGATTCTCGGATTCGGTCCGCCGCCAATCGTCACGCTCCAGCCTTTCGCCGGCGCGCACGACCGTTTCTATCAAACGCGATCGTTCGACCGGTTTCAAAAGATAATCGACGGCGTTGAGTTCAAATGCCTTTACCGCGTATTGATCGAACGCGGTAACAAAAGCGACCAGCGGCATTCGGTCCTTTCGCAAAAGGCGAACTACATCGAGGCCGGAAACTTCCGGCATCTGCAGGTCAAGGAATGCCAGGTCCGGCTTTACCGACCCGATAAGTTCGATCGCGTCGGCGCCGTTTTCTGCTTCGCCGACGATCTCGACATTCTCTATTTCTGCCAGCAGCGACCGCAAATATTGGCGCGCCGGGCGTTCGTCATCGGCGATGATCGATCTGATCTTGCTCATAACTTAATCTAACCGCGGCCCTGACCGCGGACGCATGCACGAATTCCTCGTTTTGCGGGATAACGATCGAGCACAAGGTCCCGCCGTTCTTTTGTTCTATCGTAAAACTTCCGCCATCCGGATAACATGAATCGATGCGTTCGCGAACATTTTTCAGGCCGATGCCTTCGGGTTCGTAGGAAAGCGATGAAAGATCGCGCGGCCCTGAATCCGCAACCGTGAGTTCGACGGCGCTGTTTTCGCCGATCTTTGTGAAGCCAGCGGCAATGCGGATCTTTCCTCCGGCAACGTTTTCGGACACGGCATGCTTCACGGCGTTTTCGACCAATGGCTGAAGGATCAGCGACGGCACGGAAAGGTCCATTATTTCATCAGGAATATCGATATCGACGGAGAGCCGTTCCTCAAAACGCGCACGTTCGATGACAAGATAATTTTCGAGCAGCCGTATCTCGTCCTCGAGTTTCCAAAATTCGACGGGATCGCTTAAAACGCTTCGAAGAAGACGCGTTAACTGGATCAGCGTTTGGCCGGCCTTTTCGGTATCGGTTCTGATCAGATAACCGATCGTTGTCAGCGCATTAAAAAGAAAATGCG
>CBFGSN010000024.1:0-24046 GCA_965651435.1 uncultured bacterium | reverse complement strand
CCACTCCGTAGCTCCCACCACCCCGGCCTTCGGCCACCCCTCCTCAGGCAGGAGGATAGCTTTAGCGAAGCAACCTAAGACAAACCACCCCGTCAGCCGAAACGGCTGCCACCCCTCCTTAACCAAGGAGGGGAGCTTTAGCAGACTCCCGAGACAAACCACCCCGTCACTCCCACCATCCCGGCCTTCGGCCACCACCCATCCTTAGCTAAGGTGGGGAGCTTTCAAAAACCCGATACGCGGTTGCGGTCTTTGGCTCTTGAGGCGGAGCGCGTGTCGCGGAGGTCTAGGATCAGAACGCCGTCGCCGTCGATGAAGCATCGCGGAAAATATGTGGTTTCGGATATATAAAGGCTGAACTGGCTTATCAGTGTTCCGGCCTTCACTACGAAACCTCCGTGTATTCCCTTCGGCCTTGGTTCGACCGCATTCGCATCTATATTTTTTGCGGGCTTTAGGCCGATCGTTTCATTCGCGGGATCGAAAAGGATAATGTATGCCTCCGGCGAACCAAGCGATTCATGCGTGAACCGCGTTATGGCGATCGAGCCTTTTTTATTGAGTGTGGCATAAAGCGAACGCCAGCGGCTCGGGCGTTTCTCTTGCTTGCAGGTTTCCCATTTTCTTCGTGCGACGTCTCTTGTGTGAACGTAAGCTCCCATACACGAATCAATGTATCACGGATGCAACAGCATGTCAAGAGAAAAATTTTCGGCTCCGATGACGCTGCGGCGTTCGGGTCATTATCCGCCGCATGGTGGCAGAGATCTTCGATGGGTTCGCGGCTTCGATGGTCGG
This sequence comes from uncultured bacterium, assembly GCA_965651435.1. GTDB lineage: Bacteria > Acidobacteriota > Blastocatellia > Pyrinomonadales > Pyrinomonadaceae > OLB17. The sequence continues at coordinate 23,248 of CBFGSN010000024.1, read as the reverse complement.
CGTATCCATCGGCCGGTTTGTCACGGGCATAGTTGAGCGGCCGTTCGGCATGCTCTTCGTTGTCGTTGTCGGCGCGGCTTATTACCCTGACGAACCGTGCGACGGCGTTTGACTATCGCTTGTGTGTCACAGGTGTATCGGGGAAGAATGGCGTTATAAGCTCGGGCATTTCACGACGATCCATCGACAAGAACCGAAAAATGCCGCGACAAGGAAATGATCGACGCGGGGCTGCACAAAAAGAGAAAAATGCCGCCCGAAGGCGGCATTCTGAACACTGAGTAGAACCAATTAACTTACAAAGAAGCAACGTTTTCCGCCTAAAGGCGGGCGAGCAAGGATGCTCGCCGCTCCAGTGAAAAGGAAAGCGGACGAGGGCGTCCGCGTTCCGTTATGCGTTCGGGATGCCGGAGACGGCCTTGGCCTTGTCTTCTTTTTTGTCGCGTTTGATGCCGCCGATCTGGACGAGGGGTTCGGCTTTGATACCGGCCTTTTCCATGACCATTTCGTTATAAAGTTTGCGCATCATCTGCATTTCTTCGGCAGCCGTTTTCGGGCCTTCCATCGTCGGTTTGTTCGGACGCGAAAGATCAACTTCGTTCAGCACCAGGTTGTGTTCGGTGCTTTCGAGTTCGACATTTTTTCCGCGGGCGAAAACGTCATGACGGCCGTGTTCCTTGTACCACTGTGCGACGGTCGCGTTCTGGTGCATATTTTCGATGATGTTGCGCCAGCCGATGCCCGTATTATATGCACAGAAGCTGATCTCGCCTTCCTGCGTTCCGTAAGGAATAATGCACATTTCGGTGCGGCGGAAATCATAATTGAACAGATCCTGGAACCACATTCCCGCAATGAACAGGAAGTTCCACGGGTCCTGACGGCGTCTTTCGACGTCTTCGAGCGTGCGGTCCGGACCGACCTTTCCGTAATCTTTGCCGGTCAGGCCGAACGATTTGTCGAATTTTTTCAGAATGCCGCCAAGCGTGAGCGATTGCGGTGCGCCATACGGATCGTAGTTTTTCAGAAGCGCAAGGCCCATCATGATGTTCGAGAACCATTTGCCGCGTGCCGTGTCCGTTATGTGCTGCATGTCGGAAACGAGCCCTTTGATATTAAGGAACTGCGGAACCGGTGCCATTTCTTTCGTTTCTTTGTTGACCATGACGGCCGTGCCGACACCGCAGTTCGGGTGGCAGCCGCACGAAACCTGTCCCCAATCGGATTCGGGCCCGTGAACGACGTCCGCGAAATCTGCGAATGCTCCCATCAGCGAAAGCGGGAACCAGTCGCGCTTCGGCTCCGTGATGCCGAGCTGTTTTTTGACGTCCAAAGCCATGTGCGAAAGCGTGTAACGCTGCTGCAAACGGCGTTTTTCCGTGATCAGCTCATCGCGGCCCGTAAATGATACCGGTTGGAACGAAATGAACGAGATCTTCTTCGGATTTTCCAGGGCGAACCGAATGATCGTTCCGACCTGGTCATTATTGATTCCGTTTACAAGGGTCGTAACCAAAATAATATCGACGCCAGCTTCGTGAAGATTGTTGATCGCGCGAAGTTTTACGTCAAAAAGATTGCCGATCTGGCGGTGCGAGTTGGCGTCGTTGCCGATGCCGTCGAACTGCAGATATACGAAACGAAGGCCGGCTTCGGCTGCTTCGCGGCAAAACTCTTTCGATTTTGCGAATTCGATGCCGTTCGTCGCCGCCTGCACCGAATTGTATCCGACCTTGCGGGCATACTTGATGGCTTCGATAAAGTGCGGTGAAAGCGTCGGCTCACCGCCCGAATACTGAACCGACATCTGACGACGCGGTTTGATCTGGATGGCGTTGTCGAGGATCTCTTTTACGTCTTCCATCGAAAGTTCATGAACGAACCCGACCTGGTTCGCGTCCATGAAACACGGGTCGCACATCATGTTGCAGCGGTTCGTAAGATCGACCGTCAGAACCGCGCCGCGGCCGTACTTGACCGACGACGAACCGTGATTGTGAAGCTTTTCATCATTATGAGCTTCGATATCGCGGCCCGGAAACAACGATTCGATGTGCTGCAAAAAGCCCGAATCGATCGCCATCATATCTTCGAAATGGCCGTGGATCGGACAATCTTTCACCATCCAAACCTGGCCGTCGCGTTCGATGATCTGAGCTTTTATCTCACCGACCTTTTCATTAATAAGCGTCGAAACATCGCGCTTTCCGGAAAGGATCTCCTCACGAGCCTCGATAACGCAATTCGGACAAAGCGAATCCGTCTGACGCGGGAAGCCAAGCGTCGGCTTCGATTTCTGCCACGATTTCAAAAGCGGCTTGTCCGACCACTTTGGTATAAAGGATTCATTCGGCTTAAACTGGTTGATGGACTTGATCGCTTTGAATGCGCCGCCGGCGACATACGTCAGTCCTTTTTCGAAATGTTTAATTGGTCTCATAATAACAGTGTTCTCTCCAACAAAATATGCATCGCCAAATGCCAACAAAGTTCAACCTGACACAAAAATCGGTTGGCCGGCGCAGTACTACCACAAGCCCTTCTACAGCAATTTCTATTCCGTTTACCCTGAATTCGGGCAAACGCTTTGTTTGATTCAATTAGCGGTAAGGATCGACTAACCTTGATCGTCAAAGAGTGTGTCAAAACAGCTCACATATTGAGAGAGGTGCGTGAAGCTTGCAATTTTGGCTCACCCGCCTTAGCCTGATCGGTCGGCCTGATTAACACCTGCTTAACCCGCTAGAACTCAATCAACGTTTACCGCAAGAGAACCCAGTAAATACGGCAGAACCGGCCCTACGTTCACCAAACGTTCACCATTAAACACTATTTTAATATCATACATTAGAATAATATGGCTAAATCTCTGTATACACGTGAGTTAAGTGCCACTGATTAAAATCTTTACAATCCGAAAGTGCTTATGTTAGATTTCTTCCACCCTTTAAGCTGTGCTTTCTAGTGGCTAATTGAGGGGTAATCACTTCACAAGTTATCGTGAAATCTTCTGGCGGATTATGGCAATTAAATTTGGAACTTCCGGTTGGCGGTCGGTAATTGCCCGAGATTTCACTTTTGGTAACGTTGCCCTTGTGACAGAAGCGATTTGCGGATATTTGAAAACTCAGGAGAGCGGGGCGGACAAGCCTATCATCATTGGGCACGACACACGCTTTATGGGCGAGGAGTTCGCTCAGGCCGCCGCTGATGTGGCATCAAAAAAGGGTTTTCGAGTTCTGATCTGTCGAGAACCTGTCCCGACGCCGGCGATGTCACGGGCGATCATCTCACAGGATGCCGCGGGTGCAATGAATTTCACGGCATCGCATAATCCGCCCGAATATCAGGGCATCAAATTTTCCACATCGGACGGAGCTCCGGCTCTGCCGGACGTGACCTCGGTGATCGAGCAGCGGATCGAATCGGCCGCGACGATACCCGACGCTGATGGCGGCTCGATTGAAGAATTAGATCCAAAAGGTGACTATTTGAGAGATCTTCGTTCAAAGGTTGACATTGATTTGATATCAAGAGCCGCGGGGCGCTATGTATACGATCCGTTGTGGGGAACAGGACGCGGCTATCTTGACAAACTTTTACGCGACGAAGGGTTAATTGTTGAGACGATACACGATTGGCGGGACGTCCGATTTGGAGGGCAGGCCCCGGAGCCCGGCGAGGAACATTTATCCGAGTTAAGACAGAGTGTCGAAGGTGGAAATTTAACACTCGGTCTTTCCACAGACGGCGATGCGGACCGCTTCGGTGTCATTGACTCGAACGGAGCATTTATTAGTCCGAACGATCTAATCGCCTTGTTGGCCGATTATTTGGCGGAGAGCCGCGGAACATCAAAAGGAATCGCCAGAAGTGTCGCCACTTCACATATGGTTGACAAAGTCGCCAGAGCACGCGGTTTGAAAATTTATGAAACTCCGGTCGGCTTTAAGTTCATCGGTGAACTTATTAAAAAAGGCGAGATCATTTTGGGCGGTGAGGAATCTGCGGGGTTGTCGATTGACGGGCATTACCCGGAAAAGGACGGTATTCTCGCCTGTCTCCTTGCGACAGAAGCCGTCGCAGCAAGGGGAACGAGTCTCTCGGAGCAGCTCGCAATACTTCGAAAGGAACTGGGTGGGCTTGAATCCGCGAGAATCGGAGTCAGGTTGACGGACGATGTTGGGGCCCGGTTGAAAGAAAGACTCGCTGCAGACCCGGTCAATATCGGGGGGCGAAGGGTGCGGGAGATAAATCGGTTGGACGGCGTCAAGTTCATTTTTGACGATCAATCCTGGATGTTAATGCGGCCTTCGGGGACCGAACCGGTCGTCCGGATATACGCCGAGAGTGAGACTAAAGCAGATTTGGAGTTTTTGCTTGAACAAGGTGAAAAATATTTATTGGGATAAAGCAGATGCGAAGGAATTTTCGCACGGTCGGGCACTAAAGCCGAGAGCCGGACAGCCGGGATGGGTTGCACCTGCTGTCGCCGGTTCACTGTCGCTGATGATCTGCCTGACGATCAATTATCGGGCTTTTTCGAATCTAAAAAAAGAGACGGCCCAAAAGCAAACATTAATGCAACAGATCGAAAATGTAAAGAATGAGAATCTCGAACTTCAAGAAGATATTTATAGACTGCGGGAAGATCCAAAAACGATCAAACTCGAAGCCAAAAAGCTTGGCTTAAGAAATACGAAATAGATTTTTCATGTCGAACGAAAGGTAAACGGAGTTATCTCTCGAACGTCACTAACCTGCCACCAACAATCTGCCTTTTGCCTATCTACTCCGTACAGCCTACAGGTGAACCTCAAGTAAAATCGCGGCTTGTTTTTCCAGAAAGCAAGCCGCATCTCCACATTCACCGACGCGAACTTGCAATTATCAAAAAAAATTCGTTTAATACTTGTTCGTCGTTCCGCACAATGCTGCGGATAACTTTTGCCGAAAAGGAGGTGAGAAAGAAGAATGGCATCAATCACAGTGAACGCTAATGAATCGATCGAAAGCGCGCTTCGTCGTTTCAAACGAAAAGTGATTAGCGAAGAGATCATTAAAGATCTAAAGAAACACGCTCACTTTATACCGCCCGGACAGAAGGCAAAGTTAAAATCTGCGAACGCGCGGAAACGCAATCGCCGCCGATTCCGTCAGCAGCGTCCGATGAACGCGGGTACGCGCTCGAATTCGGGCAATCGATAGGACGTTTCGCTTTTTTTAGGCGAAGATATACCGCGTGGAGCACATGTGCTTCACGCTTTTTTTATGAAACGGTAGGTGTAACAATATATAGCTGTATGATCGGAGAAAAACCAAGAATCCTAGTCACCAATGATGACGGTATTCATGCGGAAGGAATCCATGCTCTTGAAGAAGCTTTGTCTGAGATCGGCGATGTTTACGTCGTTGCACCGGCCTCTGAAATGAGCGGCGCTTCACATAGCCTTACTCTCGCCCGCCCACTGAGAATAAGGCAGATCGACGATCGTCACTGGACCGTTGATGGAACTCCTACAGATTGTGTAACCCTGGCACTCAATATGATACTACCGCCCGAAGAACGGCCCCATATCTGCGCGTCCGGAATCAATCATGGGGCAAACCTAGGCGACGATGCAAGTTATTCCGGTACCGTGGCCGGAGCTCTCGAGGCGACGATCCTTGGAGTATCCGGTCTCGCGTTCAGTCTTGTTTCAAACCGTGAGCACGATTTTGGACAATCATCAAACGTTGCCCGAGATATCACTGCGAAAGCTCTAGCGGAAGGAATTCCGGACGGAACACTTCTAAACGTAAACATACCGGTCGGTAGAGCAAAAGGGTTTCGCGTGACCAGACAGGGTTTCAAGTCGGCCCAACCCGTTATTACAGAGCACACAGATCCGCGGGGAAAACTCTATTATTGGATCGGGGAAGTTCGTGACGGGTTTCGAGCCGAAGGCGGAACGGATTTTGAAGCAATAGACGATGGCTACGTGTCGATCACACCGATGCGCAGCGACATGACCGACCATCAAGCCTTAGTTAATATAAGATCTTGGGAAACGTCTGATGGATGAATTTGAGATCCCGCGTCGGCGAATGGTCGAGCATCTGCGGACACATTACAACGTTCAGGACGAACGCGTCCTTGCGTCAATGGCTCAAGTGCCGCGTCATTTATTTGTTCCCGATGCACTTCGGTCTCAGGCTTATAAGGACAACGCACTGCCGATCTCAAGCGGACAGACGATCTCGCAGCCATTCATTGTCGCTCGTATGACGGAGCTTCTAGTTCTAAAAGGAACGGAACGCGTGCTTGAGATAGGCGGCGGCTCCGGATATCAGACAGCTATCCTGTCTCTTCTGGCCCGGAAAGTCTATGTTGTCGAACGGATCATGTCTCTGGCAAATGAATTAAAGGAACGAGTGATCCGATTCGGCTACCGAAATGTTTCCGTCCGAGCGGATGACGGAACAAACGGGTGGCCGGTCTATTCTCCGTTTGACCGGATCTTGGTCGCCGCCGGAGGGCCCGATCTTCCTGAACCACTGATCGAACAGCTTGAGATCGGCGGCATTCTGATCGTACCGCTCGGTAAAACTAAGAGCGATCAAAGACTCGTTCGCGTATTGAAAAATGAGAACGGCATTTCTACCGAAGACTTCGGTCCCTGTTCCTTTGTTCCATTAATAGGAAAGCATGGCTGGACCTCTGGTTCGTAATATCTATGGAATCATTAATTGATCTTTTATATCAAATAAAAAGTTACCTCGATCCAAAACTTCTGATCGACTGGATGCTTCTTAAATTTGGCATTTATGTTTACCTCGGGCTGTTTTTGATCATCTTTGCCGAAACAGGACTCGCCATTGGTTTCTTTTTTCCGGGTGATTCCCTGCTGGTGGTTGCGGGTCTTTTCGCAGCGGCGGGCAAGATGAATATCTGGTTGTTATGGGGCATGCTTTTTGTCGCAGCTGTTGTTGGTGATGCAGTTGGCTATTATTCCGGCAAAAAGGTCGGACCGGCGATCTTTAACCGCCCCAAGTCAAGATTTTTTAATCCCGAACATCTTCGAAAGGCACACGTATTTTATGAAAAGCATGGCGGCAAAACGATCGTCATTGCCCGTTTTGTACCTATTGTTCGAACATTCGCTCCGATTGTTGCGGGAGCCGCAAACATGCCGTATCGACAGTTTGTCTCCTATAACATCTTTGGTGGGCTCTTCTGGGTAACGAGCATGCTCTTTGCAGGCTACTTCCTCGGCGGACTGGTAGAAAAATTTGTCCAAAACGTATTTGGCATCGATGGATTCCTGCTCGAAGATCACATTGACAAGGTTGTTATAATTGTTGTCCTGCTGTCGATCATCCCGATCATAGTCGAATACCTCCGTGCTCGACGCAAGCCGAAAGCAGAAGTGTCGGTAGACGTTGAAATAAATTAAACTTACGACGATTTGACTAATGTCGGCTGGTAGCCTAAACTCAAAACCTTGAGTTCACGGGGCGTGGCTCAGCCTGGTAGAGCGCACCGTTCGGGACGGTGAGGTCGGAGGTTCAAATCCTCTCGCCCCGACCAATTAAAAAAAAGACTGCGTGGAGCAGTCTTTTTTATTTTGATTCTCCTGACAAAATGGCTCACGTATGTGACGTCTCGTTATGCCTGGAATTGCCTATTCGGGAATAATTAGCTCCTGCCCTACTTGAATATCGCTAGGACTCGAGAGCTGATCCCGGTTAGCTTCATATATACGGAGATAGCCATTTGCGGTACCGTAAAATCGAACACTGATCTTGCCGAGCGTATCACCCGGCTGAACAACATAGGTCCGATTGCCGCCCGTATTCCCATAGTCAGGATACTCCGTACGGTCGTTAGCCTGCGTCTGTTCTCCAAAACGCGGGAGCGAAACGCCCTGGTTAAGAATGACCCCAAACTCCGTGCCCGATTTGACCTCGACGTCTTCGCCTTTTGTCAGACGTTCGCCTAAAAGTCCGGCACCGGCACCGATCAAACCTCCGATCAAGGCGCCCTTACCTCCGCCGATGGCCGCACCGAGGACCGCACCGCCGGCGCCGCCGCCGCCGATGAAAATGATCTTGCGATGCTTCATTTTATCGCCGGAAGCCGTTCCTTCAGCATCACTTTTTGCATCGTCCGCATCAAGGTCAGTAAGCGAGCCGTTAATCCGGCGCGAAGTTCCGTTCGGTAGCTCCAACCTTGTAAAGCTAACATCGATCTGTCCGGGTTTTCCGCCCTTTTGTGCCTTGGTTACCGAATCTACCCGACCCACGATCTTACTGCTCTGCGGAATCACCATGACGCCATCGGAAGAATATACATCCTCGATAACCGTTCCTGAGAACGTATCACCGACCATTGATACTTTCGAATTCAACGCTTGGTCGATGCGGACGCGCAGGCGCGTTCCACTCGGCACGTTGTAATTTTGCGCCCGGTTCGGTGTTGTTCGCCGAATGCTCGGTTTTCGCTGAGCTTCCGCTGAAAGCGCTGTGAGCGAAAAAACAAGCGCGAAAAGCATCGATAATATACTAAAACTCTTTAAACCCTTCATAATTTGCCTCCTGAAAAATTTGTCAAAAAATTAGTTAAATACCCTTTTGTCCTCATCCGAATGATGAAGGCAAAAGATCCTACATTTCGTTTTAATGTCCCATTTTACCACTTTTGGCTCTGCCGAATGAATTTTCTTCAAGAATAAAAATTTTGGAAAATCCTGCTATTAAAACTATACTAGTAACACAAAGCTAATTTTTAGACGCCGGATCGGTAAGTTGGTGTTTGCTGCGATATTTAAAAACGCACCCAGCAAGGAGACTGGTACCCCGAATGCATCTTGTAAATCAATCGATTCTATTGTTTTCGCTGAACCTTTTGGACGCATTGTTGACGATCATTTGGGTAAGGAACGGGATCGCGACGGAAGGCAACCAGCTTATGGCGAGACTTTTGGACATCGGTGACCTGACGTTTCTCTCGGTGAAGATCGCGATCGGAGCCGTCGCCGCAATAGTTTTATTGATGTGGGGAAACCGACGTATCGCTCGCTATGGCGTGACCGTCGCACTCGCTCTTTATATCACGCTCATGGGTGTGCATCTGTTTACTGGACTCTCCGCCGCAGGGATAGTATCGAATGCGACCTTCAAGAATATGATCGACGGCATTGCGCAGGCATTTATCTGAAAATACGGCACATTGTTTATCGGAATATCCCACACCACCGATAAAAGTCTCAGGCTTTCAGCAAACCTGAGACTTTTTTTGCGCGTATATAATGCAAAGTGACTGTTTTAAACAACTCATTAACGCGGAAGATGCATCCAATTTGAGCATCTAGATTTTTGAGTTCAGACCAGAGGAACTATGAAACAAACACCCGTTTATAAACTCACAGCAAGGCAAATACTCGCACTTTCACTTGCAACCGCATTCATAGCCGTTGGCTTGGCGACCGGACTATATATCGTCGTTTCGCATTGGCATTCGAGCAGTTCGGCAATGACCACCGCCGCCGGGGCAGCGACGGATGGAATTAGCGACCCGACCACCGTCTCCGATGAACAGAACAGCATTGAAGTTTACAAAACGGTCGCTCCCGGCGTTGCATTCATAAACACTACATCTTACACGCAGGATTTTTGGGGTGATATTCAGGAAGGCCGCGGTAACGGGTCCGGCTCCGTCATCGACGAAAACGGCTATATTTTGACGAATTATCACGTCATTGAAGGAGCCCAAAAGATAACCGTTAATTTCGGCGGCGACAAAGTTTATCCCGCGAAAGTCGTCGGCGGCGACCCCGATACGGACCTTGCCGTTATAAAGATAGACGGCGCGAAAGATCTCACGGTCGTGCCGATGGGCGATTCGAGTCATCTTGCCGTTGGGCAAAAGGTTCTGGCGATCGGAAACCCTTTCGGACTTGACCGAACGCTGACGACAGGCGTGATCTCCGGACTTCAGCGACCGATCAGGGCACGCAACAACCGCCCGATCGACGCTGCAATACAAACCGATGCATCAATTAATCCGGGAAATTCAGGCGGTCCGCTGCTCGATAAGTACGGACGATTGATCGGAATTAACTCGCAGATTCTTTCGCCGGCCGGTGGTTCGGTCGGTGTCGGTTTTGCTATTCCGGTAAATACCGCAAAGCGCGTCATCCCGCAGCTTATCCAGAACGGCGCAGTCACACGTCCGACCCTTCGCGTTGACGGCGTGGGTGTTGAATCGCTTGCAGAACGCGGTATTAAATTGCCTGTTGCTAAAGGCCTTCTTCTGTATTCGGTCATGCGCGGCGGGCCGGCGGATACAGCGGGGCTTCGCGGGCTGTCAAGGGATGCTTCGGGGCGTATCGTGCTTGGCGATGTAATCACGAGCGTTGACGGACGGGCGGTCGGAAGTCTTGACGATCTCTATAGAGCTCTCGAAAACCGCAAGGTAGGAGAAACCGTAGAACTTGACGTTTATCGGAACGGACAGACTCAGAAAGTCAGTGTTAAATTAGGAGCCACCTCAAGAGGTCCCGTGGAAAGCAGATTCTGAGGATATTTGATCGGCGGGTCTTTATTCGACCCGTCTTTACCCATGCAACCTGTTAATTTTTTCAATGACGGCTTTGGCTGGCAGTGCCGCTGGTGTACCAAAGAGCTCGGCGGCAAGGTTTCCGACGGAGATTCGCTTTCGCGTTTGATGTCCGAGGGCGAAGCCGAAAACAAGGCCCCGTCGCTCTCACTTCCCGCGTTAGCGCGTTGGGCCGATCCCGCACGGTCCACCCTCGAATGTCGCCGATGCGGGATCACTGAGCTCTACAGCAAGTCGTAAGCGCCTCCAGTATGTGCTAAACTTTTCAATGCTCAAAAAAGAACTTTCCACGGTCATCGGCCTCGCCCAAAAAGCCTCTACTCAAATTCTTGAATACTACAAAGGCCCGATCGTTCGCGAGGAAAAGATCGGTGCGGATAATCGCTCCGAACCGGTAACCGCCGCCGATCGGGCTGCAAGCCGCATTATCGTGGACGGATTGGCGGAGGCTTTTCCGAATGACGCGATACTTTCGGAGGAAGAAACCGACGAAGTCTCGGCGCGCTCAGCGGCCGAACGAACATGGATCATCGACCCGATCGACGGAACGGCCGGTTTCGTGAAAAAAGACGGAGACTTTGCGGTGCAGATCGGCTTGTCGATCCAAGGCACTGCATCACTGGGTGTCGTACTGCTTCCCTTTCATGAAAAGCTCTACTACGCTGTAAAGAAAGGCGGTTCCTGGCTTGTATCCGGAAACCGCGCTCCGAAGAGAGTAACAGTTTCGGATATTGATGGAATCCCGAAGATGACGCTCGCGATTTCGAAAAACCACCCTAATTCTAAAATGCGCAATGTGATCGACGGACTCGGTTTTTTGAATGTCGAAAGCCGCGGTTCGGTCGGACTAAAGATCGGACTGATAGGTGAACGTATTTGTGATGCATACATACACCTTTCGCCACGCACTAAAATGTGGGATATCTGCGGCCCACAAGTAATTCTCGAAGAAGCTAAAGGTCGCCTAACCGATCTTTACGGAAATATTTATAGATACGATAGGACAGACGTACAGAACTTCGGCGGAATTGTCGCATCAAACGGTATCATTCACGATAAGATCATCGAAAAGCTTGAACCGCTGCTCGCTGATATCGGCCGCCCAAATTTTTCCCCGGAGAACCGCGGCTGATCATTTGTTGGAAACGCTGTCCGTTAGCGATTCCTGTTCAAAGTTCGGTAAAAGTTTCTCTACACGCCTCCGCCTTCTGGCACGGCGCCATGTTCCGATGCCTTCCCGAGTTAAACTCAAGATAGATCTGCGGTTACTGAACAGGAGTTTTAGCCATGCAGCTTTACTCATCTGAGGGAAATATATTCCACGAAAAAATAGCCGGGCGACGAGATGGCTGATGCGGACGTCGATGGGCGCTGCTTTAATGGCCGTGATAGCCTCATAATTTCGCTCCGGGCTGTATGACCGTGACCATGCTTCAAACGTCTCGGATTTTGCGTCTTCAATGGTCATTTTTAAGGGATTATGAGCCATTACGAACGGCGCGAATTCCAGCCAGTGCTTCGGGCGTTCAAGTCGACCCGCCTTCTCGAGACGAGCATAGAGCGGGGTTGCCGGAAACGGTGTCAACTGTCCGAATACCGGAAGTCCCGGTGCCCAAGTTTCGATCTCCTTCACGGTTCGCGCTGCAACACCTTTGGTGTCATTATCCATACCAAAGATAAATGATGTAATGGCAAAGATATTTCTCCGGGCGAGGCCTTCAAGTACTCCTTGATAATTTGCCGGCTTGGAAAAGGTTTTATTAACATCCGCCATATTGGCCGGATCGATCGATTCCATACCGATAAATATCCACTTCGCTCCTGATTCCGCAATAAGGTCAACAAGTTCATCATCAGACAGCAGATTCGCACTGATCTGTGCAACCCACGGCAGCCGAGCATCAGCCGCGATCATGTCACGGAGAAGCGATTTCAACCGTTTTTTATTAATGGCAAGATTGTCATCGATAAAGAAAACTGCGATCTGTCCCTTTTCCTTTTTTGCACGTTCTTTGAGTCGAAGAAGCTCCTCAACAACACTCTCATTGGACCGAAATCTTATCGAATCACCAAAAAAACCTGTAACGGTGCAGAACTCGCAGCCGTAGGGACATCCGCGGCCTGTTTCCATGGGCACCACAAAAAATTTGCCCCAGCCGGCACCAAATTTTGACATCATTGGCTGAAGAAATTTGGGAACCAAGCTGAACTGTTCAAGATCCAGTGACTCCCAGGGAATATGAGGGTACGGCTGAAGATTGGGCTTTTTGTCATTGCCTTTTGGGTCGACTTCGGGCTGATAGATTTCCTTTAACCTGCCATTAGCAGCGTCGTCCACCATAAGATGCCACGTTTCGTCTGCCTCTCCTAAAGCAACCGCATCAGCATGACGCGGCCCGCCGTCTTTTCCCAAGGCTTCGTCGGGGCATTCGGTAACATGCGGTCCACCCATAACTACCGTGAATCCTGCTTCACGAAGGCCGTCCGCCATATGATAGGCCCGCGCAATCATGCGCGTCATTGCCCCAATTCCAATAAGGTCGACCTTTTCGTCCCGACAGTATTGCACCAACTCTTCGCGGGTCATTGCCTTCGCGTTGCCGTCGATCAAAACTACTTCATGTTCCTTTGGAGTTAATGCTTGAAGCAAGAACATCCATAAGTGCGGCATAAAATTGCGTGTGATCCCGTTATCCGGATTATAGAGTAGTATTTTCATATTTAATGATCGAAATTTAACTTGCCTAATTTTCTGAATAACGCGGAGAGGTGGTGTTACCAGTCAGGTCAGGTGTTTGATATATCATCGCATCATTTCGCGAATTTACCTACTTTGCGATCACAGATTTGATGATGGGAAAGAGAACGGCATCGGGAAGGAGTTTCCGCGCGGCCAGCAACCCTTTCGTATTTACGCCATATCGGAACTTATTTGAATCGTCGGTCACGGCGTCATAGATCGTCTGAGCAACGACCTCGCCGCCTGGAGCGCTGTCCGCTGATCTTCTCATACTGTCCTTCACTCTTTTGGCGAACGCATCGTATTCGATACAAATGCCATCGGCTGCTGCGTCCTCGGATCTGCCGTAAAAATCGGTGCGGATCGGTCCCGGTTCGACGATCTTTACGCGGATGCCGAGCGGCTGCATTTCGTATCTGAGAGATTCCGAAAAACCTTCGACCGCAAATTTAGTTGCACTATAGGCACTCGCCGCTGGAAGACCGGCGCGGCCGCCGACAGATGAGATATTTACGATCGTACCTCTTTTCTGTTCGCGAAAATGCGGAAGAATTTCACGGCAAACGTTCATAATGCCGAAAATGTTCGTGTCGAACTGACGACGGATCTGCTCTTGTGAGGCTCCTTCGAATATGCCGAACAACCAGTAGCCTGCGTTGTTGACAACCGCATCAATGCGTCCAAATCGTGCCAATGCTCCATCCACCGCGGCCTTGATGGAGTCCGTGTCAGTCACGTCCAGCTTGAAACATTCGATATCGGCGATCTTTTGCAGATCCTCGTGCATCGACGGGTCACGCATTGTTGCCGCAACGCGCCAGTTCTTTGTCTGAAATAACCTAGCGGTTTCCTTGCCGATGCCGCTCGAAGCTCCGGTTATCAATACGACCTTTTCCATTCAATAAATTTAGCATATATGCCCAAAAAATGGACGGCGAAAAACTCTATGCTAGAATCACCATATGAAGTTCCTTCATATAGCGGACGTTCATCTGGGATGCACGCGGTATCAGATACCTGAAAGTCCGCGCGATTTTTTCGATGCATGGATAGACGTTCTGCAAAAATACGCCATTGACGAGAAGGTAGATTTCGTTCTTATTTGCGGAGATTTCTTTCACAAAAAAAGTGTTCCGCCCGAAACAATGAACTACGCCTTCGCCGGCTTGTCGCTTCTCAAGGACGCAGGAATCCCGGTCGTAGCGATCGAGGGAAATCATGACGCTCGCTTTCACGACAGCGAATACAGCTGGCTCCGGTCGCTGAGTAATTGGAACCTGATCTATCTGTTGGAACCGTCCGTCCGCGAAGGTGCCATCGAGTATAGAGCATGGAACGATGATGAAAAACGCGGAGGCTTTATCGACATCGGACGAGCGCGCATCTTCGGTTCACAATGGTTCGGTGCATCCACGAATACCGTAATTCCCGTGCTGGCTGAGGCGATCCGGGAAAACCGCCGTGAAGGCGCGTTTCACGTTCTGATGCTTCATACCGATATCGAAGGCTATCAGCGGCACGGCATGGCCGGGTTAAGCAGTACGGTTCTAAAAGAGCTTCGGTCCTTAACGGAATATGTCGCTCTTGGTCATACGCATATGCATTACGAGATCGACAATTGGGCGTTTAATCCGGGTTCGATCGAGATAACCAACATTGCGGAATATAAAGAAGCCCGCGGTGTTTTCGTTGTCGAGATCGACGAAGAGAACACGGTAAATGCCACACACATCGAGGATTACCACTATCGGCCATTCCAGCGAATTCCGTTCGCGGTCGATAACATCGATGATCCGAAAGTGATCACCGAACGCATTCTCGAGCTGGTCCATTCAACCGGACATCGCGCCGAACCGGGCAAACCGCAGCCGATCATCGAGATCACGCTTCGCGGCCGGCTCGGCTTTCCAAATTCTTTGCTGGAGCATCAGGAGATCCGCGACCGCGCAAAGGAGATCACGGGTGCCCTTCACATTCGACTGAAAAATCATACGGTACCGATCGAGTTTGCTGTTGCCGCCGATATCGATGATGATGCTGCACGCGAAAAGCTCGAACGGCGTGTTATCGAAGATCTGATCCAGCGTGACCTGCGGTTTAGGCCATCATTCGAAAGTATCACGGTTGCTGCCGTAGAAGCGAAACGAATGGCGCTTTCCGACGAATCACCCGAGAAGATCGCGGATTTCATTGCCGCGAAAACGTTATCCGAAAAGAATTGAGCCGGGAGCAAGGAAAAATGTCCGAACGTTCAAAAGATCTCGAAGGAATTCTACAACTGCCGGTATTCCCTTTGCCTGTCATGTTACTGCCGGAAGAAAACCTTCCGCTTCATATTTTCGAACCTCGTTATCGAGTGATGATCGCGGATGCATTGTCCGCCGACAGACTATTTGGCATTAACTTCCTCGATGCGGAATTGACATCGAGTGAGCGCCCCGACATTGGTTCCATCGGGTGCGTTGCTGAGATCCGGGATGTTACGGTTCTACCGGACGAGAGATCTAATATAATGACGAAAGGCCTTCTTCGATATCGGATCGCTGAATATATCGAAAATGACAAGCCTTATTTGATCGCCCGCGTAGAATGTTTCGAGGACCCGCAAGAAAATAAAGATGCCGCCACAGATATCGCCGAAGAGGTGTTTGTCCTGTTCGACCGCATCGCACGCGCCGCATTCAAACTTTCCGGTGACCGCCGGCAATATGAAACGGTATCGCAAGACGATCCGGAAAAACTTTCGTTTCTGGTAATGGCCGCGTTTAACATAGACAACAAGCTGAAATATGAACTCCTAAAGACGACCGAAACATCCGACCGTCTGAAAAGGCTTCACGATATTCTCGTTTCAGTAGCTCCAAGTATCGAACAGCATTCGCAGCTTATCGAGAGCTCACAGAAAAACGGCCACAGCAAAAAAGATATCGATCTTGGTTGAGCTCTAATAGAGTGATTCCTTGAAAAAATCGATCACGCGTTGGTCGTAGGCAGACGAAGTATCCATAGATGAATCGATGATCCCAATGCCGGACGGGCTAAGTCCTGTGTCAGTCATTACCTTGGTATCGGGAGCAAAGCATTTCGATGCCTTCATCGTCGAATCCTGAAAATCCGGTGCGTCGATACCGGCGAGAAGCAGAACTTTTCTGCCCGCGATCTTCTTTGCCGTGTCGCATGCCGAATCCTTCGAATAGCAACCGTCAAAGAAATAGCCATACGCTCCGAGCTGTGCAAGCTTCGCCGTTATTGAACTTGCAAAAGGAAACCGCCTCGCCACCGCGGCCGCGGCTACGGCATCGGAGCTTTGCGGCAGTGAATCAAGCACGAGAGCTTTGATTTCCGGGTTATTCGAGGCTGCTCGCAAACCTGCGGTCGCCCCCATCTCTACTCCGTAAATACCTATATCACCATTCACGATCGTCGCAGATTCCGGTGTTTTCAGATTTTTGAGGAATGCGATAGCGGAGTCTATGTCACCCGCTTCGCAGCCGCCAAATGAGCATATAGCCGTTGTCGGCGATGTGCCATGGCCGCGCTGATCGGGCATCAGAATGGTGAAATTCGTTGCTTCGTTCAACTTTACACCTAGGTCCAGCATATACGAACGGTTAGTGCCATATCGATGCAAAAGGATCACAGCCGGTGCATTCACATCTCCGCGAAGCAGCCAGCCCGAACTATTCGTGCCGTCCTGATTCTGCCAGGTCTCTTCGGTTATCTGGGCCGCACGGGCACTCAGGCGGCCGTATTCAAGCGGCGTAACAACATATTGGGATGCCGGAGGATGAGAGAGTTCCTGAATAAGCCAAATGGATGCGGTACCCACGGCGATCAGCAAAAGTAATGCAACCGGAAACAATAATCTGTAAAATGCTTTTATTAAACGAGTCGATTTAGCCATAACTTGGTGCGGTCGGCGAAAGATCCGCCAATGAACTTAGATCTGTTTCAGGGGTATGAAGCTTATGGAAAAAAGCTTCGGAAATGACACTTCAAATGTTACCATAAAATCGGCACCTAAAGGAAGAAGTTTTATAATGATGAACATTCGGCACCTCGCTATCGTTTTTGCTTTTCTGTGTTTGTCTTCGGCCGCATTCGCTCAAACTTCGAGTGCGGGACCAATTTCGTCAAGTTCTAACTCGACAGAAACAAATAAGTTTCTCCCGCTCTCCGAAGTTCGAGAAGGAATGCGGGGCACCGCCAGGACCGTATTCCGCGGCACCGAACCGGAGGAATTTTCGGTCGAGATACTCGGCGTCGTTCCGGGCGGCATCGGTCCCAAACAAGATATGATCGTCGGCCGGATCAGCGGCGGCCAAGCCGATCGCACGGCGGTTTTTGCCGGAATGTCCGGTTCCCCCGTTTATATCAACGGCAAACTCATCGGCGCGATCTCCTACAGTTTCCCGTTCGCCAAGGAAGCCATCTGCGGTATTACGCCGATCGATCAGATGATCGCGATCTTTGAGAAAAGCGAACCGAAACAGATCGGCGGTGAACGCACTGCGTTCTCTTTCTCTGAGATCGCCGCTGTTGAACCGGAACTCCAACTGCCATTCTCGCAGGAACCGGCCGGCATCGTAACGGGAATGCGTTCCAATTCCCTGCTTGCCGCGGTCGCAGGCCAGACATTCCGACCGATCGCCACACCGCTGTCCTTCAATGGCTTTACGCAGAAAACTCTCGACGCATTCGCGCCGCAGCTTATCCGCGCCGGGCTTCTGCCGGTCGCATCCGTCGGCGGGTCGTCGCCTATCACCAAACTGAAACAACCCGACGAGAATACGCTTACGGGCGGTGATTCGGTTGTAATGCAGCTTGCCCGCGGCGATTACAGCATGGCGGCGGCGGGAACGGTCACATACCGAAACGGCGAAAGGATCTACGCATTCGGCCATCCGTTCCTCGGCCTCGGAATGTCTGACTTGCCAATGTCGGAATCGCATGTTGTAACCGTCATTCCGAATCTGAACAATTCGTTCAAACTCGCGGTGCCGGATGCGATGGTCGGCACGATGACCCAGGACCGTGCGACCGGTGTTTTCGGAAAGCTCGGCCAAGCTCCGAAAATGATCCCCGTCAACCTTGAAATGCGTACGAGCCTCGGAAAGAAAGTCGTCGCAAATTTTGAGGTTGCGCGAGATACTTTTCTGACGCCGATGCTTTTGAATATGGCGATCTTCAACACCGGCACCGCTGAAGAAAGAGGCCTCGGCGACACTACCGTCCGCGTTGTCGCCAACGTTAAGCTTCGCGGAACCGAACCGCTTCATATCGAACGCCGTTTTTCCGGAAGCCAGGCCGCCGCTCAGGCTTCGGCCGCGGTCGCAATGCCGTTCGTATCGCTTTTCCGAAGCGGTTTCGAAAACCTTGACATCGAAAAGATCGATATCCGGCTTTTTACCGACGAGGGCAGCCGAACGGCCGTACTCGAACGCATTTCCGTCGATAAAGCCGAAGCCGCTCCCGGCGAGATCGTAAACGTGAAGGCCTTCGCCCGAACCAACACCGGGCGCGTCGTTATGGAAACTATTCCGGTCACGATCCCAAAGGATGCTTCCGAAGGCGAACTTACCCTTGCCGTCAGCGACGGTTCCATGGTTCAGAAAAAGGCTGCAAGTCAACATTTCGTGCCGGAAACTCTTTCGGACCTCGTCGAGACCATGAACTCGGTGAAGCGTTCCGATCTTCTCTATCTGCGGCTTGTTCGCAGTTCAAAGGGTGCGATAATCGGTTCGAACGAACTGCCCGACCTTCCACCGTCCGTACTCGCGACGCTCGGCAGCGGGCGAAACTCCGGCGGCGTCAAGCCTTCGGTCGAATCGCTCGTTCTTGAACAGGAGATCGACCCGTCCGAATTTTTGATCACCGGCGAACAGACACTGACGCTGCATATCGTTCGCTAAGTTTTTTGCATGCCTCCGATAAAGGCCAAAACCCGATCCATACCGGTAATGCCGGAACCCGAAACCGGCGTTAGCGCCGAATTCATCGGCAGTATTTTCGAGCGCATAACGAATGCTCCGCTGATCGGCGGCAACGATATCCGCCTTCTGATCGACGCCACCGAAAACTACCCCGCATGGCTTTCCGCGATCGCCGCGGCAAAGGAACGCATCTATTTCGAAAGCTATATCATCCATGACGACGGCCAAGGCGAAATATTTGCCGACGCATTGATCGAAAAAGCACGGGCCGGGGTCGAAGTAAAACTCATCTACGATTGGCTCGGCGGATTCGGCAAAACACGGCGGCGCTATTGGCGAAAGCTTCGCGATGCGGGCATCGAGGTGCGATGTTTCAATCCGCCGTCGCTTGGCGATCCGCTGCGAGTCCTGAGCCGCGATCACCGAAAATGCCTGATCATCGACGGCGAAACGGCTTTCGTCAGCGGGCTTTGCGTCGGGCAAGCCTGGGTCGGCGACGAAGCGAAAAATATTCCGCCGTGGCGTGACACCGGCGTTCAGCTCAATGGCCCGGCCGTTGCCGATGTCGAGGCAGCTTTTGCGGAAGTCTGGGCGATCTGCGGTCCGCCGCTCGACGCGGCCAAGATCACGACACGCGATGCTCTGTCTATCGCGGGTGATACGAACGTCCGGATCATTCAAAGCACTCCGGGCGGTTCGCATGTTTACCGCATCGATCAGCTTATGGCATCCGCCGTTCAAAGAACTATGTGGCTGACGGATGCATATTTTATCGGCGTTCCGTCATATCTGCAGTCGCTTTATGACGCCGCGGCGGATGGCGTCGACGTTCGAATTCTGGTTCCACAATCGACGGACATAACGCTCATCCGCGACACGACCCGAACCACTTACCGGCCGCTGCTTGAAGCGGGCGTTCGCGTTTTCGAATGGAATGGGCCGATGGTTCATGCAAAGACCGCGGTTTTTGACGGACGTTTCTCGCGCGTCGGTTCTACGAATCTGAACATCGCAAGTTGGTTCAACAACTACGAACTCGATGTATTCATCGAATCGGAAGAGTTCGGTGAAAAAATGTCGCAGATGTTTCTCAAAGATCTGGAGAATTCGACTGAAATACTTCTCGACGACGCATACGCGAAGCTCAAGAAAAAGAAAAAGCGTTCCGGATCGCTCCGGAGTTCCGGTTCCGGCAGCGTCCGAAAGGCTACGGCCGGAGCATTGAACGCGGCGACGTCCATAAGTTCCGCCATCGCCAAGCAGGCCCCGCTCGGTTCCGCCGAAGCGAAGCTTCTTTTCATCGCTGCTTTTTCACTTTTGGCTGTCGCTGCTGCGTTCATCTTTTTTCCGCGGATCGCGTCGATCCCGCTCGTCCTCATACTGCTTTTACTGGCGATCCCGACGCTTATCAAAGGCATCAAAAACTATCGAAATTGAAATGCCGACTATTAGGATCGCGACTTACAACATTCATAAATGTATCGGGCTCGACCGTCGATACAGGCCTGAGCGCATCGCGAAAGTTCTGGGCGAGATCGATGCCGATATCGTCGCGCTTCAGGAGGTCGTTAATCACTCCGGCGAGGAAACCGCCCGCCAGGCCGAATTGATCTCGGCCGATCTCGGCATGGAATTTCGCCACGGCCACAACCGCCTGGTGAACGGCGGCGAATACGGCAACGCCATACTAAGCAGGCTGCCGATCGAGGAACACCGCAACTTTGACATCTCGGTCAAAAAATACGAACCGCGCGGATGTCTTCGTGCGGAAATTACGGTTGGAAAGAACACTGTGCTTCAATTTATGAACGTCCATTTCGGCACCTCGTTCTTCGAACGCCGGCTGCAGGTTCACCGGCTTTTGGGCGCCGAACTGATGGATCAGACGGCGATCTCGCACCGCATTATCGCGGGCGATTTTAACGAATGGACGAAAGGCCTGGCGACCAAACTGCTCAAGGCCAAATTCAACAGCATCGAACCGAAGCTCCATCTCGGCAAAACGCGGACCTATCCGGGCATTCTGCCGATGATGCACCTCGATCAGATCTATTTCGACGATTCCTTCGTCCTTCAAAGAGCCTGGCTTCACCGAAGCCGCACCGCACTTGTCGCATCGGACCATCTGCCGATCGTGGCGGAGTTTGGTATCCCGGAATGATCACTTGATCGCCCCGGCGATCGGGCTTGATGCCGATGCATAAAGCCGCTTCGGCATACGTCCGGCCAAATACGCCAGGCGTCCGGCACGAACGGCGTAATTCATCGCCTCAGCCATTTTCGCGGCGTCGTTCGCTTCGGCGATGGCGGTGTTCATAAGTATCGCATCGGCACCGAGTTCCATCGCGACCGCCGCATCCGACGGCACGCCGACGCCCGCATCGACGATGATCACGGCGTCCGGAAGCTGTTCGCGCATAATGCGTATGTTTGCCGGATTTTGTATTCCCATACCCGAACCGATCGGAGCGGCCAGCGGCATTACGCCGACGCAGCCCGCATCCAAAAGCTTTTTCGCAACGATCAGATCGTCCGACACATACGGCAGCACGGCAAAGCCTTCGGCCGCCAGAACCTTTGCCGCCGCCAAGGTTTGTTCGTTATCGGGCAAAAGCGTCACCGGATCGCCGATGACCTCAAGCTTTATCCATTCCGTGTCGAGAGCTTCGCGTGCGAGCCGCGCCGTGCGGATGGCGTGGTCGGCGTCGTAACATCCGGCCGTGTTCGGCAGGATCATCATTTCCGGATCGAGATGATCGAGGAAGGATTCCGTTTTGCGGTCAAGCGGGACGCGGTTTACCGCGACCGTCACCATCTCGGCGCCCGATGCCTTGTGCGCCGCTTTCATCTCGTCGTGCGAGCGGTACTTTCCCGTGCCGATTATAAGCCGCGAATCAAAACTTTTTCCGTTAACAATAAATTTATCTGTGCTCATTTATTTTAATTTTCACGCAAACCGAACCAGAAAGCAATCTCCGCCGTTCCGCAGCCGTCCACACCGTTGTCCACACCCTTGTCCACACCGGGATGCCCTTTGTTTTGTTGAACTTAGCAGTTTCCCGCGGCGAACTTCGTTCCTCGAACTTTTGCGGATGAACGTTGGACGCGGATCGGGCCAAATTGCCGGTTAATAAAAAGTGTTGACATCCGTCGTGTTTCATATATAATACGTTGTGCCATCCAACGTATGGCGTAATTATGACAACAGACGTTTCAGAAGTCAAGAAAATTATCACGCTGAAGAGAGCCGCGGACTGCCTCGCCGAATATCGGAACAGAAAGCCGCCGATGCCGCTTTTCGACAGGTTTTGGGCAGAAGGCGAACTTGCGCTGCTTTTCGGGGAATCCGGCATCGGAAAAAGCTTTCTCGCGGTTCAGATCGCTGACGCGCTGGCGCGCGGCACGGCGATGAGCGGTTTTGAAATGGCAAAAGGCCGTAAAAAGGTTCTATATGTCGATCTGACGATGTCCGACGCGCAGTTTCACGCCCGTTACGGCACGTATGAACCGGCCCGGAATCTGTTTCGCGGATGCCCGGACGATGGCGAAGACCTTTTCGAATGGATCGAAGCCGCCGTCGAACAATACGGCCTGCGCGTCGTGATAATAGACGATCTGGCGGCCGCGGTCACGTCGCATTATGGAATTCGCCAAACGGTGAAGCTTATGCGAAAACTGCAACGTTTGTGTCACACCACAGGAGTTTCCGTCCTTACGATTTCCGATGCGGTCCGGTCGCGGTACATGCCGGAAAGCGAGGAAGACCTCGGCGACCGACGTGTGTTCTGCCGCCTTGTGGACGGTGCTTTTTCGCTTGCGAAAATGAACAACGGTGCGTTCGACAAACGGATCGTTCAGATCAAAACGCGAAGCGGCGAGCGTTTTTGGACGTTCGACAATGCTCCGCAATGCAGGTTCGGGCGGCTCGAAAGCGGTTTGCCGGGCTTTGAATTTGACAGCCGCTTTGCGCCGCAG
>CBFGSN010000023.1:0-24674 GCA_965651435.1 uncultured bacterium | reverse complement strand
GAAGCGGACGATCCGTATATATTGCCGAACGAGTCATATACTTTTAAGGCCGACACATCTACTATCAATACCTGGGAATTTATGCGCCGCCAAGAATCCTATGTTGGGCCTACTAAAGGAGAACTGCATTGCGGGTGGCTGAATTTTGGTGACGGTTCCGGTATAAAAGGTGGCGGCCATCCTTTCAAAAAATAGTCCATTGCCGTCAAACGGCAATTCTGACTGTTCCTCTTCTTCCCACTGCTTAGTGGTCAAAAACCAACTAATGACGAAAGGCAAAGATATCCAAAGAATAAATGGCGGATTCTGAACAAATCGAAAATCGCAAATTCCAAAAATCCGGTTACCGAGTTTCCGGTTCCAGCCTGTAATTACCGTAGTCATTACTGCAGAGCTAAAAACTTGAAGCTAAAGGCTAAAAACTGATTCTTATGTAATTCGAGTGTTCCCCGTTCGAAAGAAAACAGACCACTGACATGGAAGAATCAGAAGAACGAACGGAACAGGAAACTTGTCACTACCACAACCTTCGGCTATTCATCATAAGACCTCTCTGTCGTGCTACTAAAGACCTCTCTTTTCGCATTGACGTATCCATTGTTTGTGCGTATAATTTAAGTTTTTCGGCTGCATGGCTCGATCTTATGCGGCGAGGGAGACGACAAGAAATGAGTTACGCAATTATCTCAACAGGCGGCAAACAATTCGCCGTGGAAGAAGGACAAACGCTTCGCGTTCCGACCATCGATGCCGAAGCCGGCAAAAAGGTCGATATCAAAGCTCTGCTGAGCGGCGAAGGCAAAGACGCCACATTCGGCGGCGATGCATCTGTGTCCGCGACGGTCGTCGGCCATGGCCGCGGCGAAAAGGTCATCGTTTTCAAAAAGAAACGCCGCAAGCAGTACAAACGCAAGCAAGGCCACCGTCAAGGTTTTACGGAGATCAAGATAGAAAAAATTTAAGAGGGCGAAGGCGATCGGGAATTAAAAGCATGTCGTAAGAATGCTTTCCGCGATCCGCATTCCGCAATAGAAATATGGCACATAAGAAAGGTGTAGGTTCATCCAGAAACGGCCGCGATTCGAACGCACAGCGGCTCGGGCTTAAGAAATTCGGCGGCGAACACGTCCTCGGCGGCAATATCCTGGCGCGTCAACGCGGCACGAAATGGAAGCCGGGCAATAACGTCGGCATCGGCAAGGACGACACGCTGTTCTCGCTTATCGAAGGCTTCGTAAAATTCGAAGACAAAGGCAAGAAAGGCAAATTCATCAGCGTTTACGCCGAACAGGCCGCGGAAGCCGCTGCTTAATTTCATAGTATTTTTTCAAGGTCCCGTTGAGCGAAACAATCTCGCTTGGCGGGATCTTTTTTGTATGCCGGACAATGAAAGCCTTTGACACTTATACAAAAAGAAATTTTATCCGCGTCATCTGTGACGATCCGCGGCAAATGTAATTCCCCGCGAACTTCGATTTCGGTTATACTAGAGCTGATGAAACCCGGCGAAGACATTATCGAACAAGGCCTGAAAGATCTTTCCGAGCAAAAGGAAACGGTCTATTCGCTTTTGGTTTCGATCGGCGAACCGCGTCTGCGCCGCATCGGAATTCCCATTCCGGAATTCACATTCGCGACGCCGGAACACCGCCTCTACGCCTTGCTCAGTAAAGAAGACTCAGATTCGGCGCATTCCAGATACAACGCATGGATACACCGCTTGGTAAGTTTCGAACGCGCTGCAGCATAGGAAACCAGCAGGCGTGAGACAAAATTTCGAAGTTTTCCACTATCTAAGACTAGTGGCAACTCATAAAAACCCGATTTTACATAAAAAACCCACAAAATATTTTGAAATCAAATTTTTTTTCAGATCCCAAATTCCACTTTTCCACAGGGCATTTTTGCGCGCTAGTTTTTGCGGCCGTTTTTGCATCGCAATACGGACAATAGCTCCAAGAGATTTCCACAGTTTATCCACAACAGATCGGCCGAAATTTTCCACAGATACACACGAATTTCCGCCGCAATACTTAAAGTATTTTCTTCTTGACATAGGAGATTTCGGGTGTAAGATAGCATCACAGTCGAAATTGCTTACGGGCGTTTTGACCGCGATCGAGAAGAGCGGGTAAAAGCGGTGACGCTTTCCCGGGAGCAGCAAACGGCGGAAACGTAGTTGCTATTAACGCTCGAACCGCGAAGCCGAAAGGCTTGCTAGAAGTTTCTTCGGAAATTTCGAGTTGTTCGGATAAAAACGGACAACGCTGCATCGGACTTGATCAGCCGATCGGTGCCAAGCCGCTTCTGTTTCGACAGAAGCCTCGTTGCCGGGAACGTAACCGGCGGTGGAGGAAAAGCCACCGGAAAAACTACCTAACGACACCGTACTTTCGAGTGCTAACAAAACTTGGATTCGTTCAATTTTGGGTGTTGACCGGGATCGAACCCCCGCAGGTTCGAATCGGGATATAAATTCAGCGGTTCAAATGTGTGCATGTTTGAACCGCGTCCCTTTCGGATACTTCGGTATTCACTAAGGAAAGCAAAAGCGTCATCCTGAGCGATCGGGGCGACGCTTTCGCTTTTTTGCGCGAATGATGAATAATAGTAGTTATTGGTGAATTTGAATATGCCGTTTCATCATTCATAATTCACCATTCGCTATTTTAAAGCTATGTTCATTGATCGCGTAAAGATACGTATAAAAGCGGGCGGCGGCGGCAACGGCGTAACGGCATTTCGCCGCGAGAAATTCGTGCCGCGCGGCGGCCCTTCGGGCGGTGACGGCGGCCGCGGCGGTGATGTTTGGCTGGAATCCGACGAAGGCCTGAACACGCTGCTGCATCTGCGTTACAATCCGGAACACAAAGCCGAACGCGGCAAACACGGCGAAGGTTCGAACCGCGCCGGCAAAGACGGCCAAAGCGTGACGGTTCGCGTTCCGGTCGGCACGCAAGTTTTCGACGCCGAAACCGAAGAACTTCTCTTTGATTTTACCGAAGCCGGCCAGACGTACCTCGCCGCAAAAGGCGGCAAAGGCGGCTGGGGAAACGCGCATTTTGCGACGCCGGTTCGCCGGGCTCCGAAATTCCACTATGACGGCCGTCCGGGCGAGGAAAAAGAGCTTCAGCTTGAGCTAAAACTCATCGCCGACGTCGGCCTCGTCGGTTTTCCGAACGCCGGAAAATCCACGCTCATCAGCGTGATCTCCGCCGCAAAACCAAAAATTGCCGATTATCCGTTCACAACGCTGGAACCGAACCTCGGCGTCGTTGACCTCGGCGATTTCAACACCTTCGTCGTCGCCGATATTCCCGGCCTTATCGAAGGCGCATCCGAAGGTGCCGGACTCGGCGACCGGTTTCTGCGGCACGTCGAACGCACAAAACTGATCCTTCATCTGGTCGATGTTTCGTCACTATCGGGCCGCGATCCGGTCGAAGATTACGTGATCATAAACCGCGAACTCTCAAATTATAACGAAGACCTCGGCCGCCGCCCGCAGATCGTCGTTGCAACAAAGCTCGACGCGCTCGATGAACCCGAACGCCTCGAATCATTGAAAGCACGCGCCGCCGCGGACGGTAAGGAATTCCTGGAGATCTCGTCCGTCGCAGGCAAAGGCGTTAAAGGATTGATAAAAGCCGTTCGGCGCTCACTGGAGGAAATCGACGAAACGGATGAGTGATCGCGTTGCATATTTCGGCGGTACGTTCGATCCGGTTCACGTCGGGCATTTGTCGGTCGGGCGTGCATTGGTCGATCTGTTCTCGCTTGACCGATTTTATTTCTTGCCGGCCTTTCATGCTCCGCACAAACCGGACCGGCCGCCGACATCGGGTTTTCATCGGTACGCGATGCTTTCGCTGGCGACGCGCGAGGACGACCGGCTTGCGGTTTCGACGCTCGAACTCGAAAAAGGCGAAAGCCGTTACACCATCGACACTTTGCCGGAGCTCCATTCGCTTCATCCGAAGGCACGTGTATTTTTTGTAATGGGAGCTGATTCGTGGACCGACATCAAAACGTGGCGCGATTGGGAAAATGTTCTGCTTTCGTCAGATCACATCGTCGTCACGCGCCCGGGTTATGATGTGAGTTTCGATCACGTAACGGACGCGGTTCGCGAACGCATCATCGACGTTCGCGGCGCTAAAAAGTTCGCACCCGAAGAGGCAGATCCCACAAAGCGAATATACATAACGGACGCGGTGCATTTCGATGCTTCGGCGACGGAAATTCGGCTTGATGCATCGGACGGAAAGATCGACCGCGTCGGCGAAGTTCCCGCTGAGGTTGCAAAATACATCGAAAAATACGAACTTTATAGGTGATGGAAGAATTACAGGAAAAATCGCTTCTTCGCGAAACGAAGAAGATCGAGATATCGGCAGAGCAGACGCCGTTCGATTCGCTCGACCCGGAAGTTCAGCTTGCGATACGCTGCGCACAGGACAAGAAAGGCATCGACATACGCGGACTTGACCTGCGCGAGATCGCCACGTTCACCGAATTTTTTATTCTGGTGACGGGTTCGAACCAGCGTCAGGTACAGGCGATCGCGGACGACATAAACGAAAAATTAAAGAAAGACCTGTCGGTAAAACCGGTCCGCATCGAAGGCTATGCGGCGGCCGAATGGGTTCTGCTCGATTACGGCGATTTCATCGTTCATATTTTTGATAAGGACGCACGCGATTTTTACGACCTCGAACGGCTCTGGCTTGATGCCGGCCGCGTCGAAATACCCGAATAGAACTTATGCGGTTTCGATTCATCTGGATCGGCAAAACGAAAGACAAACATTGGAAGGCGTTGCAGGAAGATTACCTGAAACGTCTTTCGCATTTTGTTAAATACGACATCGTCGAAATAAAGGATTCGGCAAAGCACGAAACGAAAGAAGATGAAGGCAAACGAATTCTCGCTCATCTGAATCAAAACTCTTTCACTGTGCTGCTGGACGTTGAGGGTAAAAGTCTTTCATCGCACGAACTTTCGGGGCTTATCGAGGAGTGGCAGATCCGTGGGAAAAAAGAGATAACCTTTCTCATCGGCGGATACGAAGGTGTGCCCGCTGAGGTTGCCGAAATGGCTTCGTTTAGGTTATCCTTATCGTTTCTTACTTTTACGCACGAGATGGCTCGGGTCGTACTGGTGGAACAGCTTTACAGGGCGTATTCGATCATAAACGGGTTTCCTTATCAGAAATGAATCAAACTAAGATCAAAGAATTAAAGAAAAAGCTTCTCGCCGAACGAGAACTAATAATCGAAAAACTGAAAGGCAACGACCTTTCCATTGACGATTCGGAAACACCGGACCCGGTAGATCTCGCGGTCCGTAATTATTCGAAGAACGTTATGCTCGCGGTTTCCGAAAATGAAAGCCGCCAGTTGAAGCTCATCGACGAAGCTTTGCTTCGCATCGAAGACGAGGAATACGGCCTTTGCCAAAATTGCGAAAAGGCGATCTTGGTCAAACGGCTTGAGGCGATCCCGTGGGCGCGTTACTGCCTGGATTGCCAGGAGCTTCTCGAACAAGGTTTGATCGACGAAGACGAATAGTTTCTATCACAGAAAAGAACGGCCGCCGCGGAGATCGCTCTTCGCCGTGCCGTTTCTTTTTTGCCGAATTTGTGACGATGCTCGATTCCCTGCTAAGTGTTGTGTATCCGCAAACGTGCGGCGTTTGTTCAAATGACGTCGCCGAGCGTCGTTTTGGCGTTGCCTGCGGCGGATGCTGGGCGGAAACGCGGCTCTTCGACGGCGGCGAATCTTTGTGCTCAAAATGCGGTGCATACCTCGCTCCGAATCCGTCAGTCAGCGAGATCTGGTGCAGACGCTGCGACCTGCAGTCATATGAAAAAGCGCGTGCCGCCGGGCTTTATGAAAAGGCTCTTTCCAAAACCGTTCTTGCATTAAAAACGGCACCGCATCTTTGCGACGCGGCCAGATCGGCGTTGCTTTCCGCGGTCGATTCGGCAAATTTTGGCGAAGCCGATCTCGTCATTCCGGTTCCGCTTTCCAAACTGCGCTTTCACGAACGCGGATTCAACCAGGCGGAAATTCTGGCGTCGATCGCCGCGAAGCGAATGAGCCTGCCAATGGATCCGGCATCGCTCGCTCGCGTCGTGCACACGCCCGTACACCGGGCCGGAATGGACGCAAAGGCCCGCGAACGCACGGTCCGAAAAGCATTCTCCGTCAAGCGAAAGAATTTCATCACGGGCAAGAACATTTTATTGGTCGATGATATTTTCACCACGGGTTCGACCGCCTCCGCCTGCGCAAAGGTCCTAAAACAGAACGGCGCGGGAAAGGTCTTCGTTCTGACACTCGCCCGCGCGTTCTGATCTGAGTTTGGCTAAATTCTACGGAATATCCACCGACGCCAGCGGGACATCGCCCGGAAGCCCGAACACCATTCCCGTAAAGCCGCCGTCCGACGAACGCAGGAAATACCATTCGCCCGTGCCGTTGCGGTAAACGGCGATGTCGTCTTTTCCGTCGCCGTCGTAATCACCCGCGGCCGGAACGTCGCCTTTCATACCGAAATGCATGATGTAAAAATCCTGTGTCGCGCTCCGCAGAATGTACCACACGCCCGTGCTCGGACGGAACACCGCGATATCGGCTTTGCCGTCCGCATCGTAGTCGGCGGGAACCGGAATGTCTCCGTCCGTGCCGAATTGATAAACGCCGACGCTTCCCGGCCCGAGGTCAAAGTACCATCGGCCGTCGCTCGGGCGAAATACCGCGATGTCCGTCGTGCCGTCGCCGTCATAATCGGCCGCCACGGGAATATCGCCTTCGATCCCGAAATAGGTTATCGACGTTTGGCCGGTTGCGGGCGAAAACGTGTACCAATTGCTTTCCGACGCGCGAAAAACCGTGACGTCAGCCTTATAGTCGCCGTTAAAATCGCCGGTTACGGGAATATCGCCGGCCGCTCCGAACTGCGCTCCGCCCATCGTTCCGTTCGTGCTGTTGCGGAAATACCACGTTCCGGTGCTCGGCCTAAAGACGGCCTGATCGACCTTATTGTCGCCGTCGTAATCTTCGGGAACCGGAATGTCGCCGGTCGTTCCGAATGCGAGGACCGAAGCGGTTCCGTTGTTCTGATTGTACGTGTACCATGTGCTGTTCGACGGCCGGAATACCGAAACGTTCGTCGCGTCGTCACCATCAAAATCCGCGCTCGTGCGGCGTCCCAGGACCTTGTCGATCGTGCCGCCCAACCCAACGATATACAATTCGCCGGATTCATCCTCGCCGAACGAAACGATACTCCGCGAGGTATCGATAAGCGGAATTTGCTGATTCGCGTACCAAACGCGGATATTGCCCGTGCAGTAATCCGAAAAAATATACGCTCCGTCCGGAAGAGCCTGTCGCGGGCCGCGATAAACGTAACCGCCGGTCACCGCGCAATCGCCGGAGCCTCGCGTGTAATCAAAAACCGGAGCCGTGTAGTTCGCCGGCGTACAGAGGCTCGGGTCGAGCCCTGTGCACTGATTCCCTTCGTAAACGCGCCAGCCGTAATTTCCGCCGAGCGTTATGATATCGACCTCTTCGCGTGCGCTTTGGCCGACGTCTCCTGCCCAAAGCTGATGCGTTCCGCCGCGGTCGAACGACCAACGCCACGGATTACGCACGCCGATCGCATAGATCTCGTCGAGTCCTTCGACGCCTACATACGGATTATCCTCCGGTATCGAATACGGGAGAGCGGCGGGCGGATTTGCGACATCCGGCGTGATGCGAAGGAATTTACCGAGATATTGGTTGATGTTCTGCGCGCGGTTTCCCGGATCGTTGCCGGAGCCGCCGTCACCCATTCCGATGTAAAGATTTCCGTCCGGGCCGAACGCGATCATACCGCCGTTGTGGTTCGAAAACGGTTGCGGGATCGTCATCAGAATGCGTTCGCTTGCCGGATCGCCGGTGGTCAGCGATTCGTTCGCGGTATAGCGCGCAATGACGGTCGCCCCGTCACCCGTCCGCGTGTAATTTACAAAGAAGTAACGGTTGTTCTTGAAATCCGGATGGAACGCCAACCCGAGCAGGCCGCGTTCGCCTCCCGAAAGGACCTTTGACGTTATGTTCATAAAGTTCGTCGTCTGCGAACTTCCGGCGTTTGCGACCTTTATGATGCCGCCCTGTTGGACGATGAATATCCGCCGCGAACCGTCGCCCGCATGCGTCACCAGAACCGGGGACGAAAGACCGGAAATATAACTAAGCAAAATGCGTATGTTTACCTGCTGCTGTGCGGCGACGGCGGCCGGCAGCATTATGGCAATGCAAAGCATCACGACAAAAACACGAAATTTTTTCATACTTTTCTCCAATGTCCGTAGGGACGAAATATGACGCGGGCGATGCCCGAAAGGCGTTCGGAGCCGAAAATACGGAGCCAAAAAACGCGGATCAAAATGTAAAAATTTGCGAGACGCTTTAGATTGTATAGTTTAAGCCGTTCGAATTGCAACGTTTACTAAAGTTTATAACGGACCTTCTTTCTGCGTAGGTCGGCGTCTTCGTTCTCCAGATTCTGAAGCCGCAGCGTAACGTCCGCCGTCAGATCCAGATCCGAAGATTCGCCGCGCGACAGGTGAAAATACCCGGCCGCGGCGATCATTGCGGCGTTATCGGTGGAAAGATGTTTCGAAGGAAAATAGACCGGAATGCCAAGCCGTTTCGCCGCCGCGTCCGCAGCATTTTTCAGCGAAAGATTGCACGCGACGCCGCCCGCGACGATCAGGGTTTTCGGCTCGATTTCGGCGGAGGCCTTTTCCATTGTGCTGACGAGCGAATCAACGACCGATGCCTGAAAGCTCGCGGCCGTGTCCATTATCGCCTGCGAAACGTTCTCGTCATCCGCAGCTGGTTCGATCCCGTTCTCACGCAAATGCCGCGCGACCGCTGTTTTCAGGCCGCTGAAACTGAAATCGGGCCTGCCGTCGGAGATCTTGGCTTTTGTGAACCGAACCGCTTTTGGGTCGCCGCCGCCGGCTATGCGTTCGATGACCGGCCCGCCCGGATAGGAAAGCCCGAGCATTTTTCCGACCTTGTCGAATGCTTCGCCGGCCGCGTCGTCGCGCGTCCGCGAAATTACCTTATAGCTTCCCGGTTCGGGAACGTGGAAAAGATTTGTATGCCCGCCCGAAACGATCAACGCCAGCGCCGGATATTCTATCTGCGGATTTTCGAACACCACGGAATAAACATGGCCTTCGATATGATTTACGCCGATCAGCGGAACGCCGAGCGCGTATGCAAAAGCTTTTGCATAACACACACCGACGAGCAGCGACCCGATCAAACCGGGGCCGTGAGTCACCGCAACGGCATCGATGTCATTCTTTTCTATCTCTGCTTCGGCGATCGCCTGATCGACGATCGGACGTATTTTCGCGAGGTGTTCGCGTGAGGCAAGTTCCGGCACGACGCCGCCGTACGGCATATGCATCGCGATCTGCGAAGAGATAACCGACGACAAAATGCGCGTCCCGTCTTTGACGACGGCCGCGGCTGTTTCATCGCACGAACTTTCGATACCCAATACGATCACACTTTAGATTATCGAAGAACGCCGACGGCTTTGCAACAGACAAAAAAAATGGCGTCCTCAAAATCAGGACGCTTCTCCCAGTTGAGCCGCGACAAGCCCCCAGCTTGTGCTACCCCTTGACATGGCTTGCCTCAGCTCAATTATCCTACCGGGCGTTCACGCTGCTGTTATCAGCGGCCGCCGGTATCGCATCAAGTTCACCACCCGAAGCAAGTTTGATTACCCCGGCAAAGATCAGTATTGCCATGATAAGCAAAAACCCGGCGATGCTGAGCAATGCCCAATATACGCCGCGATATGCTTTAGCAGTATCTTCACGAACAATCCGTTCTTCGCCGTTAACGATAATTACCTCCTTAGCCATGGTTACCTCCAGTGTACCTTTTTCGATACATATGGCTAACATCGCAAGAGGCGTGCCATCCGCTAAACGGCTTGTTTTTCATAAGTTACTACCGGCAAATCCGAATTATCGGGCCCGAAGTGTCCGATATTCATACAACCCAACGCTTCAGAGCTCCACCCGTTTTAAGTTCCGTTCGCAGTTTCCACGTTCGGAGTTCCACCTTTAGGTGCCTCTTCATTCGGGGTTTCCACGTTCGGAGTTCCACCTTTAGGTGGCTCTTCATTCTCAGTTCCACGTTCGGAGTTCCACCTTTAGGTGGCTCTTAGTTCGGAGTTCCACCTTTAGGTGGCTCTGCCTTCGCAGTTTCCACCTCTTCGTTCACAACGCGCCCGATACGCCGCTCTTGTTACGCAGCCAAAAATCTGATATAAACCGCGCATAGTCTTTTTACGGGACGATATAAAAATTAGGAGGTCATATTATGGAACGAAAGGTACTCGCGGTCATCGCCGCATTCATCGTCGCAACGGGTGTATTGTTCATCACGTTATTTTTAATGACGGCTATTGCCTATCCGCCGACGCCGGCGGTCAACAGAACGCCGGAACTGCTGCGCGCCTATGACGGATCGCTCCCGACCTCCGTTTATATTCTATTGATACTCGGTTATGCGGCGGGCGGACTTGCGGCCGGATTTGTCGTGACGAAGATGGCGCGCCGCATCAGCGAAGGCATCTCGCTGCCGATACTTATCGCGGCTCTCTTGATAATTGCGGGCGTTGTGCATATCTTTGTCTTTATGCCGGGTTTGCCGGCGTGGGTCACGGCCGCGGCGCTTATCAGTTTGCTGCCGCTGTCGCTGGCCGGACACAGCGTGGCTCAAAATTGGGTGCCGTAAAATTTGATGTCGAGGATCGAACCGAATGCTTCGTAGAGTTTTGGGCGTCGCCGCCGGAATGGCTGCCGCGATCGTCGTGATCATTATCGCGCAGATGATAATGTCGCGGTTCACGGGCGCGTTGACGCCGGAGATAATGCAGGACAAAGCGAAGCTTCGCGAATGGGTCGAGGCGATGCCCGTTTCGGCGAACATCGTTTTGATCCTCGGCTACATCGCGGGTTCGTTCGCCGGTGGATTCACGGCGGCAAAGGTCGCGAACAAGCGCGACGGATTCCTGCCGGCCTTGATGGTCGGCATCGCACTGCTCGGCGCCGGCGTCGTGAATTTCTTTGTCACGATGCCCGGCAGCCCGGCGTGGACGATCGTCATTTCTCTGCTCTGCTACATTCCGTTTGCCCTGCTCGGCCGCAAAGCCGCGGGCTGAAGATTCCTTCATTTCTTTCTTCTTCATCAGTGGTAAAATGGCCACAGCAAAGTGCCGCGCCGATCTGTGCGGTCCCTTCAAAGACAGGCTATTTTCTCTATCCACTCCGGTGACGAGGAACAAAACAACAAGTACGAGTGTTAATTTCCCGAAGAATTGCCTATAATCTTTCCACACGGTTTTCACCTTCCACGCAAAAACTCCCGGGCGATCTGCGGATCGCCGCGAAACTACACAACAAGAGGAAAAAGGGATGAAAAATCACGTATCACGGGCCATCGGCCTATGTTTGATGCTGATTGCGGCGGTCTTTATGTACGCCGGATCGGCGAGCGCAGGCTTTATCTATGTCGTCAATGACAACGCTGCCGGCAATCTGATCTACGGCTTTTCGGTAAATGAAACGACCGGCGAATTGACACCGCTGGCCGGATTTCCGGTCGCCACCGGCTTTAACGGCGGCGGTTCGACGAACCTTGAAATGCTCGCGATCGATAAATTGAACAAGCGGATGTATGTAATAAACCGCGGTGCGAACAACATCTCGGCATACTCGATCGACGAAGCGACCGGAATGATCGCGTTGCTGCCGTTTTCGCCGATAGCAAGCGTGGCACAGCAGCGGACGATAAAGGTTCACCCTTCGGGGTCGCCGCTGATCGTCGGCGCGGATACGTTCGCGAGCTTTAACATCACCGCGAAAAGCGCGACGCCAGCCGCCGGAAGCCCGTACGCGATGCCCGAAGGCGTAAGCCCGACGGCTTCGATAATGACGCCGGACGGCGGATATTATTACGCCGGCGGCAACAGCGGAAACTTCTTCGCCGGATTCTCGGTGAACGCCGAAACCGGCGTGTTGACGCCCATAAAAGGCTCGCCGTTCGATTCGGGCAATTCCACGCCGAATCCGACCGCCATTGATGCAAGCGGCCGGCTCTTTGTCATCAACAGCCGCCAGGCACTTGTCCGCGTTTACACATTGGACGGCGGCGTGCCGGTCCAGGTAACGAACAGCCCTTTTGCCGGCACGATGACCGGCTTTTCCGCACAGGGAAAGGTTCACCCGAACGGCCGGTACTTTGCGCTGTCGAACCGCACGCGAAATCATTTCTTTGTGATGGAGATCAGCGGTTCCGGAGCCGCGACGCAGCTCAGCGTTCTGAAAGGTTCGCCCATCGAAACGGGCGGCACGTCGTCCCTGATCAATGAATTCAACGACGACGGCACGCTCTTTTTCAGCGGAAACGGAACGAGCAGAAATATATCGTCATTTAGGGTCGATCCGGAAACCGGAGCTTTTTCGGATAGGATCGTGCAGACCGCAAACACAATGGGCGACACCGGTACGCTGACGGGAATGGGTTACGTGAATTTTGCCGCGGCGTCACAGGCAGTGTCGGTCGGCGGACGTGTGATCGATGACAACGGTTTGGGAATGCAGCGGGTTCAGGTGACATTCACCGACGAGCTCGGAACAAAACGCTCCGCCGCGACGAATTCGTTCGGTTACTATTCCGTGGACGGTTTGCTCACCGGGCAGACATATACGGTCACCGTCACGCAACGACGAAACGTCGTTCTAACAGAGCCGCTTGAATTAAAAGGCGAGCTGTCGGATCTGAATTTCACGATCCCGTTGAACTAGATGAGGTAATGCTCCCACAACCTTACCATTAAACAAAAGCAGCGACGGGCACTTTGCGCTCGGATGCGAACGTTGACCGGTTCCGTTTAATATTATCGATCTCGCGCAACGTTTCCGCGGTTAGATAGCTTTCGCCGCACGCCGGACACGAAATGACCGGGACATTTTCGATCACCAAAAGATCATTGCCCTTGCCGTAGCTGCGCGTAACGTGAATTAGCCTCGCTCCGGGCTTTCCGCAATTGTCACAGATATTAGCATCAGTGTTCATATTCTTCGCCATTTCTAAAAACTGTAATTATCACTAACTTTCCAGTTAAGCTTAATTTTGCCACAACAACTACTTCCACGTCATCAAGTGTTTTGCCGCAAATTAGATATTTTGGCTCTCGCGTCAATGGCTCACGCTGGCGTTCTGTTATCTCGCCGCTGAGTAAGACGCTCTCCACGTCCAAAATGGAAAGGGAATCGTTCTCCATTTCTTCTTCAGCGTGAATGGTCATCACGTAGTCGAGTGTTCGAACCAGCTCACGCATCTTATCACGTATACTTTCGAACATCCGCTACAACCGCCCCCAAAAGCTTTCTCCGGCATTCAAGCTCAGCCCGAAATTTTCCGCGATCGTTTGGCCGATGTCGGCGAGCGAACCGCGTGTGCCAAGGTTCACGCCCGAAGCTGCTCGTTTGCCGTAAACCAGCAGCGGAACGTATTCGCGCGTATGGTCGGAACCTTCTTTCGTCGGGTCGTTTCCGTGATCGGCGGTGATGATCAGCAGGTCTCCGCCGCGCATCGCTTCCAATATCTCAGGCAAACGTGCGTCAAAATGTTCGAGTGCTTTCGCATAGCCTTCGGTATCGCGGCGGTGTCCGTAAAGCATATCGAAATCGACGAGGTTGCTGAATATAAGCCCGCGCGTATCGGCGTTCAATGCGTTGATCGTCTGGTCGATCGATTGGTCGTTGTTCTTTGCCGTCAGGTCTTCGGTCACGCCGATCGAATCGTATATGGAGGCGATCTTTCCGATGCAGACAACATCCAAACCTTTATCTTTCAGCATCGGCAAAAGATTGTCCGCGGGCGGCGGAACGGCGTAATCGTGGCGGTTCTCGGTGCGTTTGAAATCCGCGGCGGTGCTGCCGACAAAAGGCCTGGCGATGACGCGGCCGACCCGGTCTTCGCCGTCGAGAAGTTTTCGCGCCGTTTCGCACATTTCGTAAAGCCGTTCGACCGGAATGACCTCTTCGTGAGCCGCGATCTGAAAAACTGAATCCGCCGATGTATAAACGATCGGCTTGCCCGTGCGAACGTGCTCTTCGCCAAGCTCTTTGATTATCTCGGTCCCGGAGGCCGGCACGTTTCCGAGCACGCCCGGCACATTTGTCCGGGCGGCAAATTCATCTATTATCCGCGGCGGAAATCCGTTCGGGAAAGTCGGAAAACCTTTCTTCAAAATGATGCCCGCCATTTCCCAGTGGCCGGTCGTCGTGTCCTTGCCGTCCGACAAAAGCGTGCATTTGCCGAACGAACCGATCGGCCTGTCCAGCGGCGGCATATGCGACAGCGGCCGGATGTTCCCGAGCCCGAGCATATGCATATTCGGCACCGACACGACGCGCGAATCCATTATGTGCCCGAGCGTGTCCGCACCTGCGTCGCCCCACGCCGCGGCGTCCGGCATTTCGCCGATGCCCGCCGAATCCAAAACGATCAAACAGATCCGATCAAATGTTTCCTGCATAATTTAGTTCTGATCACGCCGCGCCGTGTATCCGTCACGAGCCCTGACGGTCGCGCCCGGCGGAACGCCTTTCAATTCTACTTTTATTTTGCGGTATTTTCCGTCTTTTGCCGAATTCGACGAATAATACCCGAGCTTATACTGCGTCCCGATCTCCGCCGCCACCTTTTTGAATGCGATCCGCGCGTCATGAAGGTCGCCGGCCGGAAAAACCGCACCGCCCGATGTTTTTGCGAGCTCCGCCATCTCGGCATTCGCGAGTTCGTACAGGGTTTTGCTTACGGCCAGCCGTTCGAAATCGCCGAGCTGACAGAACGACGACGCCCGTTCGATCTTTGCATCGCCGAACTGTTTATAATAACGCCGTATCTGTGCCTGCGAAAACCGCATCGTAAATTCGCAATTTCCCAAGAGATTTTCTTCGAAAAAATCACGGGTGTTCACGGCGATGAAATAACAGATCACACCGGCGTCGCCAAGCAGTTCGCGGGCTTCGGCAAAGTCCGAAATACTGGCCGAATCCACCGCGTCGGTCAGGGCGACCAACGCCCTGCGTCCTCGAAATTTTGCTTCAGGAGCGTCGCTGTATATCTTTTCGACAACCTGTATCAAACCATCGTAATACGGCGTACTGTTGCTGGTCCCGACGCGTTCAAGCGCGGCTTTGAGCGCGACCCTGTCGTCCGTGAGTTCGCTGATTATTTCGGGAACCGCATATGCTTCGGTTTCGTTCCGCTCGGTCGTGAATGAAATTATCGCGACTCTGTCGCCAGGCCGCAGCGATTCGATGAAATTCAGAGCAGAACGCTTTATCAGCATCAGCTCCGAACGCGCCGAACCCGATGTATCGAGCAGCAAAGCGACTTCGAACGGCGCCGCGGCTGCCGAAAAATCGACAAGCTCCTGCGGTTTTCCGTCTTCGTATATGACGAAATTCTTTTCGGTGAGGTTTGTGAGCGGCAGCCCGGCTTTGTCCTTGACCTGTATCGGAACATCGATCAGTTCGGTTTCGACGCGGATGATCCCGTCATCCTGCGGGCGAACCGATACGCACAAAATTACCAATAAGAATAAAGCTAAAAACAACCTCGCCGCGTTCATATCGCCTCCGAAAGATCTGTATATTTAAGAACGATTTTACCAGAATTGCCCCCGATGGTCGTAATTTCTTCGTCCGAACGAAAAACCGTGGAAAATTTAATAGAAATGTAATCGCTTATCGGGTGCTTTTGCTTATACATCGAAAAGGTTCCTGTGATAAGATTTTCGCATTAAACAGCGATAATAATTAGGGTTTTTCAATCTTTATCGATCAATGGATGCATCGCGTTCGGTGCGTCCGAACATTACAAGGAGATCTATATGAAACACATAAGGGTATTTTTAACGATCACGGCCGCGGCAGCGATGGGCTTTTCCCTGCTCGGCGGGATCGTTCTGCGAAAGGTCGAAGCATCGACCGCGCCGCAGACGCTGCCATTTTCACAGAACTGGTCCAATACGGGCCTGCTCACGACCAACGACGATTGGAGCGGCGTTCCGGGCATTGTCGCATATCGCGGAGACGACCTGACAACTTCGACGGCGACCGATCCTTCGACGATCGTCGCTGACGGTTCGGGAACACCTATCGACCTGGTCGCCAATCAGGCCAACCCGGACACACTCATCTCGGGCGGCATCGCCGAATTCGAGATCGCCGACCCGGTCATTGCTCTGCAGGGTTCGGGCACCGCTGACGCACCGCATATCGTTATTTATCTGAACACGACCGGCCAAAGCAATATCAGATTTCAGTGCGATCTTCGCGACGTTGATGCCGCATCGGACGACGCCGTTCAGCCGATCGCGATCCAATACCGCGTGGGCGGCACCGGTGATTACACGAACCTTCCCGGCGGATCCTTCCCTGACGTTACGACAGGCGGCACCGCGACGCAGGTCACGTCCGTTGACCTGACTCTGCCGGCCGGAGCCGACAACCAGCCGCTCGTCGAAATTCGCGTTATGACGACCAATGCGATCGGCAGCGACGAATGGGTCGGAATCGACAACATCAGCGTAACCGGCGGCGAAGCTCCGCCCGCGGAAAAAGCGTATGCCGACTTCAACGGCGACGGCAAAACGGATTTTTCGCTGGTCCGAAACACCGGCGGCGGCGAAAGCGGCCAGGTGACATGGTTCAATCAGTTGAACGGAGGCGCGATCCAGGGAGCCGATTTCGGTATTGCCAGCGACACATTCCTTGCGGCCGATTTTGACGGCGACGGCAACGATGACATCTCTGTATGGCGTCCGAGCGAAGGCGTTTTCTACATCTTTGAAAGCAGCACCAGCACCGTCCGGATCGAGCAGTTCGGCCAAAACGGTGACGATCCAAGGGTCGTCGGCGATTACAACGGCGATGGAACGGCCGATCTTGCCGTTTATCGTCCGGGTGCCGAAAGCGGGGATCCGAGCACGTGGTTCTACCGTATCGAAGCCAACGGCCCGACGTATTATGTTCCGTGGGGACAGAACGGCGACCTTCCGTATGTTGGCGATTTCGATATGGACGGCAAACGCGATCTGCTGGTCAAACGCGACAACGGCGGCCTTGCGGAGTTTTGGGTCAAATTCTCCGGCAATGACAGCTACCTCGGTGCATCTTTCGGTTTTACGACGGATCAGACCGTCGTCGCTGATGTGGACGGCGACGGCATTGACGACATAACGGCCATTCGCGACGAGAGCGGCCAGCTTGTATGGTACACAGCCTTGAGCAGTGTGGCCGGCGTGCGTGTTTTCCAATTCGGAAGCACGGGCGATTATCCTGTCGTTGGCGATTACGATGGTGACGGAAAGGACGACGTCGCCATCTGGCGTGCCGGTTCACCGGGCGAGTTCTGGATGTGGAATTCCTCGGACCTGTCGATAACCGTGACGCTCTGGGGCGGGGAAGGCGATCATCCGGTCGCGAACGGACGGTCCTACTAAGCACAAACAAATATCCGCCGGACAAGTTTCGTGAAACTGTCCGACGGATATTTGAATTCGGATCTTTTCTAAAGAAAGCTGCGGCTATATGGAATTTCATATAGCCGCTTTTGTTTTTACCAGCTGAATCTGGCGCTCAATTCGATCCGGCGGTTTGCCGTTCCCGAACCGCCGCCGCGTCCCCAGCCGCCGCCGGTCGAGGTAAATTCGCCGAAGCGTCCGGAGTTCAGGCTTGAAACAGGAGCACCGTAGTTCACGGTGTTCAGCAGATTGTTGATGTTCAGGCCGATGTTCAAGTTATACGGTTTGCGTTCGCGGCCGCCTCCGAATCCGCCAAAACGTCCCATTCTTCCGCCGCGTCCACCGCGTCCGCCACCGGCCGCGGCACCGCCGCCGGCGCTTTCACTCGATCCAAAACCGAAGTTCTTGGAAACACGCATATTGACGGAAAAATACCCCGGCGATGTGCCGTAGTTCCTCGGAATAACGGCGTCCGGGTCAAATCCCGAAACATCGCACCACGAATTGTTCAGGTTCAACTCGGTGCAGCGTGCGCCGAGTTCGGCGAACGTCGGGCGTTCCGTATAACGTCCGTCGTTGTTCAGATCCAGCCCGCGTGTGATGTTGAACGCGGAACCGCTGCGGGCAATGACGAACGGATTGAGCGAAATATCCCACGGAAGCTGTATGTTGCCGACCAGCGTCAGGTAATGCCGAACATCGCCCGAAGCCCGGCCGTATTCACCCGACAGGTCATACGTATATGCGGGAAAGCTGCCCGCTCCGTCCGCGTCGCTTTTCGAAAGGCCGAAACGGTAGTTTCCGAAGATCGAGATGCGCGGAATTATCGACGTGCGGAAATTTGCTATAAGCTGATTCGTCCGCGAAGTTCCCGTCGATTCGTATTGATAGATATCGCCGCTTGTCGGATCCGGGCGGACACCATCCGAGCAATCAAATACATCCGCACAAACCGGAGCGTTTATGTTCAGCGAACGCAGAACGTTGTTCGTCTGTGCCGTCACAAAGAACAGCGATGCCGAAGAATTGCCCGGCAGCGAACGTTCGACGCCGATCATTCCCTGATAGGTCGTCGGCGACTTCATATCCGGCGAAACGTACTGCAACGTGTTCGATTGCGGGAAAGCCGCGAGGATCTGTTCCGCCGTCGGTACGTTCGTCACGCCGGTCGGTGTGAACACGGCCTGCTGCAGCAGAGCGACCGCCGCCGGATCGTTTCCGTTAAGTATCAGATTGATCCGGCCGCCTTCGAGCGTTCTAAGCGAATTAAGCGTCAGGCTTTCGCTAAAGCGGTCATAAAATACGCCGAAGCCGCCGCGGATGACCGTTTTCGGATTCCCCGAACCGGCACCCGGCGACCACGCGAACGAAAATCGTGGTGCAAAATTCGTGTTGTCGCTGATGTTCGTCTGGTTTTCGTAACGCAGGCCAAAGCTGAGCGTCAGACCCGGATTAATACGCCAATCGTCCAAAGCGAAAATGCCGTAATCGATACGCGAAACCTTTGCTTCCGGATCGCCGGTGGCGAGCGTGAACTGCGTCGGGAAAAACCGCGCTCCCGGATTGCCGAGTAAACGCTGGCGATACTGTTCAAGCGGCGAAACGGCTTCCGATATGATCGTGCAGCCCGGTTCGACCGGCGAACAGCCTTCCGGACTAGTTACGGCCGGAGCACCGCTGAACGTGAAGGTTCCCGCGAGGTTATTTTCCGTGTGGTCCGTCAGGTAAACGCCCTGTGCCTTTACGCCGAATTTGATCGTATGCTCAAGCGCGCTGCCCAGCGATGTCGTTGTGTAATTCTGCAGTTCCCATTCCTTTTCATCGTCAAAACTATTGCCGATCGACGCTCCGCCGGACGTGAACGCATCTGAAACATTGATCGTCGGGATCGTATTATCGCCGTTCTGTTCGCTCTTGTTCCATTCGAATTCGAATCGGGTCTCGTTCACCGTTGTCGGATTTATGATCATCGTTTCGGTGATGCGGAAATCGTGATTCGTACCGGTCGAATCATACGCCCGTTCGGCGAGCGATGTTCCGCCGATGCCCTGATTTTCGCGTTTGCGGTTCGAAAAATTATAGCGGAAAACGAGCGTGTTGTTCTCGTTGATCGCATAATCGAAACGCGGACTTATGCTCAATCTGGTGCTCGGGTTCTGGAATTCCTGCTGAATATTGACCGGATTCAGAGCGGAATCAAGAACGACCGCGTTCAAAACCGAGTTTGCGTCCTCCGTCGATTGGTTCACCGAAAGAAAGAATGACGACTTCCCTTTTTGGATCGGGCCGGAAATATTTCCGCCGAATGCGCGCATTTGGCTCGCGGCACGGTTGGCAGCGAACGGATTTCGCGAGTTCAGGCTTTCGTCATTAAATCTGGCCATTGCCGAACCGCGCCATCTGTCCGTGCCCGGACGCGTCAAAATTTCGATACGCCCGAAGCCGAGCCGGTCGAATTCGGCCGAGAACGGATTGTTGTTGATACGCACCTCGCGGATCGATTCTTTCGGCGGAAGTTCGCCGCCCGAAAATCCGTCGATGTATATCTGGCCGCCGTTCGGACCCGCTGACGGACCGGCCAGAGCCTGCAGTGCCTGTTCGAGCTGGTCCGGATCGTCCGGCAGTGCGTCGAGTTCTTTTTCGCTGAGAACTGTCGCGCTCAGGTTGCTGTTCGGATCGGTCGAGATCTGGTCGTCGCTTACCTCAACCTCTGCCGCGACATCTTCGATCGACATCGGAACGTTCAGCGTTTCGCGCCTTCCTGCTTTTATTTCCATGTCAGGATGTTCATAGACCGCAAAGGTTTCTGCCGCAACGGTTACAGTATATTTTCCCGGTGCGAGCCCTGTGATCGTGTATTCGCCCTGTTCGTCGGTCGTGGCCGTCTTTGCGGTTCCGTCCGCGGCGGTTACGGTAACCGTTGCGCCCTGGATGATAGAACCGAACGCATCGGCGACCTGTCCCGAAAGACTGCCGCTTTGCTGCGCGAACGCCGGTACGGCGAACGCCGCGGCAAACAGCAGCATGGTTAATAATGACTTGAATGTATTCATGAGCTTACTCTCTTTATAAATGATCTGATATTTATTAATTATTGCGTGATGTCCGTGTCGTCCAATCCGGGCACCGTAAATCCGCCGTCAACCGCGCGTCCGCCGCGTCGGCCGCCGCCCGCTTGCGCGGCGCGTATAAATGGTTCGACGCCGGCAAGGAATTTGATCGCCGTTATGCGTCCTTCGTCAGCGGTTTTTGTACTCGAAACCGCGACCATCTCGCCGGGTTTCAGGTC
This sequence comes from uncultured bacterium, assembly GCA_965651435.1. GTDB lineage: Bacteria > Acidobacteriota > Blastocatellia > Pyrinomonadales > Pyrinomonadaceae > OLB17. The sequence continues at coordinate 3,754 of CBFGSN010000023.1, read as the reverse complement.
CGCCGCCGTCACATTGGGAAATTGTTCCAGCATTTCGTCGATGCCGCCCGCGCGTCTTCCGCCCGGCATTCCGGCTCCCTGCGGACGCTGCGGACGTTCACCGCCGGCGGCTTCCGGCCGCTGTTGACGTTCACCGCGAGCGGTTTGCGCCGCGGCCATCTGCTGTGCTCTTTCCTGCGGAAATCGCTTCATCATCGAAGCGGAGCTGAGATCGACGACAATGTCGGCCTTTGTCTGAAAATCCGTGATGACAACTTCGTTCTTTGCCGTATCGACGCTTTTGACCGTTCCCGCGACCGTTCTGAATGCTCCGGTCAGGATCGTTTCTGCCGCGAAAGCGGTTCCGTCCTGGCTCTTGTCGCCGAGTGCGCGAAGCATATCGCCGACCTGTACCTGGCCGAGCGAACCCGCGACCGCATCGCTGAATTTAACGGAATTCGGTGCGTATCTTAGATATTTCGCGTTGGGCTTCGGCGTGACGACGACCTTTGTCGTAGTTGCGATACCGCGGACATCGATGGTAATGGTTCCGGCTGCCGCATCGACCGCCGTGACCTTGCCCGAAACACCGCGCGTCGTCCATTCGGCCGCTTCTTTCGCATTGCGTTCGGCGATGTCGGCTTTCGACATCAGATAGACCGCGCGTGCCGGCAGCGTTTTAAGATCTTCGGAAATGATCCCGGTGACAAGCAGCTTGTCGCCCGGTTTTATATCGGTAAGAGCCGCATCGGTTGCCGTTTTAAGGCTTGGCTTTTCGGCATCGACGCGTTTATACGCCGTTTCGCCCGACAAAATTACGTCTATAGTTCCGGTCTTTGCCGAAAGAACTATCTTTTCGGAAGTGACCGAAACGACATCACCCGCGATCATCGAAGGCGTTAATGCCTGTCCCGAAACCGCGGCCGCCATCCATCCGATGACCGCCGCTATCATAAGTAAAAAAGGTATTGAAAATGTTCTGCCGTTATCAAAAGCTGCGCTCGTTGTCCTGTTCATAAATTTTCTTCCGAAGATATAAAATTCTCTATTCTAATAACGCGAAAATGGGCAATAAGTTGCCTCATTCCTGAATAAGACGCAAACACACGCGGAATAGTTCAATACTTTTATGTAAAGTTTTGTAAACAGGAAAGATGCGGGATTTATGTACGGACCGTGTTGCGTCCGCCGGCCGTCAGAACCAGGCCCGTTCCGACCGCGAAAAGCGTCAAAACACCGACCGTCCAAAGATACGGCAGCGACAGAAGAACCGTCCAGACGGCGACCCCGGTGAACACCGCAAGTGCTTCGGAATGAACGCCTTCGCCGAAGAGTTGTTTCTGCACGTAACGACCGGCGATGACGTGCAAAACGGTCCGTCCGAGCGTGTAGGCGAGAGCGATGATGAAAAGCGCCATCAAACCGACGACACCGCTAAGATAATTCGGCAAAAAACCGATACCCGCGGCTACGCCGAAAAGCACGGCAACGAGTGCCGCCGAACCAATGGCCGCGACCTTTAATGACGAAAGTTTCAGCCGCGTAATCGAACGCGTGACGGCGCCGGGTGCTATCGTAGTCAAACCCATCGATATCAGGAACCAGAACAGCAGCGACAACAAACGCTGTGCGAAGAACGAAACGGAAAGCTCCGGCGTTAAAATGCTCGCCGGATTTCGCGTAAATTCGCGGATCTCATCCTCAAAAATGCCGAGCATCACGGTCTGCTTCCCTTCGCCGCGCCGCGGATGATCGACCTCCGGCTGATATTTTCCGCCTACGACGATAACATCGCCGCCGATGTACGCATCTTTTTTCTGCGTCACCGAACCGCCGATCACGCCGACATCACCGGTCACCTCGCCGTCAACGACCACGTCGCCGCCGACAACGAAAACGCCTTTGACGCGTTTATTTACGACCACCTTTTTGCCGAACGCGATAACGTCCGTGTCCGGCGCGTCTTCGATGTGCATATCTTCGCCGACCATGTGAAATTCCGGCGACATCGAAAATACTTCGGCCCGCAAACCGAACATCAAAAAGACCGCGGCGAACGCAATGGCTGCCGGCGGTAAGATCCTCGATATTAAGTGGCGAAAAGTTGTCATCGTGTGCGTCGAAGCCGCGGCAGCATTCGCGATCCGGCATAGATCAAGGCAAAGAACGCCGCGACAGCCAGCAGGACCTCCAACCGCGGACGCGTGAAGGCAACGGCCGATATTGACCGCAGCAAAACCGCGACCGTGACTGTCGCTGCCGTAAAAATATTGAACGCGAGCTGTGCGACCGCCGACACCGTTTCGGCGATCCCGGCAAAAATGCCGAGCGCTTCGGCACCCGCCAGCAAAAGCGTCGCGGCGATAAGGCCGGCGCAGATCCATGCCGCCTTCGTCCGCTCCCGCGGATCGCGAAAACCCGAAACACGGCTCTCGGCGACGGCGGTTATTTTGCGTGAAAAATCCGTCGGGATCTCGATCGCGGCATCGCGATGCATCGTGGCGGAAACGGCGGACACGAATAGTTTTTGACCGTTCAGTTCGCTAAGGCAATCGGCACAAACGGCGATGTGGGCCTCGAACGCAGCTTCATCGGCGGGCGAAAGTTCGCCGTCGATATATGCCGAAATTTCGCTTATGACGCATTCGCCGGCATGGATGTTCTGTGAGGCCATTTGGGTCAACCGTCCGTCATTTTTTATCGCGTTAGCCGCGAAAAAAAATCCATCAATACCTTCGATGAAAGATCGGATCAAAGTCCCGTGAAGCCGCGTTCGATGAACATATTCCGCATCAATTCGCGTGCTCTGAAAAGGCGGTTCTTAACCGTTCCGAGCGGCAGGCCCGTTACTTCCGCGATCTCATCGTAGCTAAGGTCGCCGGAATGCCGCAGCACGATCAATTCGCGGTAACCTTGCGGCAAACATTTTACGACCGTGTCGATCTCTGTTCGCCATTCGCTTCGCTCGCGTTCCTGTTCCGGTGTCGGAAGCGGACTTTCGAGCTGGAGTTGATACGCGCCTTCCTCGTTTTCGGTTTCAATACTTTGGGTAGGTGCGGAATTTTTTCTGATGTGGTCGATCGCGGCATTGTGCGCGATGCGGTAAAGCCATGTGGAGAATTTGTATTCGGAGCGGTAACGCCGCAGCGAATTATAAACTTTGATGAAAACTTCCTGCGTTACGTCGAGCGCCGAATCATAATCGCCGAGAATACGAAAAACATATCCGGTGACCGGCCGCTGATACCGTTTCACGAGCTCCTCAAAGCCGTCCTCGCGGCCTTTCAGTATAAGCTCGATCAACACCGTATCCGTTATTGCATTTGTAATATTCATCTCGTTATAAAAAAACTGCGGTTTATAACGAGATTTTTGTCTATTTAAAGGATAGTGCCAACGAAAATGTGACGGAATGCACGAAAGATGTGACGAACGGTTAAGAATTACCAAGCAAGTGCCGCGAGTCCCGCCGGGCCGGCGAGGTCGCTGAACCGCAGGCCGCCGACCGGAACGTTCAGCCCGACGTCTTCGGGTTTAAGTACGCGTAGGTCCTTTCCGAGCGATTCATTGGAAATTTCGCGGATACGCGACGAAGGAATATCGCCGCCGACGAGCAGAATATCGTCAAGCAGCGAAGCTCCGTCGGTGGAATAACGGTCGTTGTAGAACATTAGCAGACGAAAGATCTCGTCTTCGCGTTCGGCCTCGGTGCACGTAACGGAGCGGACAACGGCCGGAACGCCGTTCCGAAGCAGAAGCGCGACAAAACCGTCGT
>CBFGSN010000022.1:0-25035 GCA_965651435.1 uncultured bacterium | reverse complement strand
TTCGGCAATGGTTGTGTAAGCGTGGGCATCTCATATTGTTTTCTACATAAAATAAAAGTGGATGTAAATTACTCTCAAATTAAATGATTGTCAAGTGGTTTTTTTTTTTGACGCAGGTTAATTGTTGGGAATACAGTGGTTAGGCATACTTCCGCCGAACTCCACTTTATCGTTTCTTCTGTTCCTCTTGTTTTTCCGCGTCTGTGGTAAATTTTCTGCGAACAAACCGATCCGACCACTGAAAAGGATGAATAAGAAGAATTTAAAGAATTGGTTTAATTCACCTTGTACTTCTTTGTCTAAGGTAATAATCCGGTCTGATGGATCAGCCGCGGGTGAGGTCGCCTGATCTTTATATTGTATTGTCAACTTTCGCGTTCCGGGCCGACGAGTTCGATAAGGCGTTCGCGGTAATTTCGGCTGAGCGCGAGTTCGGTTCCGTCCTTCAATAGAACGGAATAATCGCCGCTGAACATCGGATGGAGTTCGCGTATGCTGTCGATATTCACGATGGTCGAACGGTGTATGCGGATAAATTTGTCGGGATCGAGTTTTGCTTCGATCGAATTCATCGTTTCGCGGATCATATGCGCGTCGCGGCCGACGTGGATGCGCAGGTAATTACCGGCGGCCTCGATCCAATCGACCTCGTCCGTTTTCAGAAAAAATATCCGCCCCGTCGAACGAATGACGAGCCGTTCCAGATATTTGCGGTCGGGCTTTAATCCCGAAACCAGCGAAAGCAGGCGTTCGTCCAGTTGCCCGCGTTCGCGGCTGCGGATGTGTTCGCGGGCGCGTTCGACGGCGCGTTTTGCGCGTTTTCTGTCGAAGGGCTTCAGCAGATAATCCAGAGCATAAAGCTCAAAGGCCTGGATCGCGTATTGGTCGTACGCCGTAACGAATATCACCGCCGGCATCGCGTCGCCATCCAGCGAACGGACGACGTCAAAGCCGTTCATCTCCGGCATTTGAATGTCGAGTATCGCGAGGTCGGGCTTGAGTTCGCGGATCGCCTCCAGCGCCGAACGGCCGTCGCCGTATTCGCCGATTATCTCGACGTCCGGTTCGTCCGCCAACACGCGTTTGATGCGGCCGCGGGCGAAGAGTTCATCATCGACGATGACGGTGCGAATAGGCATAACGTGCGTTTCAAATGTTTCGGAACGGTATCGTCAGGTCGACGGTCAAACCGCTCGGTTCGACCGGATGCATCTCGAATTTGTGATCGCCGCCGTAAAGATGTTTCAGGCGAAGCTGCGTGTTCGAAAGACCGACGCCGAGCGCGAGATCCGGCAAGGCTCCGGCCGGAACGCCCAGGCCGTCATCGCTGACCGAAAGTTTCAGATCGCCGTTATTCCGCGCGGCGGAAATATCGATGCGGCCGCCTTCGGAACGCGGGCTGAGTCCGTGTTTGATGGCGTTTTCGACGATCGGCTGCAGGATCATATTCGGCACGGCCGCGTCGAATGCAGCTTCGTCGATGTTCATATTTATAGTCAGCCGTTCCTGAAATCGCATCTGTTCGATCTCCAGATACTTCTGCAGAAAATCGAGCTCCTGCCGAAGCGGCACTTCCTGCGTTTCCAGATTGTCGAACGAAAGCCGCAGCAGTTCGCTGAGATCCGTGATCATCGTTTCGGCCGAATCCGGATCGCGGTAAATGAGTTCGGAAATTGCGTTCAGCGTGTTGAAAAGAAAATGCGGATGAAGCTGCATTTTCAGGACCTGAAGCCGCGCCTGCGCCAGCCGCGCTTCTAACTGTGATGCCTGAAGTTCGCGCGCTCGGTATTTTTTGTACCATTCGGCCGCCTGCGAAACTATCAGAACGATCCAATATATCGTCACGCTCAGGTGAAGATTTATCACGACAAAGCGATAATAGATCTGCGGATATGTCATCGCGTCGAACCGCCGAACGTGGCCGAGCTTCGGCAAAATAAAGGCATCGATCGCGAGTTCGAACAAAGCCAAGATCACGCCGGCAACGATGTGCACGGGAATGCTGACCGGCCATCTGCCTTTATCAAGCGGGAAAAGTTTACCGAGTTTCAGAACGACCGGCGTAAGGCAGAACCAGATCATGCACGACACGAGCTGCCACGAGAATATCCGCGATATCGAAACCGGATTTTCCGAAAGCTGGCTCTGAAGTGAGCTTTGGCTGGTCAAAAAGAGCGCGACCATCATCCAAACGCCAAAGAGCGCCAGCCAGCCGATCATATTCTTTCGTGTTTCTGCGTTCGGATCCATCACGTTTTATTTTGCATCATTGGCGGACATTAGCAAATTCCGCGAACGGGGTTATACTTCTATTTATATACGCGGGCCGGGGAGAAGAGGTTTATGCAGAAAATGACGAAAGAACAACTCGAAAAACGCCGCGGCGAGATACTTGCCGAACTCGACGGGCTCAATGACGATCTTCGCATCGAACTCGACAACGACGAAGAGGAACAGGCGATAGAGATAGAGAACCAGGAAGTTCCGGTGGCGTTCGAGGAAAATCTGCGCAAGGAACTTGCCGATATCGAAGACCGCTTACTCGAATTCGAACAATGAGCTATGGCAATATCCGATGAACTTTTCGGGACGGTAAAAGGGCCGGGCCTTTTGCCGCAGGAATTTCTTTTTATCACAAGCGACAACACACGCGCGCGCATCGGCGAATTCGTTTATTACGAGGCAAATATTGCCGAAGGCATGCGGCGCATTATCGGCACGATAAAATCGCGGCGGCTTGTGCGAAATCTGCCGGACAATTTTCTGGCCGACCCGACGACGCCGCCTGCTGAGATCGCGTCGATGATCGGCCTGGACGACCCTTCGCCCGAAATTTATGAGATCACGGTCGAAACGATCGGCTATTTCAGCCGCACGCTGAAGGATTTCGTCAATCCGCGCGTTCCGCCGTTTCCCGGCGACCGCATTTATCTTGCCTCCAGCGAAACGCTTGCCGAAATGCTCAGCCCGCGACGTTCCGAAGAAAGCGGTTCTGCGCGGATCGGCAGCCTTTTAACACGCGAAACAGACGAGGTGCCGGTCGTTCTTTCGGTAAAGGACGTCGTTTCGACGCATCTCGCGATACTTGCTTCGACCGGTTCCGGAAAATCCTACACGGCGGGCGTTTTGATCGAAGAACTGATGCGGCCGTACAACCGAGCATCGGTTCTGATCGTCGATCCGCACGGCGAATATCATACGATGAGCTCGATCTGCGGTGATCCGGCGTTCAGATCGGCGGACGGATACGAGCCGGATGTAAAGATATTCTCGCCGGAAAAAATAAAGGTGCGTTTTTCGACGCTGACCGAAGCCGACATCAAATATCTTTTGCCCGAAGGCACGTCGGACAAGATGCTGCATTTTCTGCGGCAAGCGTTCCGCAGCCTGAACGACCGATTAAAAGCCGAAGGCCGCCGCGACCATCTTTACAGCTATTACGATCTGCGTGACGAGGTTCAAAATCAGCAGTACGGAAAGGATGAAAAAGACGCGGGCGACGGCGGAAATGTTTCGTCGATACAGGGTTTGCTGTGGCGGCTTGATTCGCGTTTTGACCGTCCGGACGGAATTTTTTCGGCGACCGAGCACATAGAATTACACGAACTTTACCGCCCCGGCAGATGCACGATACTTCAGCTTTCGGACATCGAACAGAACGAACAGCAGGTAATTGTCGGCACGCTTTTGCGGCGGATAAATAAGGCGCGCGTAATGACGACGCGGAAAGAAGTTGACCGCGGCGATAATTTTATCGATTATCCGGTGTTCACGTTGATCGAAGAAGCTCACCGTTTCGCTCCGGCGGGAGCGAGCGTCGTTTCGACGAATATTCTGAAACAGATCCTTGCCGAAGGCCGCAAATTCGGCGTCGGCATAGGTTTGATAACACAGCGGCCGGGCAAGCTCGATCAGGACGTTCTGTCACAATGCATGACGCAGATCATTATGCGGATCGTAAATCCGATAGATCAGCAGACGGTCGCGCAGTCGGTCGAAGGAGCGGGCCGAGCGATGCTCGCGGAACTTCCGGCGCTTACAAAAGGCCAAGCCATAATTTCGGGCGTCGGAATAAACACGCCGGTGATGTGCCGGATACGGCCGCGTATCACGGCTCACGGCGGCGAAACTTTCGACGCACCGGGCGAATGGTTGAAATGGCATTCGGATGAAAAACGTTCGCGGCGGGAAACCGACGAAGCCGCTTTTCTAAAACCTGAATCAGACAAAAAGCCGGAAAAGGTCGGGAATATCAGGATCTAGGCCGTGCGAACGGAATGCGCGAAAGATCCTGTGCGTCGGCGTCGGCAATGTCTTTGCGCACAAGCAGCATTAGATCGACGCCCGGCCTTAGCGGATAAACACCGGCGAGTTTGTAATCCGCCGAGTAATCGCGCATCGCCTCGGCGTCCTGTTCGCCTTTTTCCGCGACGATCATTTCGGCGGGTTCGGGGCTTCGGACGGGAATCATGTGGCCCTGAAAAACGACGTCCGGATAATCTTTCACGTACCAGACCATCGGCCAATAATCCTGCGACACGACATCGACGGCGACGTTCTTGCCCTTGCCGCTTTTATCGGCGTAATAATAGAGCTTGTCCATCATTTCGTGAAATCCGCGCCGCGTGTGGGCGTAGATGTACGTTTGGCTGTTGTCGTCGTAATTGACGAAGCTCAGTTCATAAGCTCGATAGCCCATGAATCCGACCGCCGCAAGAGCAAGCACACCGGCGACCGCCTTCGCTCCGCCAAAACGCATCTTCGCGATCTCGTTTATTGCGTAGCCGGACGCGATCGCCATCGGCAGCAGGAACGACAGCGCGAGCCACGGCGTTTTGTAGGGAATTATCGAATAGGCGGCAAATAAGCCGAACGCCCAGAGTGCGGCGAACATCGCGAATTTGTTGTTGCGTTTCAGAAACGCGAAGGCGGCGCCGACCACGGCCAAAAACATTATCGGGCCTTCGTACTTCCAGCCCCACGAAACGTAATGAAGATATGGATAAACGTGGTCCTTCGTTCCGGTTTTCGCCCATACCGCATAGGCTTCGAAGGCTTTGCCCACACCTTCCGGATAGCTGAAGAACGATGAAAAGAAAACGATAAAAACGTATATAAATGCTGCCGCCGCCGCGATGAAAAGCAGCGTACGGTCGATGCCGGTTCCGGATGCGTCCAAGAATTGTCTGAACGAAAGGGCTTCGGAAATTTCGCCTTCGGCGAGCTCGTTTTTGGGCGGGAAGATCTTGCGATAGATCCAGATGCATCCGAACGCGATCAGCATTGTCCCGAGCGTGATGAACGCAGTTTCTTTCGTCGCGAACATCAGAGCCGCCGAAGCCGCCGCGAGTATCAGATATATCGGCCGGCCGTCGCGCCATTTTACGAGCATGACGATGATCGTGCCGATCAGGATGCCTTCGAGAATGGTGAAACCGATCCGCATCGACCAAAGCGTCGTTGCGTTTCCGTCCGCGATCTTTGTCGCAAGCCGCAGAACGGGCGGCAGAAAACATACGGCAAAAAGAAGCGCCGTCCAGAATATCGCGAACGGCCCGACGCGCGGTCTATCGATAAAAAAGAGTACCGACAGGACCAGCGCCAGAGCGAGAAAAACAAAGAATATCTCGTGAATAAAATACCGCGAAATGAAGACCATTCCGGGCGAAACGGCAAGGAACGCCGCCGCCGCCAGAGCTCCGGTTCTGCCGATATAGCGTTTCAAATATAGGGCGAGCACGACCATTAAAACGCCGAAAACGGCCACGCTTGCGCGGATCGGGACGGTTTCCAGGCCGAACATTTGCGCGAACGGAAGCGCGATGAAATAAAGCGTCGGGCCGTGGTAATTCGTAGGGTCGTATGAATATGTTCCGTTGCGAAAAAGGTTCGTGAGGAACCATCCGTTGACGCCTTCGTCGTGATGAAGCGGTTTTAACGCAAGATCGTAAAACCGCAAGAACGCAGCGACGATGATGATCGCCGCGCTTGCTGCCGGCCACACGATGTCGGTCTTGTTTTCCCTGGTCGTTCCGCTTTCCATCAGAAGATCATCGAACCTCGTAAAGTTTGTAATTTCCCACCGAAAGTGTCATCGGAAAACGCCCCAGAAAGTTTTCGTCGATGATCATTGTGTTCCTTTCGTCCGGTGAAACGACGATGTACTGAACACCGTATTTTCGGATCAGCTCGTCGGCTTTAGGCGTGCCGCCATAGATCTGTTTCACGTCCCGCTGGCGTTCGGCGTAATCGATGCCGTGCGAACTCAGATGTCCCGGATAACGCATCACGGAAATGCGTCCGGTCAGAACGGCGGCGCTGTTGTAGGTCGGCGCATTCAAAATTATCGCATCCGCCGGAATGCGGAGATCCGCTTTGCGTGCGAATTCGACGGCGTCCGCATCAAAAACGCGGATGTTTATCTGGCCTGAAGCCGTTCGCCAAACATCAAGCGCGCCAGAAAATATCAGCACCGCAAAACACACCGCAACGACGGCTTTCGCCACGGCATTTTTTCGCCAGGCGGCCGCCAGTATCAGGCAAAGGAACGGCAGCGACGCCGCGTACCAATAGATGAGCAATTTTATATTGTCCCATTCCCACGGTGCAAATTTAAAGATATTTGCGAGAATAAAGATCAAAATGAACGGCGCATAAAAGAGCAGAATTTGTTCCGCGCCGGTCTCCTGCTCGTCGTCCTCGCCCTTTCTTCTTGCACGCAATATCAGCAGAACGATGCCGCCGATGATCAGCGGAAGCACGATGCCTGTGTTCTTTAGCCAGAACCAAAAGACGTTCGTGTCGCCGGCGCTCCAGCCGACGTGAACGGCAAAAAATTTCGCGGCGTTCGACGCGCTTCCCGTGACAGACCAGACGAGTTCCGGAACGGCCGTGATGCAAACGCCGAGGCCGAACGCCAGCCAAAGCCGCCATTTTTCGATCCACAACGCCAGAAGGAACGCGCATAGAATGAACAGCACGAATAGGCTGTGCAAATGAATGAGTGGCAAAAGGCCCGTGACCGCGCCGAGCAACACCATGTCAACCGCTTTTGCTTTACCGTCGCGTTCGGTCAATTTCCAAAGCAGTGTCACGACCGCGATCGTGATCGGCATTCCCAAAAGCAAACTTCGCTGCGTCAGGAAAAGCGTGACGAGCGAATTTCCCCAGCGGAAATTGTCGCCGATGGTGTAATCGGCCGGCAGCGCGTTCAAGAATTCGAAAAAGCCTTTGCCCTGCTGCCAAAGATCGCCGAAGAACCAGATGAAGCCGAGCCCGCCGCTGAAAAATAAGAGGAAAGGAGCAAGCCGCGCCGCGAGCTTGTCGCCAAGCACGGCGAGCACGAAACGTTCGATCAGAACCAGCAGAGCGAATGCCCAAAATACGTTTGCCGCGAGCATCGCGTCTTTGAGACCGACGCCGAATTTCATCAGCGCCGCCGTTATCAGATCGGCGATGAACGGATACGAAAATTTCGCTCCCGAAAACGACGGATTTATCGGCGGAAAGTTATCGGCATTCGTAAAAGAAAATATCGCGCCCAGATGGAACGGCAGATCGCCGAGATTATTCGAACCGCCGGTGAAAATGCCCTGCGGCGTTTCGATGATCGCGCGTTCGAAAAAGAACAGAAAAACAAGAGCGAAAAAAAGGTAGTAGCAGAACCGAAGTATTTTCTTCAAACTCGCGCCCTGAAAATTACCTTTTATGCGTGCGCGGTCGCGGGTGAGCGCTTTGCGGTTTTCCTCGCTCCGCAAAAACAAAACCGGCAGCAGCGTGAATATCAGACATCCGGCGGCGACGTAAACGTTCAGTTCCCACGCGCAGGCCGCGACGAACACGGCCGTTCCGAATATCGCGCTGCCGAAAACCGTTCCGGCCGCAAACCGCCACAAAGCCGGCTGATCTTTCGTAAAACGATACGTCAGCGCGGCTCCGCCGCAAGAGATCAGCAACATTAAAATAACCGCGAGGAGCATAAGAAAACAGTTCGGTCTTAATAACTTAACCCAGAACACGGCGCAATAAAAGCACGCCGGCCGCTTCGCGATCGGCCGCCGCTTTTTTATGTTCCGCAGACTTCTTTTTATTTTGTTTCGATTGTAGAATAAAAGTTTTTGGCGCGAACGGAAATTGAAATTATGCTGCAAGCCGGAATAGTTGGGCTGCCCAACGTAGGAAAATCGACACTTTTTAACGCACTGACCGCACAGGAAGCGGCGCTGGCCGCGAATTACCCTTTTGCGACGATCGAACCGAACGTCGGCGTCGTCGCCGTTCCGGACGAACGGCTTCAGGTTTTGGAAAAACTCGTGAACGCAAAGCGTGTCGTTCCGGCGATCGTCGAATTCGTCGATATCGCCGGCCTCGTCCGCGGAGCGTCAAAAGGCGAAGGACTCGGCAATCAATTCCTGGCGAACATACGCGAAACCGATGCGGTCATTCAGGTCGTCCGCTGTTTTGAGGACGATAATATCGTCCACGTCGAAGGTTCGGTCGATCCGATACGCGACATCGAAACGATACACGTCGAACTTGCGCTGGCCGATCTCGCGTCGGTCGAAAAACGCCGCGAAAAAGCGAACCGTTCGGCAAAATCGGGCGACAAAACGGCGAAAGAAGAGATCGCGATACTCGATAAGATCCAGCCCGTGCTGGAAGAAGGCCGGCCGGTTCGTTCGGCCGATCTGACCGACGACGAACGCGCGGTCGTGCGGTCGTGGTTTTTGCTGACGTCGAAACCGACGATCTATGCGGCGAATGTCGATGAAGATTCGCTTGCCGATCCGGATTCGAACCCGCACGTGCAAAAGGTAAAGGAACGGGCCGACGCGGAAAACGCCGAGGTCGTCGTTATCTGTGCAAAGCTCGAAGCAGAACTGGTCGCGCTCGATGCGGAAGAACGCAGCGAATTTCTGAAAGATCTTGGTTTGGAATCAAGCGGCGTCGATCGGCTTATCAGATCGGCGTACAAAATGCTCGGGCTGATGTCGTATCTGACGGCCGGCGAGATCGAGGTTCGCGCCTGGACGATACCGATCGGCACAAAAGCTCCGCGTGCCGCGCGAGAGATACATTCGGACATCGAACGCGGCTTTATCCGCGCGGAGATCGTGAAATACGAGGATATGATAGAACTCGGTTCGCGTGCCGCCGCCCGCGAAAAAGGCGTCGCACGGCTCGAAGGCAAAGATTACATCATGCAGGAAGGCGACATCGTCGATTTCAAATTCAACGTTTAATATATTTTTAGATCTATTTGCATCTCATTTATGCAGGTTTATGAGATGAAAAGTAGTTTTGCATCTCACGTATTAACGATAAAGTGGCGAGTCCGGCATTCCTGCTCTCAACTCACCACTCTTTACTTTGAACTGATTTTGGTGCCCTCGGTAGGATTCGAACCTACAGCCAACGGATTATGAGTCCGCTGCTCTAACCGTTGAGCTACAAGGGCAGAACTTGTAATTCTAGAATAACGCCTGCCCGTTGGCAACCGCAAATTATGCTTCGCGATAAAATGTCGGCGGTTCCGGCGGCAGTTCATCCACTTTTAGACCTGACCGAAGCAGTCGCTCAAATCGCTTCATTTGTCTGTTCTCAGTGCCGAGTATCAATTTTAATGCAAGGACACTCGCGACGATCCGTATGGCCGCGTAAAACGCGATAAGAGAGAAGAAAAGATTGCCGTCCGAAAGCGGATTTGATAGCTGAGCCAGATAAGCGGTAACGTTTGAAACCAAATAAGTGCCCCACCAATAACCGACAAGCGATGTTCCGGCACCTTGTTCCGAGAGGAATCCGAACTCTTCTTCATAGTCCGGATCGCTGTTCGTCCAGATCTCTTGCATTATCTGATATGGCTTGAAAATATTTAGTATCGGGACGAACCATGATCCGACTGCCCAGCCCGGTGAACTTGAAAGTCCGTCCGCGCCCAAGCCGATCAGATTTTTGTATGCCCGATAGACCCAGATAAGAAATATGACGACCGTGATCCAAAACAGCGATATTTCGAGCGATCCTGCCATTGCCATTGCCCGTATGAGTATCGATGGCTGGCCGTCATCGTTGAACAGGACGTTCGGACTCGAAGAGACGAAAACTCCCGTGCAGAGAACCAGATAAACTGCGTTTATAACAACGTGAAGTCCAAGAAGAGCTGCCAGAGCAAGCGTCAGCGGTCTGAACCGGCGAAAAACGGTCGTATCGAGCCTAGGAGCCATATTGTGAATTTGTCGAAAAGGGTGTCCATCGCAAAGATGGCGAACGATTTATATCACAACCGTTCGCAATAAACAATGCGTTTTTTACGGGACTATTCGTCGAACTCAGGCTTTGCCTTGCTTGTGCGTGTGTAGGTGCCGGCGGCGGAAACGTTGTGGCCGAAGCCGCAGGCGAAATCGCCGTCGTCCGAGCTGACCTTTATAACGCCCGGCCGGATAAATTTTATGACGATGCGGCATTCGCCGTATTCGTTGTTCTCATAGACGGCCAGGTCGGCGTTGATGGTGCCGATGCCCGCGGCCTGGCCCATATTGGCGGACATTTCGCCCGTTCCGTCAATGAATGGATAAACCAGATCGAACGCAATTTTTATCTTGCCTTTGCCGAGCGGCAAAAGCTTTATTTCGTTGTAAGTTCCTTTGAACTTTCCGGTGAACTGCATCCGAAACGTGCCGGTCGCTTCTGCCGCGGAAACCGACTTTCGCGAATTTTGCGCCGACGCACCCGCGGCAAAAATGCCCGTGAACACCAAGGCCAAAACCGCCGAAGATACAACTTTGCGCATAATTCTCCTTTTTGTTTGACGCTTTATCTGCTATATTTTTGCCTGACTCTTCTCATTCACAAAGCTTTTTACAACGAGGAAAAATATAGATGAATCCTGGAACCAGCACTAGCGGTGTACAATCGAAAGGCTTTTTCGGCCACCCAAAAGGCCTCGCCACACTTTTCTTTACGGAAATGTGGGAAAGGTTCTCATTCTACGGGCTGCGGCCGCTGTTGATCTTATTTATGTCGGCGGCGATAATGCAGGACGGTTGGGGTTGGGACCGCACCGAAGCTTCCGCCATTGTCGGTATTTACGCGTCATTTGTTTATTTGGCATCGCTGCCCGGCGGATGGATCGCCGATAAATGGCTCGGACTTCGCAGAGCGGTGCTCTACGGCGGAGCTCTTATTTCGCTCGGCCATATCACGATCGGTTTTTCGTCTTTCGTTCATTCAAAGGTGCCGTTCTTTCTCGGGCTGGTCTTCATCGTTCTCGGAACCGGTTTGCTGAAACCGAACGTTTCCGCGATGGTCGGCGACCTTTATCCCGAAGGCGGTGCGCGAAAGGACGCCGGATTTTCGATCTTTTATATGGGCATCAATCTTGGTGCAATGATCGGACAGCTCATAACCGGCTTCCTCGGCGAACGCATCGGCTGGCATTGGGGCTTTACGGCCGCAGGTGTTGCGATGATCATCGGGCTTGTTCAATATTGGATAACGGCTCCGAAAACGCTTGGCGACATCGGCATGGAACCGTCGCACGACCCGGATCCGGCCGTTCAGGCAAAGAACGAATCGATGGTAAAAATGTCGACGATCATCGGTCTGGTCATTTTGGCTATCGTGTTCATATTGGTCGCAACCGGAGTCATCCCGTTCGTACCTTCTGTTTTCGGAACGTATTACGCCTATATCCTGGCTAGCATCGGCTTTGTTTATTTCGCCTATCTGCTGCTTTTCGGCGGGCTCAACAGCAACGAAAAGAAACGCATTGTCGTCATCGCGGTTCTATTTATTTTCGCCGCGATATTCTGGTCCGCGTTCGAACAGACGCCGACAGCTCTCAACCTTTTCGCAAATGATTTCACCGACCGTCAGCTGGGCAGTTTTCTGATCCCGGCAACGTGGTTCCAATCCGTGAATTCGGCGTGGATCATTTTGCTTGCACCGGTTATCGCGGCCTTGTGGACATGGCTGGGAAGCCGCAACGTCGATCTTTCAAGCCCCGTAAAATTCGCGATCGGGCTCGGGTTCACAACTCTGGCGTTCGTTGTAATGATATTTGCGTCGAACATCGTCGTCGGTGATGGAACTTCGGCAACGCTCGTTTCGCCGCTTTGGCTGGTGACGTTCTATCTGCTTTTGACGATAGGCGAACTTTTCGTAAGTCCGGTCGGGCTGTCATCGATGACGACGCTTTCGCCGAAACGTTACGTCGGCCAGATGATGGGAATTTGGTTTCTTGCGTCTTCGCTGGGTAATCTGATCGGCGGACTTGTCGGCGGCGAGGTCGATCCGGAAAACCTTGCGGCAATGCCGCGGCTTTTCACAACGACGACGATGTTCCTCGGCGGTTCGGCTCTGGTCCTGTTGATCCTTTCGGTGCCGATCGCGCGTATGATGGCAAGATCGGATGCCGAAAAAGATATCGAAGACCCGATCAACGAAGCTGCTCCGTGATACGGAGGGTGGAAAGATATCTCAAAGGCCGGTGTTTTTGCGACGCCGGCCTTATTTAGCTTGAGCGCGAAGTTCGCTCTTCATTTCGCGGTATGCGGCCATGGCTTCGGTCGCGCCGGCGTGCATGATCTCGGGTTTGTGATATTTCCAGTGTTTTTCGAATTCTTCGTCCGAAAGTTCAGGCATTTCGGCTTTTGTTTTCGTTTTTAAATATTCTTCGGCCCAGGCGCGAATTTCCATATTCGTATTCAACGCCGAACGGGCTCCGTGCATCATATTGTCGCGTTCCATAGATATGTCTCCCTTATGATAGATTAATCTTATGCGACCCGCGGCACGCGGGCAAGCGCTTCCAAATTTCGGCCGACGGCAAAATGCATTCGGCGTGAGGAGTTTTTTCGAGTGAAAAGAACATTTCTTTTAGGTCTTTTATTATTTGTGGCGGCGGCACAGCCCGCTTTCGCACAGCGGACGGCGGCAAAACCCGCACCGGCAAAAACAGCGGCGACTGCGTCGGACGCGGTTCCGTTCGTCAATAAAACACTGGCGAATGGGTTGGAGGTCATTGTGCTTTATGACCCGAGCGTTCCGATCGTAACGGTCGAACTCGACGTACGCAACGGCTCGTTCACCGAACCGCCGGAGCTGAACGGCCTTTCGCATCTTTACGAACATATGTTCTTTAAACCGAGCACCGCGGCGGTCCTGAACTACTGTTTGACACTTCCGAATTCGGGCCGCATGGCGCCGGGCTGCACCGCCCCGCTGAAACTCAAAGACGAGATCGGCGACACAAGCTATCTGAACAGTATGAACGGCCTCGGACTTGCCTCGAACGGCTCCACGCGCGAAGAGGTCGTCAATTATTTTTACACGACGACGAGCCCGTATTTCGCGACGGCGATGCGCGTCATAAACGATAACGTCCGCTATCCGCGTTTTGACGAAAAGGAATTGGAAGAGGAAAAGCTTATCGTCATCGGCGAACTCGACCGCAACGAAGCGAACCCGTTCTCGTATCTGAACGATGCGATGACGAATAAGTTGTTCTACAAATATCCGACCCGTAAAAAGCCGGGCGGTACTCGTGCGACAGTTGCCGCGGCGACCACCGACCAAATGCGGCTTATTCGATCGCGGTATTATTTTCCGAACAACGCCGCGCTGATCGTCACCGGCGGAGCCAAACCCGAGGACGTTTTTGCCGAAGCCGAAAAGATATTCGGTTCGTGGAAACCTCGTAAGGTCGATCCGTTCAAGGAGTTTCCGCTTGTCACACATCCGCCGCTTCAGAAAAGCGAAGCCGAGGTAGTCGAAAAACAGATCGGTTCTGAGAACGGCCAGAACGTTTTTATACAGATCGGCTGGCACGGGCCGTCGATCGGAAAAGACGACAAAGCGACCTATGCCGCGGACGTTTTTTCTTATATTTTGACGCAGCCCGATTCGCGCTTTCAGCGAAAGATGGTTGACAGCGGCCTGGCCGTGAGTGCATCGATAAATTATTACACGCAGCGGAACGTCGGCCCGATCAGCGTTTTCCTGATAACGTCACCGGAAAAAGCGAACGCCGCGCTCAAGGCCGTTTATGCCGAGATCGCCGATTTCGCAAAACCCGATTATTTCAGCGATCAGGAGCTCGAAAATTCGAAGACGATCCTGGAGGCGAACGACCTTTTCGACCGCGAAAAACCGAGCGAATACGCACATACGCTGGGCTTTTGGTGGTCATCGACCGGTATCGATTATTTTCGCGGCTATCACAAAAACTTGCGGGCCGTTTCGCGTCAGGATATCAACCGCTACGTGAATACGTATATAATCGGCAAACCGCACGTCGCCATCGCTCTTCTTTCGCCCGACGCGAAAGAGGCGGCAAACTTAACGGACGCATCGCTGATCGGCGAATGAACGAAATTTTTAACTAAATGAGATCAATAAAAAGATTATTTATTTTTGTCGGGCTTTTTGCCGTTGTTTCTTTTTCGGCGGCTGCACAATCGCCGACCGGTTTTGCGGACGTTGCGGAACAATCCCGCTCGGTCACGGAATTTGATGTGAACGGGTTAAAGGTTCTGGTCAAACGGCGGCCTTCGGCCCCGACTGTCGCGGGCGGACTTTTCGTTCGCGGCGGTTCGCGAAACCTGACGGAAAAGGATCAGGGCATCGAAGCATTTATGCTCCGCGCCGCAACCGAAGCCGGAACGAAGTACGACCGGACCGCGATCCGCCGCGAACTTGCGGAAACGGGAAGCGCTGTCGGAGCCGGTTCAGCAATGGATTACAGCGTCGTGTCGCTTGCATCGACGCGTGAAAATTTTGACAAGGTCTGGGACATTTTTGCCGATGTGATCATGCATCCGAAATTCGCGAAAGAAGATGTGGACCGCGTTCGCGAACAGATGCTTGCGGGCCTTCGCGAAGCGGAAACGAGTCCCGACGGCGCACTCCTAACGCTTGAGGAACGCGCTGTTTACAAGGGCCATCCGTACGCGAACGACGGAAGCGGAACCATCGCGACTCTGTCCGCAATGACGGCCGCGGACCTTGCCGCTTATCACAAAGAAGTGATGCGGACGTCACAGCTTCTGCTCGTCATCGTCGGCGATATCGACCCGGAACTGATGAAGCGTTACGTTACGGATTCGCTCGGCAAACTTCCGCGCGGAACGTATAAGCCAACGGCTCTGCCGCCGCTTGATTTTTCAAAACCGACGCTTGATGTTTTGCCGCGTTCCATCGGAACGAACTACGTTAAAGGCGTCTTTGCCGCACCGTCGCTGAGCGATCCGGACTATTATGCGATGCGCGTTGCTGTAAACGTTCTGCAGCAGCTTGTTTATACCGAAGTGCGGCAGAAACGGCAGCTTTCGTACGCTCCGAACGCAGAGATGAACAATCTCGCCGCGAATACCGCGAATATTTACGTGACCGCGGTCGATGCGAACCAATCGGTCAGCGTAATGCTCGACCAAATAGAACTGCTTCAGGAACGCACGCTCACGAACGAGTTTATCGAACGCCTTGCCGGGCAATTCTTGGTGCAGTATTACCTCGACCAGGAAACCAGCGCCGCTCAGGCAGCCGAACTTGCCCGCTATGAACTTTTCGGCGGAGGATGGAAAAACGCTTTCCAATTTCTCGAACGCGTGCGAAAAGTTACGGCCGCGGACGTCAACAGAGTTTCGAATAAATATATGAAGAACCTGCGGTTCGTCGTAGTCGGCGATCCGGAAGCGATCGACAGAAGGATATTCCTTCAGGAATAGCTCCGCGATCATTTGGGAAGATCGAGCACGCGTCTGTTACGACATCTTCGGCAAAAAAAGTATAATTGCCGGAATATGAAAAATGTCCACAGATGCGTTTCGATCTTTCTTTTTCTTTTTGCGCTTATTTTTACGGCTGCGGCACAGGTTCCTACGACGACGCTTGTCACGATAATAGCCGCCGAAGATTCGCGAAATTTTAGCGCGGATCTAGAGCGGCTTTTGGCGGATAAAAATGCCGAAGTGCGAAAACGCGCAGCGCTTGCCGCCGGCCGCATCGGCGACGCCAAGGCCGTCGAAAAGCTGATAATTCTATTGAAAGATGATGCTTCCGCGGACGTTCGCGAAATGGCGGCTTTCGCGCTCGGTGAGATCGAATCGGCAAAGGCCGCCGACGCGATCATGGCGGTTCTTTCGGACCGTAAACAAGATCCGGATGTGCTCGGCCGCGCGGTCGAAGCCGCCGGAAAGATCGCCGCCGCAGATCCCAAAACGACCGAAGCAGACGCGCTCGGCAAAGCAGTCATCAGCGTTCTCGAATTCGAGGACGGCCGGCGAAGCGCGCCTGATACGAACGTGATCAGGTTCGGATTGACGGCGGTTTTGCGTATGCGGCCCGCCGGAGCCGAAGACGCCGTTCGGCCATTTCTGCGGTATTCGGACGCAGCATTGGTCGCGGATGCTCTGAACACGCTTTCGCGGCTTCGTGCAAAAAATTCGAACAAAGAAATAAGGGAATTGCTGCTCGAAAGCAAAGACGCCGTCGTTCGCGCGAACGCCGCGCGTGTTCTCGGTGCGGCGGGCGACACTTCGCAGGATTCGCTTGACCTGTTGCTTGTTTCGGCGCTCAAAGACGCCGACAGCCGCGTCCGCGTTTCGGCGCTTCGTTCGCTTGCTCAATTAAAAGACAAAACGGCCGTGGATGCTTTGTTAAAACGCGGAAACGAACTGCTTGCTTCGGTCAAAAAGGCCGCAAATGCTCCGGAAAAGAACGAGCTTCTCGAACTTGCGTCCGCCGTTGGAACGCTTTTGAAAGATTCCGAAAACGAATCCGCACTGAAATTTCTAAAAGACTGCCGAACGGCCGATGCGAACCGTTCGCCTGAATTCGCCATTGCGTTCGCAAAGGTCGCGCCCGAAAAATATTTAGTCGATGCGAAACCCGGTGTGGTCGAATTTTCCGATCCGTGGGCGGCGGTCGCTTATGCTCAGGGACTCGAGGTTTTGGCGGCTTCGTCGGATCCGGAGCTGAAACTGAAAGCCGGATTCGAGCTTGTCAATTTTGTCTCTGATATGGCGACAAAGGTTAAGAAAAGCGATCAAGACAAAATGCTGATGGCGATGCCCGACCTTCTTCGTTCGATCGCGAGATCTGAACCGTCGAATTTGGATCATGTTTTGCGCTTGATGATCGGCAACCCCGATGTGTTCATTCGCGCCGCAGCCGCCGAGCAGATCGGCGAGCGGCCATTTTCGAAAGAGAATATGGACGCGTTGAAGAAGGCCGCGGCAAAAGCGATGATCACGGATAAGCAATACGACGACGCGCAGCTCGCGATAATGGCCGCGGCTTTCAAACTTAATAAAAAGGAATCGTCCGGGCTTTTGCTCACGGCATTGAATTCACCGGATTATCTGGTGCGGAAAAGGGCGTTCGAATATCTGCGGCAGATCGATACCGAAGAGATGCCGGGCATTCCGACGATGCTTGAAAGCGCTCTCGAAAAGAACAAGGACAAGGTGCTGCCGTATTCGCCGATCTACGGCACGAAGCTCGGACAAGTGCTGAATACAAAGACTGATTACCGGCGTGCGGCAATGCGAAAGAACGGTTCGGTCAAGGCTGTTGTCACAACGGCAAAGGGAAGTTTTACGATCGATCTTTTGCCCGAAGACGCGCCGCTGACCGTCGATAATTTTATAAAGCTCGCGAACGCCGGATATTTCAACGGCGTCCTCGTTCACCGTGTCGTGTCGAATTTTGTTATGCAGGACGGCGATCCGCGCGGCGACGGCAGCGGCGGCCCGGGTTGGTCTATCCGCTGCGAAATAAACATGGTGCCGTACGACCGCGGAGCCGTCGGCATGGCGCTCAGCGGCAAAGACACCGGCGGTTCGCAATGGTTCGTGACCCATTCGCCGCAGCCGCACCTGGACGGCGGCTACACCGTTTTCGGAAAAGTCAGCGAAAAAGATATGAAGGTCGTCGATAATATCGTACGCGGCGACAGGATTATCAGGGTCAGCATAGTTTCGAAATAGCAAGGAGTGAAAAAGGTGATGAATGACGATCAGGCCTTGTGGCATTTGAGAAATATAAGATCCGAAGGCAGTATGACGACAAAGCCGAGATGTGGTATTTTTCGGTGATCGACGTTGTGGGCGCTTTGACCGACAGCGTTAATCCTCCTGATTATTGGTTCAAAATGAAAATACGCGTCCAAAGCGAGGACGGATTTGAGTTGTCGACATTTTATCGACAACTGAAAATGAAAGCTTCGGACGGAAAAATGCGCTTAAATATAATAGGGAGAAAGAATTTCGATATGGTCACTAAAAATGAAGTTGCCTAGCCTCGACAACGCGTACATCGATATCAGAAAGCTGACTGAGTATGCGCTTAATCCGGACGATCCGCGCGGCCAGCATAAGGCGCGTGTCTTTGAAGCCGCTCTCGGGATTACCAAGGTAAATGCCGAAACGCTGAGAAAAGCTATTTTGGAGTCGATCCGTAACGCCGAAGCCGTTCGCGGTGAAAAGGATTTTTATGGTCAAAGATATACTGTAGACTGTAAGATAGTTACGGATATCGGTGAGGCATCTGTCCGAACCGGATGGATAGTAAGGAGAGATGAGGATGTTCCGCGATTGACGACATGTTTTGTTTTGAAGAAGAGGAACTGATCGTATGAAGCAGAAAATTGAACTTTTGGACACTGTTGCATTGCGGGAAGATCTGCCCGAACGCGGCCTGTTGCAGGGTGAAGTAGGGACTGTTGTCGAGATCCTCGGCCCATCGGCGTATGAAGTCGAATTCAGTGACGACGAAGGACAAACTTATGCGGAGTTTGCCCTGCGCAATGACCAGTTGATCGTGCTTCACAATCAGGGACGCGGTTTAAGGATCGCGGCCTAAAATTATGCAAGAGATCAATCCAAGAACGCGCACGGACCTGACAAAGGAGCAGCGGCGTGAGATCGAGGTCGAAGAAGGCCTTGAGAATCTGTCGCGTTATTTGGACGGGCTTTTTCGTATTCCCGGAACGGGTTGGCGTTTCGGGTTGGATGCGCTCATCGGGCTGGTGCCGAACGTCGGCGACACGCTTACGTCTTTCGCGTCGTTTTACATTTTGTTCGCGGGCGTTCGTTACGGCGTGCCGAAGATCACGCTTTTGCGGATGGCGTTCAACATCGGGCTCGATTACGTTGTCGGGATGGTGCCGTTCATCGGTGATGCGTTCGACCTTTTCTGGAGGTCGAATAAACGAAACATGGATCTGATCCGCGCCCGCGGAACCGGAAAGGACAAAAGCACGCGTGGCGATTATATTTTCATTTTCGTGATCATCGGCCTTTTGATATTGCTCCTGCTCGGCACGATCGCCGTCAGCGTTTACATCATCGGTTCGATATTCTGGGAAATTTTCACCGGCAATATCTGATCAAAAAAAGGCGGCCCGTTTCCAAGCCGCCTTTTGTCATAATTAACACCGGATCTATTTCAGCAAACGCACCGCAGTTTTGCGGTCAACCGCGCGGGCTTCGTCGCTCGCATTCTCATCGACCGTTGCCTGGGTTTCGCCGTAGCCTTCGGCTTCGGGAACTTGGTCGCCGACACCGGCCGCCTTTAGCGCTTCCTGAACCGCCTTTGCGCGGCTGTCCGAAAGTTTCAGATTCGCGGCGTCATCACCCTTTTTGTCGGTGTAACCGCCGATCTTCATTTTCACATCGGGGAACGCCTTCAGAATCGCAACGATATTGTCGAGCTGGCGTTTTGACGAAGGCGTCAGCTTCGTTGTGCCGAATTCGAAATTCAGATCGTCAAAATTGAACCACTTTGTCTTTAGCTGTTCTTCGTCGGCAGTTTTGTAATCGGACCCGATAAATTTAACAAGCTGATCTTCGATACCGCCCGGATACGCCTGAAGCGTTGCGCCGCCGGGCAGCGTGACCTCGCCAAGTTCGCGTGTTTCGGCCGGGTTCGCCGTGGCATCGCCGTCGAAATTCGGCAGCGTCCAACCCGTGAACAGTGACCGTAGTTGATCGAGGGCCGCGGCCGGAAGCCCTGCCGCTTCGGTTATGGCGTTTCCGGCAAATGCGAGCGAACCGGTTTTCCAATCCTTCAGGTTCGGCAGCACTTTTGCGAAATTATCCCACCAACCGTCGGCAAAAGGCTTCGCTTTTGCATCGACCTTCAGGCCGTCGAAATTCATATTCGCCGCGCCGTACTGCGCCGTCAAAGCATCGACGATCTTCTTCTTTGTCGCTTCGTCCGGGACGACGCCGGTCACGGTATATTTTCCGTCTTCGGCCTTTATCGAAAAGCTCGATTCGACCGTGGCGGCATTGGCGTTTGCGTTAACGGCCGTGCGGTTCGCGTTCGCATTTGCGTTCGAATTCGTATTAGCCGGACCCGTTGGTTTGCCGCCGCAATACATATAACCCAGAATTATTGCGATGGCGAGCAAGCCCAACAGCAAAAGCCATTTAAGCAAACCACTGCTTTCGCCGTCATCGCTGACCGTATCGTTAACGGGGCTTGCCATATTCCGGATAGAATCGACGCCGCTGTCAACGGCTCTTTTGCCCCGGTCGTAAGTTGCGCTTGCGGTATCGCTGACCTTGTCGGCCGCGTTTCCGGCCATTGCCGCCGCGGCTCCGACGCCGCCCGCGACCGCTCCGCCGATAGCCCCGCCCCAATCGGACAAAAATCCGCCGATCTTATCAAGAAATCCTTCATCGTCGGGAACTTCGCCGTCGGGCGATATCGTATCGACGACCTGCGGCAGCATTCCGGCCAAAGCCGCACCTGCCGTTTCGCGTCCGACGCCGGCCTGTGCCGCGATAGAATCTATCGCGTCGGCGCCGAGCGCGGTTTCGAGCTGGCCTTCAGTTATGGCTTCGCTTTTGCCCGTGCCCAGCCACGAATCCAAAACACCGCCGAGTCCGGCATTTCTAAATCGGTCAAAAAATCCGCCGATGCCGCCATTTGACGGCTCTGCGATAAACGCGAGCAATGCGGCAAGAAGCCCACTCGCTTTCTCTGTGCTTAAACCAAACCTCTCCTTAGCACTTTCAATAATTGAGTCAAATAATCCCATAAGTCATTCCTCCTGTGATCTAAAAATGACAAAACAAGGACGACATCTGCGAGTGACATCGCGTGTTAAATTACCGGGGTTGCGAATTGTGGCTCTATTATTCTCTAATTTCGGCGGTCCGGTCAAGAAATCGGAAGGCCCTACGCGGTCGTCGCATGGCGTTGAGCGGGGGAGATTCCGGACAAAGAGATCAGGACGGATTGCGGCCGATGTTCACGACATTCTATCTTTTGTAAAAAATATAATCGCTTGCGGGCGGTTCATGTCCGCCGCGGCGCAATTCGGCGGCGATCTGTCCGCGGTGATGTGTCGAATGATTGATGATGTGAAAGAGAACGTCTCTGATAACGTTGGTAAATTCGCTGCCCTTCGAATTTTTATAAGTGCGCGTTTCGTTCGGATCTAAAGTTTCGAGAATGCGGAGCGTCCGGGCGTAGTTCGCGTCGTTGATGTCGGCGTACTTTTCGGGCGGCAATATTTCCCAAACGCCGAAGTCCGGTTCGCTGCGGTCGATGCGGTTATTCCAGATCTGATGGGCGTTGAGAACGTGGCTGAATAGACGTTCGGCATTCGGTATTGCTCCCGCCGAAACACCACGAAGCACTTCGCAGAGCCTGCTATTCATCCGGTGGTTATATTCGAATAATTCCTTAAAAAACTCCGAGATCATTTCAATCTGTGGTTCCTCGCAGCTTTTTCAAAGCTAGCTCGACCGTTCTGAGAGTCTCAATGTCTTCAGCCGACGGTTCGTCGATGTCTCTAAGCAGCAGATCGGCCTTTTCCAGGTATGCGATCCTCATCTTGGTCTCGCTTTCCTTCAACAGGTCGTACGCCGAAAGATAGAAGTCATAATAATTCGGGTAATACTTTATCCCGAGCCGATAAACGGCCAGTTCATATTCGGCGAGATCGCCGGCCGCATAGCGCGACGCCATACCGTTTATATCCGCGATCTCCGGAGGATAGAATTCATCGTCGAGCTTCGAACTATCGATTATTTTTTTTAATTCACCTGGTAAATCCGCCGGTTGCCCGACATATTTATAATCTATATCGACCGGAGCTATGGACGAGTAACGGCTTCGGAAACCTGAAAAGATGCGTGTTAAAAAAAACGGATCGGCGACGATGGGAACCGCGTTGTGCGCGGAATCATCGGCTTCATAGATATTTACGGACTCGAAAAATTTTGGGTATTTAGCTTTGACGCGGTTATACGAAAGTCTGTGATAGTGATCTTTGTCTTTAGCTATTCCACCGACTGAAATGTTTATGCGGCGAAGGCGTTCCGGTGATTCACCCGCAGTACCTTTTATCATTTCCTCCAATTCATTCAGCGGGGAGTTTGCGATCACGGCGGAGTAGAACTTCGGGTCCTCCAAGAAAGAGTACAAGGCAAAGGATGCGGAAAATGAGTGGCCGACAATGGTGCGGTGACCGCCGGGACCGAATTTCTCCAATTCCTTTTCGAGCTCATCGGTGACGAATTTGTGCAATAGATGTTTGTCTTGTCCGCATTCCTTAATTCTGTTAACAAGCGGGATGGTGACGACGAGAGCCTTCGGTATTTCGTGGGTATATTGCAGAAATTCAATATCTGATAGGAGCGGTTCGACGAACCATTCGTGCTGACCATCCAGCACATAGATCACCGGAAAACGAACCTCGGACGAACGGAAGCCGTATGAATCCGGAAAGTGAACCGTAACCTCGCGTGAAGCACCGAAAACCTTGGATCTTATGACAAGCGTTTCCGGCCCGCGACCGAATGCGGCAATTGAAAATAGCGTGAGAAGTATAAAGATGAAAGCAATTTTCATATTGATCTTCGACGGTCGCTATCTTTCTTCCGACGGGCGGGATTTCAGCACATTGATCAATTTTTCGTGGATGCCGCCGAAACCGCCGTTGGACATAACGGCGATGACATCGCCGCGTTT
Source organism: uncultured bacterium (assembly GCA_965651435.1). Taxonomy (GTDB): domain Bacteria; phylum Acidobacteriota; class Blastocatellia; order Pyrinomonadales; family Pyrinomonadaceae; genus OLB17. The sequence goes on along the minus strand of CBFGSN010000022.1, from coordinate 2,046 downwards.
CATTTCCGGCGTTAGATATTCGACGATCGCGTCGGCATTCGGCAGTGCGAGAGCGGGTTTTCGCTGCATGGCGATGTCTTCGACAAGTTCGTTTACGTCCAGTACCTTGCCGAGTTCGCTCGCTTTGGACGTATTGTAAACGCCCGCGATGACGACATGATCTGCGTACGAGAACGCCTTGCCGTACGGCTCCTGAAAAACGGCGAGTCGCGACGACCACGTACGCGGTTCGAAAACGGCGATGAGCCGTCGGCCGTCGTATTTCAGCCGCAAGGCTTTCAGCGTTTCTTCGACAGCGGTCGGATGATGCGCGAAATCGTCGATGATTATTATGTCATCGATGTCGGCGCGAACCTCGACGCGGCGTTTGACCGACCGGAACGTGTCGAACGCCTGCTGAATTTTCTCTTTCGAAATGCCCCAATGGTCCGCAGCGATGATGACCGAAAGACAGTTGCGGACGTTGAATTCGCCGATCAATCCGGTTTCGAATTCGCCCCAGCTTACGCCTTCGCGAAAGACCGTGAATTTCGTACGGTCGCCGGAAAAATCGATATACCGAGCCTGCCATTTTGCCGCGTCCGACAGGCCGAAGGTTTCGACCGACGTAAAAAGTTTGCCGTGCATTTGTTCGAGAACATCGGCGGCTTCGGGCGAATCTATGCCCACGATCAAACAGCCGTTTCCCGGGACAAGATTCATCAAACGCGAGAATTGGTATTTTATCTCGCGCAGGTCGTGATAGATGTCCGCGTGGTCGAATTCGATATTGCCGATGATCGCGGTTTCCGGCAGATAATGCATAAATTTCGGCTTTTTATCGAAATATGCGGTATCGTATTCGTCGCCTTCGATGACGAAATATTCGCCGTTCGTTACGCGAAAACTGGCGTCGAAATTTTGCACGATGCCGCCTACCAGAAACGACGGATCAAGCCCGCCGGTTTCGCAAACCCAACTCGCCAGGCTCGTCGTGGTTGTCTTTCCGTGCGTTCCTGCGACCACCAGCGAACGCCGTCCGCGGATGAATTCTTCTTTTACGACCTCTGCCTGTGAACGGTAAAGATATTTGCGGTTGAGTATTTCCTCCAGCTCGGCATTGCCGCGCGATATCGCATTGCCGACTATGAAAACGTCCGCGCCGACATCGGCATTTTCGGCCTTGTAACCGTTCAAGATCTCGATCCCCAAAGCCTCAAGCTGAGTGGACATCGGCGGATAAACATTCTGGTCGGAGCCGGTCACCTTGTGCCCGCGAGCCTGCAGCATTCCCGCCAGCGAAGCCATCGCCGTTCCGCAAATTCCGATAAGATGATAGTGCATAAAGTTGCTGATTAGATAGACGTGATCTCAACAACAGCCTCTCCCGTTTCGAGAAGTCTAACCGCATCCCGAAGAGATTCCTGAAGAATTATTTTGAGATTACGGTTAGATGTATTTCCGCATGTCAGCCAGATAACTTGTGGCGGAGGGCCGAATCTTTGAAGCAAAGTTATGAAATCTTGATCCTTGGTCATAACAACACATGCCGCCTCTTTCGCAGCCGCGAAGATCTCAAGGTCTTCGGCATCGCGTAACCCCAGATCAATGACCGCGACCGCTGAAAGCTCAAAATGTTTTGAGATCCACCGGGCGATCTGCGGCGAAAGTTGTGCGTCGATCCAGATCGTCATGCCGCCACGGGAAGCACCGGATGGTCTATCTTACGAGCGGCATATTGAAGAACAGCCCGGAGATCGTCCGATTCCAAGTCCGGCATTTCCATTAGAATTTCTTCTTTGGACATCCCGGATGCGAGTAGCTCCAGCACATCGCTGACACGAATACGCATACCGCGGATGCATGGTCGGCCGCCGCATTGCTTTGGATCTATCGTTATTCTATCCAGAAAATTCTTCATGGAACTATTTTATCCTAACAAACACTTCCAGGCTAACAATATCTGGAGGCGACGCCGTCGTCGCACTCCTGACAAGTATCAGGTCTATTTTTTCGCCGCGGCCAAGAGTTCCTCCACGACGCGGTCGGCGTCATATACCTTTCGCA
>CBFGSN010000021.1:0-25652 GCA_965651435.1 uncultured bacterium | reverse complement strand
GTGTAGTGTTCGCAATGCTGATCGAGGATCTTCATTACGAGGCTCAGGCGAATGATCTCCGGCCGCGTGCCGAAAATGGTCATTACTTTCATAACATTTTGTTACGCCGCTTTCAGAAAACGTGCGATCTCGGCATCGGCCAGCCCGAGAAGTTCGCGAAGTTCCGGTATAGAAATGTTGTCGTCCTTGGACGAATATTCGGTTTCGAGTGCCGGCGTTATGTCCTGTTGCACACGAAGCTCCGGCAATATGGGGAGTATCGCATAATAATCGCCGCGTTCGACGGTTCGGAAACATTCTTCTTCGGAGACCATTATTTCGTGAACTTTTTCGCCGGGACGAATACCGGTGTAAACGATCGGCAGGTCCTTGTCGCCCATGATCGCTTTTGCCAGATCGACGATGTTCGCCGAAGGAACTTTCGGAATATAGGTTTCACCCGGATTGCCGGTCGTGAGTGCCGCAAAAACGGTATCGACGGCGCGGTCCAGGCTGAGCAAAAACCGCGTCATTTCCGGCATTGTCACTGTCAGCGGCATATCTTTTTTCACGAGATCGACGAAAAGCGGAACGATCGACCCGCGGGAGGCGATGACGTTGCCATAGCGGACGCAGGCAAAACTCGTGTCGGGGCAATCGCGGTTCGCCTCGATCAGAACGCGTTCCTGCAAAGCCTTTGTCATGCCCATTACGTTGATCGGTTTGCAGGCTTTGTCCGTGGAAATGCCGATGACCTTTTCGATCGGCAGACGGTTTTCGCGGATCGAACGGGCGACGTTCTGGGCTCCGCCGACGTTCGTCATGACCGCTTCGAACGGAAAATATTCGCACGAAGGAACTTGTTTGAGAGCGGCGGCGTGAAAGACGACATCCGCGTCGCGCAAGGCCGCCGTCAATGCTCCGATATCGCGGACATCGCCGATGCGAAATTTCAGCAGATTCTGCGAATTTTCGTAAATGACGTCGTCAGTCGCCTTTTCGCGGTGCAGATACGCGAGCCGCATATAATGCTGCTTCGCTTCGTCACGCGAATACACGGTTATGCTTTTCGGCAGGCCCATTTCGCCGGTCAAAAGTCGTGTGACAAGAGTTTGTCCGAGCGAGCCTGTGCCGCCGGTAACGAGTATGCGTTTTCCTTCGAGAATATTTAGTTTTTCCATTTGTCGTAGGGCGTTGTGTCGGCCGCCATTTCCGCGATCATCTCCGGCCAGGGCTTCGGGATGAATCCGGTCAGATCTTTGAACTTTTTCGAACTAAGGCTTCGGTCAATAACGAGGTCGTCCGAGGGTTCGATCGTTATATCTGCGTTGAACGCATCATTGATCAGCCGTAGCAGCGAATATTTATCGATCGGTTCGCTTGAAACGTGAAAAAGTCCGGAAAGTTCCGGCCATTCGGTTATCAAATGTTCAATTATATCGGCAAAAACGACCGTTGGAAAGCCGCTGTAGATGGCCTTCGTAAAACCTTTGACCGAGCCGCCGCGATTCGACAGGAACCAATCGACCAGGCTGTGCGATGTTCCGAGTTCGCGGCCGATGATCGACGTGCGGATCGTCAGGCAGTTCGCACCCGTGACCTCGCCGAATCTTTTGCTCTGCCCGTAAAGGTCGTATGCGTCGGGCCTGTCATCCTCGGTATAATTGCCCTTTTCGCCATTGAAAACGCAGTCGGTGCTGATGCAGATGAGCCGGAAATTATGCTTTGCCGCGAGCTCCGCCAAACGGTTCGGAAAGATCGAATTTACCGAAAGCGTATTTATGACATCCGATGCCGACGGAAGCTGCTTGATGACGCCCGCGGCGTTTATTACAACATCCGGCCGCGCCGTTTCCACCACCCGTTCGACCGCGGATGCCTCGGTAACATCGACATTGTCGATAATAGCAACGCCGTCGAAAATGTCGTAATTCGCAAGTCTATCCGCACCGCCCCGAACCGTCGCGGTCACCTCGTGCCGGTTCTGAAGATGTTGACAGAGCTTGTGGCCGAGCATTCCGCCCGCGCCGAATATTAATATACGCATTAGTTTCGCCCAGAATAACCCTTGAATAAGAGTCTTCTTGTTGGTCGTTCGCAAAACGTGTATTGTAATCGCTGACAGGTAAAAACTCTAGTTTGAAATTCGTTCCGGCAATTCTTGACCATTCGTATTTCCACACCTGATCGACCAAATAATATTTGATGAACAAGAAAAGAACTAAGGCATTGATAACGGGCGTTAATGGTCAAGACGGGAGCTACTTGGCGGAGTTGCTCTTGGAGAAGGGTTACGACGTCGTTGGTTTCTCCAATGGCGACCGTCCGCTTGAAAAGTGGTTGGTACCATTAGCGAAGAGCTCTGATATCCGCTCACTCGACATCGCCGACCGTTCGGCCGTAGAAAAACTTCTCATGGACGTCCAACCGGACGAGATATATAACCTTGCCGCGCAATCGCACGTCGGCCGATCGTTCGACATTCCGCATGAGACGGCAGAGATCACCGGGATCGGAGCTCTAAATATCCTTGAAGCCGCCAGGAAACATGCGCCGGACGCGCGGATCTATCAGGCATCGTCATCTGAAATGTTCGGCAATTCGGTAGAACCTGACGGCACGCAACGCGAAACCACTCCGATGGACCCGACGTCGCCGTATGCGAGTGCGAAGGTTTTTGCCTACCATCTTTCGCGGATCTATCGCAGCATACACGGTATGTTCGTCAGCAATGGTATTTTGTTCAATCACGAAAGTCCGCGGAGAGGCATCAATTTTGTAACAAGCAAAGTCTGCCGCGAAGCGGTCAAGATCAAATATGGCCGAACGGACAAATTATGTCTGGGAAATATTGATTCGCGTCGGGATTGGGGACATGCAAAAGATTACGTGCGGGCAATGTGGCTGATACTTCAGCAAGATGCCGCCGATGATTTTGTCTGTGCAACCGGAATTTCACACAGTGTCCGCGATCTGACCCAACACGTTTTTGACCGGCTCGATCTGGACATGGAAAAGTATGTCGAGATCGATAAAGGACTTCTCAGGCCGGAGGCGAATTTTGACAGACGTGGAGATGCCGGAAAGCTTCGCAGCCTAACCGGCTGGCGTCCCGAATATACATTCGAAACAATGTTGGACGAAATGGTCGACTATTGGCTCGAAGAATTGAAATAGCTCAGTTATAGATCTTCCCTGCGAATGATCTCATCATAAAGATCTGCGTACTGCTGAGCCACTCGTTCCGGTCGAAATCGCTCAACGTTTTTCGTTCCGCCGATGATCAACTGCTCTCGAAATTCAGTGTCGTTAATGATCTTAAGGATCCCTTCCCTAATGCTTTCCGGCGAATGCGGGTCGGCCAGATAGGCTGCCTTTCCTGATGTTTCGATCATTGGACTAAGGTTCGATGTTATGACAGGTTTTCGCATTGATTGAGCTTCGATGATCGGTAACCCGAAGCCCTCATACAGAGAACAGAAAGCCAGCATATCGGCCCGAACGTATTCCTGCCGCACCTCGTCATCACTCAGATCGTACGCATTCGAATAGTCGATGTTGTGTACCTTTAACGCGGCGACCTGTTCCTTATCCAATCGTCCTATTATTCTCAGTCGGCACTCGATCCCGTCCAGAGCGGCGGCCAAATTGCCGATGTTCTTATTCTTCATCGTGCCGACCTGAAGTATCGTCGGCGAGGTTGAATTGAATGGCATCGCTTCGCCGTCCGGAACATCTAGCAAAAGCGGAAGGTCGAGCGTACGAACCTTGCTTGCATCACAACCTGTCGCTGCGATGATCTCTCGTCGTGTCGCCTCGGATATCGCCGTTATGTATCGAAGGCGTTTGACCGGCATGTCCAGGTAAAGAAACTTCAACACAGATCTTCTCAGACGCGATCCGTTCTGGAGAAAGCGAACGTCCATTATTGAAAGCACGGTGTTTCGCGGCGAGAAAAGACGAGCAATATAATGAACGTGCCCGGTTATGTGATATATATCAGCTTTTCGTTTGCGAAAGAACAAAAGATTTCTGATCGTATCAGCAAAACGATTGCCGTATCGCATCTGCTGAAATTCAGGCAGAAAGCGTTCGGGCAGTACTTCGGCGATCTGTCGAAAGGCGCGTTCAATACTGACGAAATCGTGCGGCTTTCTTTCAACGTAAAGAACTTTTCGCGGTTCGTCGGTCAAATCGAAACTCCCTCTTGCGCCAGCATTTCTTTCGTAACGATCGTGGTTCCGACCTGTTCGACGGCAAGTCCGGCCGCGGCATTCGCGACTGCAGCCGCGTCGGCAAAACTTTTTCCGGCGGCCAGTCCGACCGCCATGGCGGCGATCACGGTATCGCCTGCGCCCGTGACATCATAAATTTCGCGTGCACGCGTCGGCATATGCCTCGGTTCATTAGAGCTTTCGAAAAGCGTCATTCCCTCTTCGCCGCGCGTGATAAGAAGCGCGTCGAGCCCGAGTTCATCCAATAGAACGCGGCCCGCGTGTTCGACGACACCCGCTTCGCTTTCGTCCATTGAGCAGGCTTCGGCGGCCTCGCGTTTATTCGGCGTGAGTATTGTCGCACCGCTGTATTTCGAATAACGCTTTCCCTTCGGGTCGACAAGCACTGGAATTCCCGCCGACCCCGACTTTTCGATGATCTGCCGCAGGATATTCTCCGTTAAAAGGCCTTTCGCATAATCCGAAACAACGACCGCTTTCGTACCCGGCAGGAATGTTAAGATCCGATCAAGAACGGCGGATTCTTCTTGTTCAGTGAGCGGCGACGCGACCTCCTGATCGACGCGTGTGACCTGTTGGCCGTGGGCGACCACGCGTGTCTTCACGGTCGTCGGCCGGGTCGAAAGCGAAACGAGGCCTGAAACCGAAAGTCCGGCGGCGGACATTATTCCGCCAAGCTCACGGCTTTCGCCGTCATTACCGACAACACCGATCATTTCAGGCGTCATTCCTAATCCGGCGATGTTTGCCGCTACGTTAGCCGCGCCGCCAAGCGTCACACTCGTTTTATCGAGCCTGACGACGGGCACGGGAGCTTCGGGCGAGATGCGCGTCACGCTTCCCCACCAATAGCGGTCGAGCATTATGTCGCCGATGACAAGAATGTCGAATTCGTTTTGATCCATTGAGTTATTAACTGAGTTCGCGGTCGATGATCTCGCACCAAATATGCGCCGTCATTATGTGTGCTTCCTGAATACGAGCAGTTCTTTCGGACGGAACAAGAATACATTCGTCGCAAAGCCCGGCAAGCTTTTTGCCGTTCTTGCCCGTCATTCCTATCACGGTGCAGCCGCGGTTTCTGGCTTCCATAACAGCGGCAATGACATTCGGCGAATTCCCGCTCGTACTGATCGCGATCAGGCAATCGCCTTTTGCCGCCAAAGCTTCGACCTGACGGGAAAAGATCCGCTCAAATGAGTAATCATTTGCGATCGCCGTCAACGCTGACGTATCGGTCGTCAAAGCGATCGCCGGAAAGGCCGCTCGTTCGGTTTCGTATCGGCCGACGAATTCAGCCGCAATGTGTTGTGCATCCGCGGCGCTGCCGCCGTTTCCCGCAATGAGGACTTTGTTGCCGCTCCGAATAGTCCTAACCAGCAGGGCCGCCGCTTTTTCTATGGTTTCGGTAAGCTGATCTTTGACGGCCGTTATTGTTTCAAGATGCTGATGGATGGACGCCGCAGCGACTGAATCCGCCGGACTTGCCACCGGCACCGACTCACCCTTGATCCTTTCCACGATCGATGACGTCGAGAACCCCGGAACAAGCGGCAGCGATACGACCGTTCCGCCGTTTTCCTTGACGAACGAAGCTCCGATGATCTCGTCTTCCTTCCAATCACCGCCTTTTACAAGGACATCCGGTTTAATGTTATGTATGAGCTTTTCCGGCGTAAGTTCATCATAAATAAGAACTTCATCGACCGATTCCAGGCCGAGCAGCATCTTTGCTCTGGCGTCCTGCCCAACATACGGCCGGTCCGTTCCTTTTAGTGATCTTACGGAACTGTCACTATTCAGCCCGACGATGAGCTTATCGCCAAGAGCCTTCGCCCGCTCCAGCAGATCGACGTGTCCCGCGTGAAGCAGATCGAAACAGCCATTCGTAAATACGGTTTTTGTCATAGATCTTTGGGTTATCCTCTGGCCATTCCCTTGATGCTTCCGCGCCGGGCAAAAAGATTCGCAAGCGATAAACTGAATGCCAGAACAACTATGGTGCGCAGGACCGTCGGAAACAACGGTCCATAGAACGCCTCATATGAAATACAGGTCAAAAGCAGGAAATACGCTACTTTTTTCCATATTGCAGGGTTCTTTGTTTCGATGAAGAGCGCGTAAATAAGGCGCAGATATATACCGATCAGCGCCATTCCCAGCGGAATACCTATGACGCCGAAGTTTCGCAAAAGATCCGCAAACGGCGATATCGCGAACGAATTTTCGCCGTAATCGAAATAGAGGTCGCTATAAGCACGCGGATTCGATGTACTTGGTTTATTGGGCCAAACGAACCTCGGAATGAACGACGTGTAAAGGTCATTTAGAATATTGTTCTTCAGGCCGTAACTTTCTTCGTAAGGCGCCAGCTTTTCGTAATTCGACACGACAACCGCGACAGAACTTAGGTTTTCCACGCGCTGAGCGAGGTCTTTCATTCCGCCGGCCAGAAGGTTGTACGGATCTTGGGTTGTGACATGATCGATCGTCGCCCCGATCTGTCCGATATAATCGCCCGCCTCGACACGTTTGTCTGAGCCTTTTATCTGTCGGAAGGTTGTACCGTAGATAATACCGATAAGAAGACCCGCGATCGCCAGTGTGCCGAATATAACGGTTTGCTTAAATTTCAACTTCCGTCCCGAGACGATATACGCGAATACGATCGGAATAAGTCCGTTGACCAAGCTGCTGCGATTTCCCATTATCGCCATTCGCAGCGGTACAAATGCCAGCATCAGAAGCAGGATCAGATAATACGTCCCGTTGCGTTTTTTTGTTGAAAACAGAGCTATCCACAAAAGCAGGACACCCGCCGTCAGAACGATGACAAGAAACGATATAAGCCCGTCAAAAATATCGACAACGTCAACCTGTTGGAATCCGATCAGTCCCTGGATGAACGCGAGGACATTTGCCCCGACGCCGATCGCTACCAGCAAAAGCCCGGACAGCCACACGTTATCCGCTTTCCAATCCCAACGCGGCAGTTTATCTTCCAGCTTTTCGGCGATAAATCTGCCGACCGGAAGATAATATCCGACGATCAACCCTGCGACGCCGATAGTAATATATACGACCGTCAGAGGGATCGTGTACCGCGGGTCTTCGATGAACGAAAGAAAATACCAATCGACGAGTTCCAGGTTAAGCAAAACCCCACCGATCACGAAAGCCGGAAATATATACGACCAGGCGGCGAAAACAAGCGGATGAAATGGGTCGAAATTGCCCTGATACCAAACATAAACTGACGGAGCCAACACTACGACGCCGAGCAGCGTAACCCATGGCAGTAAATAGAGGCCTTCGAATGAGCTGGAAAAACCATCCATCATCCAGATCAAGCCAACGGTCGACATCAGGACCGTTCCCCAGAGCGCCGCGGCAAGAAGCAGGATATGCTTTGGGCGTGAGGAAATATGATTTGCGTGCATGCTTTTCATGGTCGCGTATAGTATAAGATGTTACTACAGATGGTTTGGCGTACAGAAATGAGATTCCGAAAACTTTACTTCACGCCGTTATATGAATATCCCGGTCCAAAGATTCATTTATTTACTTTGAATGAAAGACGCATCACTACTGCATAAAATAGTTCGGGCCTATACATTCTACAGCCCGATCCAAAGGGGCAAGTACCGCCTCGCTTTGGCTGCGCTGAAGTTTGGCGGCCGGCTGCCGTCCGAACTTACCGTTACGGCAACCGACGGAAGAAGCCTGAACCTGGATCCGAACTCGCATTCATACCGGTTCGTCTATTTTCTGGGTGAGTACGAACCCGCGATCACGTCCGTCTTCCGCTCAATAATAAAAAAAGGCGACATATGCCTCGATGTTGGCGGAAACATCGGCTGGTTCACAACGCTGTTCCAAAAACTTGTCGGGCCCGACGGCGAAGTTCATACGTTCGAACCGATCCCATCAATATTTGAGAAATTGACCGACAATGTACACCGAAATGAACCTCCGGAAAACGTGGTACTTAACAACATCGTTCTGGGCGACACCGGATCGACCATCGAATTGCACGTATTTAACGACCTGCCTGACGGCCACAGTTCCATTTCGACTTTCGGGCGCCAGAATTATTCATCTGTCCAATGCCCGATGATAACTATCGACGAATATCTGGCAACGAAGGGCGTCGGTGATGTAAACGTGATCAAGATGGATATCGAAGGCGCCGAACTCATGATGTTGAGGGGGGGGGGAGACTTTTTCAACAAGAACGCCCTCCGCTCTGGGTAATAGAAATGGCACTTGGAACGACAAAGGGCTTCGGATATCTACCTAATGATCTGATCGAATATATCAGATCGAAAGCCGACTATGATTTCTTTTCCATCGATGAACGTAGTCGGACCTTGAGGAAAATAGAAGGATTTCAACCTGACGACATAGGAGCAAATGTTCTGTGCGTTCCGACCGGTCATTACCGGGACCGCCTAGCTGGCCTGAGGTTTGTCGGTTGAACCGGTCCTGCACACGGCTATCACGCCGTCGCCCATCTGCGGTGCGAACATCACACAAAGATCGCTGAACATATTATAGATCATTCGGCTCGACGGACGGTGTTCCGGCCCGACGTCATAAAAGTAAAATTCGGGAACCGCAAAGCCGTGCCGCTTAAGCAAAAGCATCAGCGTGCTGTATGAATAATATGCGACGTGATCCGGATGAACGGGTTCATTTCGGCCCCGCTTCCCGCTAATAAAATATTTCAAAAGCCGTATCGCACCATACGCGTTGACCGTCGTGATAACGAGCCGCGTATTTTCGTCCATAAAACGCTTGATCCCGGTCAGAAATTTTCCCGGATTCGACAGATGCTCGATCATCTCGCCGGCGATTATCACATCGAACGTCTCGTTCAGTTCAACGTTTTCGAGTTCTTCCAGATCGGCCTGATAAAGATCGCCGTAACCGTAAGAACGAAGTGTTTCAAGGCCTTCTTCGTCATAATCAAATCCGTAAAGACTGTCGGTGATCGAAGCAAGTTCGGCATGAAGCAGCATACCTTTTTCGATGGCGTCCGCGGTGTACGGATGATTCGTACAGCCCAGATGCAGAACCTTTTTCCCGGCGCATTCGGATTTAATGAACTCTATGCGCTGAACGATCTTGAGTTTATTTTCTGACATGCTTTGCGAATGATCCCTTGATCAGCTCCGTGTCTTCCTTATCGGCAAATTTGACCGCGACAAGCGTTCCGAGATATGCGATCGCCGAAATACCTACGCCTAAAATAAAACCCGGCCAGGTTGGGCCGAACAGAAAGCCCGAAACCATCTGAACGGCGATCGCCGCAGCACCCGCGGCCGCAAGACGCGCCGTTACGCCGACCCAGAACGCCAGTAGAAACTTTTCAAATATTAACTTTTCAATGTATAAAATCGAAATCAGCGTTAAAGAAAAGGCGGCCGTGCGCGCGGCTCCGACGCCTTCGAGTCCGAATCGCGGCGTTAATACGACAAAAAGAACAAGCGTCAGCACACACATCGACGAAACAACGAAAAAATTGTAGCTTGCGCGGCCGATGCCTTCCATCATCCGCCAGGACACCGTGCCGATAGCCAGCATTCCGAACGTCAGCGTATGCAGCACCAGAAGCATCGAACTTTCCGCCGCAAAATTCGGATCGATCCAGAGGCTCAGAAGCGTGCTGCTTTCGACGATGAGCGTTAGTGCCGCAAAAACCACGATGGCACACGTGAGCTTTGTCGATTTTTTGTAAAGTTTCAGAAGCCTTTCGCGGTCGTTCTGCAGTTCGCTGGCAAGCGGAAAAAGCGCGAGCAAAAGACTCACCACCAGATTCTGAACATATATGCCAAGCGTCATCGGGACGACATAGAACGAAACGGCATCAAGCCCGAATTTTCGTGTAACCCACGCCCGTTCGAACAGCAGCAGAAAATTTCCGAAGATCTGATAGCCGACCAGCCAGCCCGAAAAAAATACGATCTTGCGAACATCGTTTCGGTCAAAACCGACGGCGAATTCAAAATTCGGAAGCAGCCGCCGCACGGCGAAAAAATACATCACGGTCGTCGCGATCGTAACGACGATGTTCCAAACCAGCAGAGCGATCACACCGAAACCGGCGAGCGCAAGAAAAACATTGCCTGCGGCCAGAACAATGCTGTTCAGATTAAAGAGTTTGGAATAAACGTCGTAGCGATGAAGTCCCTGCAGTATCGAATCGTAAACGACCGAGATCAGCGTAAAGAAAACGATCGCCGAAGCAATGAACAATGCCCGCATCGCCGTTTCCGCCGATTCGCCGCTGAGCCGCGATATGTCATAAACATACCAATGAGCCAGCCCGCAGATCAGAATGATCCCCAAAATTCCAAATACGACGCTTATGAAAAGCGTTGCCGAGATGAGCCGGTTGATCCTTTCAAACTCGCCTGAAATTCGATATTCGGCAATGTATTTCGTGAGAGCCCGGCCGATATTGAACGAGAACGAATACGCGACAAACCCTAAGACGAGCGCGTAAATGCCGTAGTGTTCGACGCCGATCGAGCGAATGATTATCGGTGTCGCGACAACGCCGACGAGGATCGGAAGTATCCACGTGGTTAGGCCGAACGCGAAATTGCGCACGACGTTGGTTGACGATTGATAACCGGCAGTTGTCATTGGCTGAGTAGTTCGTCGTAGATCGAAAGAACCGTGCGGGCGGAAACGCGTTCGTCGAAGTTTTTGATAACAAAGTCACGCCCGTTTTTGGCGACGGCTGTTCGAAATGCTTCGTCGATACGGAATTTTTCGATCGCCGCGGCGAGTGCGTCCGCGTCTCCCGCTTCGATCAGAATGCCGGTTTCACCGTCGATGACGGCTTCCGGGATCGCAAAAACATTGGTCGAAACGCTTGCTATTCCCAAAGCCATGGCTTCGAGCAGAGCGATCGGCAATCCTTCGACATAGCTTGGCAACGCAAAAACATCCGCGATCCGGAAAAAACTCAGGACGTCTTCGCGGTCAGTGCCGACTTCGTCGGAACGTATCAGACAAAATCGGTCGCCGACGCCGCATTCGGATATCCGATCCATATCGCCCACCGAAGGCATCGTCGGCGTAAGCCAAACAAAGCGAACGTCAACACCTTTTTCGGCAAGTATTCGGGCCGCATCGAGCGCGACCCAGCGGCCTTTTCTGTCGATGAACTGCCCGACCGAAAGAACGACAAATTCATCGACGCCGATACCGAACCTTTGCCTAAGGCTTTCGCGCGGCGGTGCATTTTTCAAAACCGAATCTATCTGAACCGGATCGACCGCCGTCGGTGCGACCTTGACCTTGTCCCAAAACTTCCCGGTCACGTACGGCCTCAATCGGTCCCTGGTGTCCTTGTTCGACGCGACGATCCGAAAATTCTTGAGCCGCGACGCCGCTTTCAGCCGTAATTTCCAAAGTCTGTCGCGAAAGGACGAACCGGCCGACGACATTATATTATGCATCGTCACGACCGTTTTGCGGCCCGTTAACGACATCGCCGAAAGAAAAGCGAGCGATTGCCACGGTGCAACCTCCACGTGAAAAACAGTTCGTTTCGGATCGAATTTGCGAAGCCGAAAAAACGTGCGCATTTCGGCGTTGATGCGCTTTGCCTGCCGCTTTATTTTGCTGTAAACGGTCGGAGCCGGCGACAGGTCGATCGGATGATCGCTGAATTCGTAACTGACATTGAGTTCATTAAGAAAATTAACGATCGTGTTCGGCGAACGCCTTGGAAGGATAACAAGCGTGTCGCGGCTCTCGCCGGCCTCTTTTATTACGGCAAGAAGATAGATCTGAGCGCCGCCCCAATTCAGATAATTCCATACGAACACGATCTGCGGTTTCTCACTCATTGGCCATTGCTCCGCGACACGACCTTATCCGCAAATGTTTCGGCTAGCGGCCGTTCGGCCTGTCCGCTGCCCCAACTTCCCTCAAGATTTCGGCCCATTAAATACCGCAGATAAAAAACCATTGTCGCGCCGAATCCCAACGCTTTGTTCGGTGCCGTGAACATATTTGTATAAAGCCGCCGCCGCAAACTATGCGGGCTGAATTTGTCGGTAAACAGGGCTTTGAATTTGTCCTTTGCCGAAAGCGAACCAAAACGGACAGGAACGTCATTCGGCTTGCAGTAAACATGCGCGTTCGGGTCGATCAAAAGCCGCCAGCCGAGCCGCCGCATTGACGGCGTAAATCCGGCGTCGCCGAATTGCGGCAAAAGGCTTTCATTCATAAGACCGGCTTCGCGGATCGCATCGGCCGGGACCAGAAGACAGTTTCCGACGATGATCGGAACTTCCCACGGTTCCGTCGGGATCGTGTCCAGCGTCTGGTGATGCCAGTGGCGAACGCCGCCGCGCCAAAATCTCCATTCCGGCGAAACTTGAAAGATCGAGTTCTTGTCTTCCCAATCGATCAACACGGCTCCCACGACAGAACGCGGAACGCTGGTCGCCACGCCGAGCATTGACCTTAGAAAGTTTTTATCGAATACGGAATCGTTGTTAAAACCGAGAATAAAGTCCGGCTCGCGTTCGAGCGCGGCCTTCATACCGACGTTCATCCCGCCCGTGTACCAAAGATCTCCGTCGCCGCGGATCAAATTTACATTGGGAAATTCGGCGGCAACAGCTTCTGATGTGCCGTCGGTCGAACCATCGTCCACGATCGTGATCGAAAGATCAATGCCCGTGAGATCAACGGACAAAAGGCTCCTTAGGCATTCAAGCGTGATGTCCCGGCGGTTGTGCACCGGCGTTACGGCTTCGATCTTTACATTCGGCATCGGAGATCAATAATCAAGGATCGGGTTGCGTACGAATTCTATGTCGGCGGCGACCATCAGTTCGACAAGTTCCGCAAATGACGTCTCTGCTCTCCATCCAAGAACATTGTTCGCCTTTGTCGGATCGCCCAAAAGCAGATCGACCTCGGTCGGCCGGAAATAGCCCGGATCAACCGCGACGATAACTCCGCCTTCGGATATGTGGACTTCGTCGGTTCCGGTCTTTGCACGGAGCTTATCGGTATCGATATTACATGCGACTCCCTTTTCTTCGACGCCGCTGCCGGTCCAGTCAATGCCGACACCGATAGCATCGAACGAGCGTTCGACGAACTCGCGAACCGAATGCGTCTCGCCGGTCGCCATCACGAAATCGTCGGCCTCGGAGTGCTGAAGTATCCGCCACATTCCTTCACAATATTCCGGCGCGTAGCCCCAATCGCGCTTCGCGTCCAAATTCCCGAGCAAAAGACGATCCGATTCACCTAAAGCGATACGTGCGGTTTCACGCGTTATCTTTTTGGTTACAAAGGTTTTACCGCGTCTTGGACTTTCGTGATTAAAAAGAATTCCGTTCGACGCGAAAATGCCGTATGCCTCACGAAAATTCACGACGGTCCAATATGAAAAAAGCTTTGCGACGCCGTATGGAGAACGCGGATAGAACGGCGTCGTTTCCGATTGGGGCGTTTCCTGCACCTTGCCGTAAAGCTCGGACGTCGATGCCTGGTAAAACTTTACTTGTTTCAATCCGGTTTCGCGAATTGCATCCAGAAAACGGAGCGTGCCGAGCCCGTCAACCTGCGCCGTGTAATCCGGAATGTCGAACGACACCTTTACGTGGCTTTGAGCGGCGAGATTATAGATCTCATCCGGTTCTATCTTTTCCAAAAGCCGATTCAAACTGCTGGCATCGATAAGGTCACCATAATGCAGGAACATCCTTTTATCAAGGATCTCCGGGTTTTCATAAAGGTGGTTTATCCGGCCCGTGTTGAACGAGCTGGAACGGCGGATGATTCCGTGGACTTCGTATCCTTTTTCGAGCAGCAATTCGCAGAGATAGCTGCCGTCCTGTCCTGTGATGCCGGTGATCAGTGCTTTTTTCATTTTGACTTACTTAAACCGCCGCGAGTTTGCGGGCCTTATCTTCGTGGTCAAGGTACCATTTATAAGTAGATTCGAGTCCTTCGCGAAGTTCGGTGGTGTATCTCCAACCAAGATCGGCAAGCCGCGACACGTCCAGAAGTTTTCTCGGCGTACCGTCCGGTTTTTCAGTATCGTGAACAATTTCGCCGGTAAATCCGACGATATCGCCGATCATCTCAGCCGTTTCCTTGATCGAAATGTCCTTGCCGGTACCTACATTCAGTTGCGAGATCCCAAGCCCGTAGATATCATCCGCCTCGACATTTTCCAACACAAAAACGACGGCGGAGGCGAGATCGTCAACATACATGAATTCGCGCAAAGGCTTCCCGCTTCCCCATATCTCGACGGTGTTCGCTCCGCTTTCTTTCGCCTCGTGAAACTTGCGGATAAGCGCCGGTATGACGTGGGACGACCGAAGATCGAAATTGTCATGCGGCCCGTAAAGATTTGTCGGCATTACGCTGAGAAAGTTTCGGCCGTGTTGACGATAATAGCTTTCGCAAAGCTTGATCCCGGCGATCTTCGCAACCGCATACGGTTCGTTCGTAAATTCGAGATAGCCGGATAAAAGTTCCTCTTCGCGCATCGGCTGTTCCGCATTTTTCGGATAGATACACGAACTCCCGAGCATCAAAAGCTTTTCCGTTCCATATAAATGAGCGGCTTGGATCACGTTCGCTTCGATCATCAGATTTTCGTATATAAAATCCGCACGAAACTCGTTATTCGCGGCGATGCCGCCGACACGTGCCGCCGCAACCACGACGATCTGCGGACGCTCGGCGGCGAAAAAATCGTTAACGCTTTTTTGGTTGGTAAGATCGAGTTCCACCGACGAAGGCGTCAATAGACGCTCGTGTCCGTGTCGGGTCAATTCCCTGACAACGGCCCGGCCGACCATTCCGTTGGCTCCGGCGACGAATATCGATCTGTCCGAAAGATCCATAGCAACAAGAGGCGAATGAATGACCTATTCTTCGTCTTCCTCCTGGCTGGCTACATAACTGTCGCCGTGATAATACGACTGATAGTAATAATAATTGTCCTGTGCCCGAAGATTTACGTTATTGAGCACGACTCCGACGATCCGGGCTCCGACGTCCATCAGGAGCTGACGAGCGCGGCGGACGATCTGCCGTGAACTCTTTCCTGAATGAACGACAAGGATCACACCATCAACCATCGACGCGATCAAAACACCGTCGGTGAACGACGCGATCGGCGGCGAATCCACAACGACATGCGTAAACTTCGACTGCAGCATCTTAAGAAGCTTTGCCATCTGTTCGGACCCGATAAGTTCCGCGGGATTCGGCGGTATCGGCCCGGATGTCATTATGTTCAGCTTCGTGCCTTCGTCGTATTTTATAACTTTCGCGATCTCGGCCTCGGCCAGCTTGCTTGAAAGCAGTGTGCTTAGTCCTTCACCGTTCGTTAAATTGAACAGCGAATGAAGCCGCGGCCGGCGCATATCCGAATCTATTATCAAAACCTTGGCGCCGGTCTGGGCCAGGCTGATAGCCGTATTTGTCGCGGTCGTCGTTTTGCCTTCCGCCGGAAGGCTCGACGTGATCAGCAGTGTTTTCGGCGGATGGCCGGCCGTTGACAGAAGGATCGATGTTCGAAGCTGCCGGTATGCTTCGGCAAGCGACGAACGCGAATCTGCGCTTATAAGAAGTTCTGACGTACCCGGAGCATCCGACTCTTCGCCGCCCGAACCGACCAGCAGGAGTTTGCGCTTGACCGTCGAATCTATCGAAGGTATTGCCGCAAGTGCGGGAAGCTGCAGATAATTTTCGATCTCGTCCGTCGAACGGATGGTGTCATCCAGGTATTCGAGGAAAAGTGCCAGTCCCATGCCAAAAAGCGTGGAAAGGAAAAGTGCTCCGAGAACGGTTATCGTCCGGCTGGGCGAAACAGGAGTTTTCGGCGGTATCGCGAAACTCTGGACGCGAATATTGTTGTCGGTTCCCTGCGCGGCAACGTCGTTCGAACTTTGCTGTTTCTGAAGATCTTCGAGAAAGCCTTTGTTCGTTTCGATATTTTGTTCCAAAAGGCGGAGCATCACGGCTCCGGTATTTTGTCCCTGTGCCTCGGCATATTGCCTGTCAAAGGCGGCGCGTATCTTATCCTCTTCGCTCTTTGCCTGAATATATTTTGTTCGCAGGTCTTTTAAGATCGCGGTCGTCGTATTCTCGCGAAATTCTTTTAATTCTCTATTATTTTTTTCGACAGCTTTTGCGATCGAATCTTCCAGGCTTTGGATCTGTCGGTCGATCTCGATTATCTCAGGAGCTCTTTCTTTCAGCTCTACAAGCATTCGCTGGCGGTTGGCCCGAAGAGTGTTGATGTCCTTTTCGACGCTGTTGCGCAAAGCGAGTATGGAATTTTCCCTTTCCGCCGTATATTGTATCGTTTCGCGTTCGGCCAAAGCCCTCATTGCTTCGGGATCGTCTTTGACGGCATTATATTGAGCCTCGGCATTCTTCCGGCGATTCTCCGCTTCCAAAAGGCTTTTGTTCAGAGCTGACAGGCGGTCAAGCACGATCGTCTGATTCTCACCGGTCTTCAGGATGCCTTCCTCGGCCTTCATATCGACAAGCTTTACCTCGTCCGAGCGTATCTGTGATTGAAGATCCGCGATCCGGCCCTGCAGAAAATCACTGGTTTTCCGGTTCGTGCCGGAACGCTTTTCCTGGTTCGCGTTGACGAACGTTTCGCCGATGCTGTTAACGACGGCGGCGGCAAGCTCCGGATCTGTGTGACGGTAAGATATTTCAATAAGCCGTGTGTCCTTGACGGTTACACGCGATTCGCGGACCGGTTCGACCCCAAGGTCACGCTGTATGAGTTTGACGTAAGGTTCGAGCCTAACGGCTTCGGCGATCTCGTCCGCGGAAACCAATGAGGAATCCGTCAGCGGCGAACTTTCATCGCTGCCGTCATCCTTTTTTTCGACATCGCTGGCGAGCCCAATCGCCCGCAGCATACCACGCAGAGCCGAACCATTTTTCTGATTCTTGACCGCGGTGTTGAATTCCTTGTTCGTGTCGAAGCTGTGTTCCTTGATCACACGGCGGATCAGGCTGTCGCTGTTCAGCAGGCTGAGCTGTGTGTTGAAATACGACGGATCCGGATTCGCCAAAACACGCTGACGGTCGCTGGTCGCAACTTCCGGATTGATCTGCTCATTATCAACCTGCACGACCGCGGTCGCCATGAATACGTCCGGTTTTCGCGCCATATATATGGCGGCCAGGACCGTGCATATGACCGCTATGCCGACGACGAGCCATAAGCGTTTGCGTATCGCGCGCCAATAATCCAGAAGCTGCAGCCCTTCGCTGAATTCCTGATCGCGGTAATTCTGGTAGCGGCCGGTCGGCGTCAGCGATGCCTCGAACGGACGTTCAAGTTCCGCTGGTTCGGACGAGGCGGTTTTTATGATCTCTCTGCTGTCTTTCATTTATTCGATAAATGGATCACGGAACTCTGTAAAAGATCGACGGAATTCCTTGCGTCAGGCCGGTCTTGATAGAATTTAATATTCCCTTGACCTTGTCATCATCGACCGCCACAATGTCGTTTGGCTGAAGATACGGATCTTCCACCTTACGCTTTTCTATGTCCGTAAGATCGTAAACGAATTCTTCTCTTTCCATGCTGTCCGGCTTTTGTCGAAAAACCCTGACACTGTCTTTCTCGGTCGCGGGCTTCAGGCCTTCGGCAGAGGCGATCGCCTGTGTCAACGTGATCGGCTCCTTCATTTCGATCTTTCCCTGACGATTGACGTTTCCGTAAACATATACAAAATCCGAATCCATAACGGACACGATATCGCCCGGCTGCATTATCAGGTCGCGTTTTGCCTCCAGCACGTCGTTCAGCTTGAATGTAAGCAGTTCGAGATCGTCATCGGCGCTGTCGTTGGTCCCCATTTTACAATCGGACGAACTGCCGGTTCGTGCGACGACGAGCCGCGAACCCGCATCTCTGCTTGGTCCGCCGGCCTGGGCAAGAAGTTCCAGTAATCTTACCTTACGGTTGATGAAATAATTTCCCGGTTTTTCGACCGCCCCGATGACGGCGAATGACTGCGACCGCTGTTCCGCGACAACAACGTTTACCTGCGGATCGCGAAGGTAATCTTTTTCGTATGCGGCGGCGATAGCGTCAGAAAGTTCCCTTTCGGTCTTGCATACCGCGACGACCGGATCAGGCAGTCGGAACAAATTGATCGTCCCGTTCGGATTCACGGTCACGCGCTGAGTAAGTTTCGGCTGGCCGTAAACCTGGATCTCAAGCGTATCCTGAAAACCGATCCTGTATCGTTCGTTTCCGTTAAGTGCGATGGCCGTTGAGATCGGAGCATTTTGCGGCAAAGGCGTTTCACCCTTGGTTTGGGCCTGTGCCCCGATGCAGGCTGAAACAAAAATAATAAAAACGGTTAGCGTTCTGAACAACATCTTCATAAAATTTGGCTCCGGAAAAGAAATGAGCTGGATTAATTTATAACGGTTTGGATTGCGCAATGACCGCAAACGTTGTTCTAAAATATGATCTCCCGCATCAATTGCTAAGATACTAATAAATGAATATCTTACCAAATTGACGTAGTATTGGAAAACATCGGTTTTAAATGTTTCCCTATTTTCGTTAAACTTTGTTCACGGTATGGAAAAGCTCACGCCGATGCTCCGGCAATATCTCGATATCAAAAAGAACTATCCCGGAACGCTGTTGTTCTTTCGACTCGGCGATTTTTACGAGATGTTCAACGAAGACGCGCTCATCGGTTCGCGCGAGCTTGATATAACCCTGACCGCGCGCCACAAAGATTCCCCGAACCCGATGCCGATGTGCGGCGTTCCGCATCACGCGGCGGCAAATTATATCGCACGCCTTGTAAAAAAAGGCTATCGCGTCGCGATCTGTGAACAAACGGAACCCGCCGGCAAAGGAACGAAGCTTGTAAACAGAGAGGTCGTTCGCGTGATCACGCCCGGAACGGCGATCGACCCGCAGCTTGTCGAAGCCCGCGAACCGGTATTTCTAGCCGCCGTTTGCGGCACATCCGAAAAGTTCGGCGGTGCGTTTCTGGACCTTTCGACCGGCGAATTCTTCGCCACTGAACGGACCGGAGCGAACGCCCTTCGGCAGCTTTTGGACGATGTCGAAAATTTCGGCCCGCGCGAAATATTGTGTCCGCGTTCGGAACGCGCGCCGTTCCGCCATACGCTTTTTGCGGAGAACGACAACTCCGGCTTGATCGAAAATGACGAAGCAAAACCGGTGAATACCGCGTTAAATGCCGCCGTTACCATGCTTGACGATGCTTCGTTCGAGCGCTCGGATGCGGAAGCATTTCTCGAACGTGAATTCGGCGTTGCGGAACTCACCGCCTTCGGCATCGGCGGCCGCACCGAAGCCTTGCGTGCCGCTCGGGCATGTTTAGAATATGCGAAACACTCTCAGAAAAGTTCGGCGGGACACATAACATCGATAAAATTCATCGATTCGGCAGATTTCATGGTCCTCGATGCTCTGACGCTCAAAAATCTTGAGATCATAGAATCGGCGTCGGGTAACACGAAAACCAGCCTGCTCGGCACGATCGATGAAACGGTGACCGGAATGGGCGGGCGGCTTCTTCGTTCGTGGCTTTTGCGGCCTTCGGTCAAACGCAGCGAGATCCAAACGCGGATCGCGTCGGTCGAGGAACTTTCGGATTCGATCCTGCGGGATAAAGTTCGGTTCTTATTGAAGGAAGTCGGTGACCTTGAAAGGCTTGTCGGGCGGCTGAACCTGGGCAATGCAACGCCTCGTGATCTGGTAAACCTTAAAGTATCACTTGAGAAAACGCCCACGGTAAACCAAACCTTAGCCGATGTTAGTTCGCTGCTTCTGCAGGTTCTGAGTGAGAATATATTTGAACTTCCCGACCTTCGCGGCCTGCTCGAAAGAGCAATTACCGACGAACCGCCGGTGAACGTCAGCGACGGCGGCGTTATCCGCAGCGGGTTTAACGCGGAATTGGACGAACTCCGGGATGTTTCGACCAACGCGAAACGCACCATCGCATCGTTCGAAACCGAAGAAAGAGAACGCACGGGAATACAAAACTTAAAGATACGCTTTAACAACGTATTCGGCTATTACATCGAAATTTCAAAAGGCAACGTTTCGAAAGCTCCGGACGATTACGAACGGCGGCAAACGCTGGCGAACGCGGAACGTTTTACGACAAAAGCGCTGAAAGATTGGGAAGCGAAGGTCCTCGGCGCCGAAGAAAAGATCGCGTCGCTCGAAGCAGAATTATTCGATCAGGTGCGTTCGGCGGCACGTGACGCAACACCGAAACTTTTATCGACGGCACGCGCCCTTGCGACGCTTGATGCCCTGGCCGCACTTGCGGAAACGGCGGCGCGTCGAAATTATGTTCTGCCGCAGCTTCACGACGGCGACGAGATCGAAATAAAGAACGGCCGTCATCCGATGATCGAAGCGAACACGAAAGGCTCGTTCATTCCGAATGACACGTACCTCAATAATTCGACCGACCGTTTACTGATAGTCACCGGTGCGAACATGGGCGGAAAATCCACGATCCTCCGCCAGGTGGCGATAATACAGATACTTGCTCAGATCGGGGCGTTCGTTCCGGCGACGTCAGCCCGGCTTCCGATCGTCGACCGCATTTGGACCCGTGTCGGCGCGTCCGATGACATAACATCAGGGCGTTCGACGTTCATGGTCGAGATGACCGAAACGGCGGCGATACTGCATAACGCGACGCCGAAAAGCCTTATATTACTCGACGAAATAGGCCGCGGCACATCGACCTTCGACGGGCTTTCGATCGCCTGGTCGGTGGCCGAATTTCTGCATAATTCGCCCGAGCATTCGGCAAAGACGATCTTTGCGACGCATTACCACGAATTGACCGAACTCGCCGAAAATCTTCCGGGCGCAAAAAATTATCAAATAACGGCGACCGAAGAGAACGGCGAGGTCGTTTTTCTGCACAAGCTTCAGAAAGGAAAATCGTCGAAATCATATGGGATCGCGGTCGCACGGCTGGCCGGTTTGCCGCAGATCGTGATCGAACGAGCAAAGGAAGTTCTTTCGCGGCTCGAACGATATGAGCTTGCCGTTTTTGCCGAAGAACAAACGAAAGGACTCGCCGCGGCGGCGGGAAAGAAAGCGGCCACGCAGGTTTCGCTTTTTACGGCGGCAAATGACGGAGTGATCGAGCGCATCCGAAAGATCGATGCGAAAAACACTGACGCGAACGAACTGAGGACGCTGTTGGCGGATATCCAGAAAGATATTATCTGAAGCTTTGCCTTAAGTGTCGGAACGGCGACAGTTCAATTAACACTTTAATAAAATGGCGGATTCCAGCGACTCAAAACTTGGTCAACTTCTCTTCGTCGGCATTCCCGGAGCTGAGGCGGACGCGGCAACTGAAAAACTCCTTAACGATATTCGCCCCGGCGGCGTGTGTTTTTTCGCCCGAAATATCAGGTCGGCAGAACAGACACGCGAACTTACCGATGCCATCAGGAATTTGTCGAAAATAGAACCGCTTATCAGCATCGATCAGGAAGGCGGCACGGTCGATCGCCTAAAACGCATTTTTACGCCGATGCCGGCGGCGGCTTTGATCAGGACTACCGACAACGCACGAACTCTGGGCGAGATCACCGGTGACGCGCTTTCCCTGCTCGGATTCAATATGAATTTCGCGCCGGTTCTGGACGTGATCGACGATGCTCGCGAACGAACGGACAACGGTCTATATTCGCGTGCTTTCGGCCGTTCCGCCGAAGATGTCGTCGCTCTTGCGGGAGCTTATGCCCGCGGCCTGCATCAAAAAGGGATTTTCACATGTGGAAAACATTTCCCCGGACTTGGTGCCGCCGCGGTTGATTCGCACGCAAAATTACCGTCCGTTCCGCTGAGTTTAAGCGAACTGCAAGCCTTTGATCTTCTTCCGTATAAAGCACTTATGCCGTCAGGAACGCTTGACGCGGTGATGGTCGCACATGCGGCATTTCCCGAAACCGACTTGCAGGAAGCCGATGTAAATGGCAAACTTTTACCGTCTTCGCTTTCGCGGAATTTCGTCAATGGGCTTTTACGGGAAAGACTCGGTTTCGCCGGTCCGGTCATCACGGATGACCTGGAAATGGGAGCGATAGTCAACGAATACGGCGTGGGCGAAGCAGCCGTAATGGCAATACTTGCCGGCAGCGATATGGCGGCTATTTGCGCCGGTGTCGATTCGATCTACGAAGCTCTCGACGCATTAAAAACGGCCGCGGCCGATGGCCGTTTGAGCGAAGGCCGGCTGAATGCTTCCTTGGACCGCATCACGGCATTAAAACAACGATCCCTCAGGTTTCCGAACTTCTCTTCCGAAACGTTCCAAAAGCTTTCAGAAGATATGTCGCAATTTCGGGAAAAAATTAGTTAGTTTCTCTGGAGGTAGAATCCTTTTGTATAAATTTATTCTTATAGTCTTTATATCCGTATTGGCAATGGGCAGTTCGTGCCGCCGCATCAGCAATGATTCGATCACGATCGCATTGCCGGAAAAATTCTCGGGACTCGATACTATTTCGTCGAGCGCATCCGACGCCGCCGCCGACCGCGTTCGCAATCTGCTCTTTAATTCGCTCGTGAAAAAGAACGAAAAGTTCGAATACGTCGGCGAACTTGCCGATAAGATCGACGTTGCCGAAGATGGAACGACAGTCACGTTCACTTTGCATGACGGCGTGAAGTTCCACAACGGAGCGGCTTTTACGTCGGCCGATGTAAAATACACGTTCGATACGTTATTCGAAAAGAAAGGCTATAAATCCGGTGCGTTCTTTGAAACGGAACCCGATCCGGCGGACAACACAAAGAACCGCCGTGTCGCGCATATCGTTTCCATCGAAACGCCCGATCCGCTGACCGTCGTGTTCAAGGTGACGCGGCCCGCTCTGGTAAATCAGCTTTTGTCGAACCTCGTGGCGATCCCGATCATCGCTCAGGGCACGGCCGACACTCAAACAGAGTTGCCCGTCGGGACAGGCCCGTTCAAATTTGTCAGCCTTGATAAATCACAGAATATATTGGAGTTAGCGGCATTTCCCGAATATTGGGACGGTCCCGCGACGATCGGAAAGATCCGTGTCAAAACCATCACGGACGCCAGCGCTTTGCAATCCGAACTGCAAACGGGAGCCGTCGATATCGCACCGGTTCCGTCAAATCTGCCGCCGGATTCACTGAAGCTTCTTGAAAAAGCGCCGAACCTTACCGTGCAGCAGTTCGAGGGTTCGAACATTCAATATCTGGGTTTGAACACGCAATCTGACGTCCTTGATAACAAAAAGGTCCGTCAGGCTATCGGCTATGCGATCGACCGGCAAAAGATAATCGACGAACTTCTTTTTGGCCAGGCGAAGATCGCTCATTCGATCCTGCCGCCGCAATCTTGGGCGTACAGCCCCGGAACGGAATACACCTTCAACCCGGACAAGGCACGTGAGCTGATAAAAGAATCGGGTTATAAGAACGAACCGATCGTTTTCAAATACAGCGCCGGAAACACGGCCGTAAATCAATACGCACAAGTAATTCAAAGCTCGCTCGTAGATGTCGGGCTGAACGTCCGCATCGAAACGGTCGAATCTAACGTGCTTCGCGAACAACTTGCCCAGGGCGGATTTCAGATGAATACCGGCACGTGGATCGGCGGCAATCAGGACCCGATATTCCTTCGCGATCTGTTCTCATCAACGAAGATCCCGGGCCCGAACGTTTCGTGCTGTAACCGCAGCCGATATACAAATAAACAGGTGGATGAGATCCTTGTTGCCGCTGAAAACGCACGCGACCGCGAGGTGGCAAAGCAAAAATACATCGAGGCCTGGGCTTTGATCAGCGACGATATGCCGCTGTTCCCGCTCTGGTATCCGGCAAATATGGTCGTCGCGAACAAACGCATCGGCAATGTAAAGATAAGTCCGAGCGGCGATTGGAGCTTTGTTAAAGATCTTACTATTCAATAATTAACGTGTCACAGTTAAGGTAATACTTCAAAGTAGCTCCGAGGTTTTTCGGGGCTGCTTTTGCATTCAAGCTCACGGATATCTCGGAACAAAACCGCCGCGATCGAGTATAAATATGCGAGAATATAAGCGAGAAAGAATGGAGGCGGTGGTGAGGATCGACAGAATTCTTTTGGGATCTATACTCGTGAGCGTGATAATGTCGTTCGCATGCGTGCGAACGCGTTCCCGTTTGGACGCTATCGAGGCTCTGGAAAGATTTCGTCAGTATCGCGGAGCCCAGCTTTACTTCAACGCCACCGAAGGCCGTTATGGAAAGCCGGAAGAGCTTAGAAGCCATGGCCTTATCGATACGAACTTCATCGGCGATCCCGCCTATCGGTATAGAACGACCACGACGGACACGGAATACACGATCTCTGCCGAACCGCGCCGGTCGGATAACTTTAGTATTTTTATGGATCAAACGGGCGTGATCCGCGTGAGTGAAGGGTCGCCGGCAACGGCCGCATCGGAACCAATAAAAATACAGTAGATCTAATTTTGGAGCTTTATTCTTCCGGGAATACGGACGCAGCTTTTCCGGGCCGCTCTTAAAGATGGAGCCGGATCATCCAACCGCGGAATTTCATCGATTCCATCGGATCTTCAATTCCGGAGGATGCTATTCTGATCTTGGCGAAGCTGCGGAAAAATGACCGCCGGGATCTTTGAAAACAAGAAGAAAAGCTGCTCAAACAAATGACGGGCGTTCCACCTGTAACGAAACGCGTAAGTATTGCAGGCACAGATGTTAGCGGAACGGGACGGGTGTGGACAAGGGTGTGGACACCACTGTGGACACGGGTGTGGACAAAGGTGGATTTAGTGGACGCTCTTCCCTGTCGCCGCCGCCGTATTACACGTTCGCGGAAAAATGAACATACCCGACGCCGCCGATGAAAAAGGACCGGAAGGCGGCTGATGGAAACTTTACGTAAGCTGTTACTTGACAATTCTTTCCGAGTCGGTAAAATTATCATTTGCGATGCGGGAGTAGCTCAGTGGTAGAGCGCGACCTTGCCAAGGTCGAAGTCGCGAGTTCGACCCTCGTCTCCCGCTCCAAACTTTTAGGAGCGACGTGAAGGTTTTCGGCCGAATCGTCGCTTCAGTTCTTTCAAATGCTGTAAAATACTTGCAGCGGTTTTCCGCAAAACGGCGGCGTAGCCAAGTGGTAAGGCAGAGCTCTGCAAAAGCTTTATTCATCGGTTCGATTCCGATCGCCGCCTCCAGTCAAACATTTACTCGAAGTTCATTTACGCTTAGAATTTGATTCGGCGGCCCGGGTTTCTCCTTCGGCCGTAACGCACATAAAATGACGATCACCCCGAATTCGTTCCAATCCGCGCTCGGCATTCCCGAGGTAATCGGCTGTATATT